>JANQJC010000104.1 GCA_028281825.1 Flavobacteriales bacterium
GGAGCTAAATGAAATAAATTGAGGCTTTCATAGTTTAGGTAGATTGAACCTACCATCTTATTTATGAAAACACTATTTACTCTACTATCCTTCAGTTTAATTTCTCTTTTCACTCATTCACAGTCATGGAGTGCCATTGGTAACGGGGTCAATGGAAGAGTAAGTTGTTTCTCAGTATATAATGGTGAGTTGTATGTAGGTGGTCAGTTCTACAATTCGAATGGCATATCACCTTTTGGGTTATTGAAATGGAATGGAATCAGTTTTGATACTGTACCTGGCACTCATTTGCTAGGTTCCTCAAGAATTGAGGCAATGGCAGTTTACAATAATGAGTTGTATGTAGGAGGTGGTTTTAGTCCGAATAGCAGTAATGGTCCTTCAATATTCTCCAATATTGCCAAATGGGATGGTACCAATTTCAGCGATGTTGATGGTGGTTGCAGTAATGTTGTTTACTCTATGGAGGTGTACAATGGCAACCTTTATGTAGGAGGTGACATGGAAACTGCTGGTGGAATAACAGTATATAGTATTGGAAAATGGAATGGAAGTGAATGGTCAGATCTTAACGGTGGGTTAACTAATTCAGCAAGAGTATTCGAACTAGAGGTATACAAAGGTGAACTTTATGTAGCAGGTGGCTTTACTCACCCTCAACTCATCACACAATGCATAGCCAAATGGAATGATACGTTGTGGAGCGAAGTAGGCGCAGGAGGTATATCAAATGTGATATATGCGATGGAGGTATATAATAATGAACTTTACATTCCGCGCTATCAAACAGTAAGTGGAATAACCACGGGCCAACCTGCAAAATGGGACGGCACGGATTGGTCACTCACAGGAGATTTAATTACTGGCAATAATAATGGAGTTGGAAACATCCAAGCTATGCACGTTTACAACGATGAACTGTATTTAGGAGGCTCCTTCAGTACTATAGACGGAGATAGTGTGAATAGTATAGCCAGATATGATGGATACAATTGGAGTTCTTTGGGTTCTGGAACGGATTCTACTAATATTATTGGTGACACCCTGATTAATTGGCCTTTTGATACTATTTACTTTTATGCTCCACATACCATAAGTGCCTTTCAAGTGTTTAACAATGAATTATATGTTGGGGGAAGATTTAATATGGTTGGAGGAATTCAAACTCATAATGTTGCCAAATGGACTACTCCTGTAAATGTTGCAAAACATACCCATAATGAACCATCGTATATATACCCAAATCCTACTTCGGGTTTTATAACTATCACTATTCCTCAAGAAGGTTTCATTGAAGTTTTGGACTTGCAAGGCAGGATTGTGAAATCCTATTTTGAGGTGGATAAAACTACTTCTATTGATGTGAGCGAGTTAGCTCCTGGTGTATATGTCGTGAAAGCAAATACTGGTGATGGTATCTTAACTAAGAAGTTTGTGAAGAATTATTAGGTGAATTGCGCTACTTCTTTATGTGACAGGGATTGCTTTCTCTTTACACCCCTTCATTGTGATTTTTAAACCTCTATTTATGTTTCAATCTCCCCTCAAGGGGAGATTACTGACTTGCCTTATTGGAATGTTTGAATTTGTGGGGGTGTTGATGAACGAATGGATTCAAATACTGTCTTTAAAGCATGGGACTGATAACCATTGTGTTTATAGTAGTTGTGGTGATTGTGCTGGCCTTCTTTGTAGGCTGTAAGAAAAAATAACTTTGTAATTCTACAACAAAACTAAAATTTTATCAACATTGTAATTTATTTACAAAGTAAACAAAGTTTAGTCGACACCCCCATGGGGACTCACGGAAAATCTTGGGTTGCGAATAACATCGTACTTTTTTGAGGGCTTTTTGCTGAAAAAGGTTTTTGGCGTTTTGCTTATTTGAATGGCCTAAAAACTGTATTTTCGGGCCTTTAATTGACATTTCTATGCTATTTACCAAAGACCAGGTTTCTACTATTCATAGTGAGACCTTTGCTTTTATACAGGTGGAAGAAAATAACCACCTGCTTACTGTAACCCTTAACAGGCCTGAGAAAAAGAACGCCATGAACCCAACTATGATGCGGGAAGTGGCCTATGCCCTTACTTATGCGCATTACACCAATGCTGTGTGGGCCGTGGTGTTGGCTGCCAATGGTGATATTTTTTCTGCTGGCGCTGACCTGAAAGCCTTTGCTGGTCAAACCGAACCTGATGACTCTACCATTCCACAACCCGCTGGTGACGTGGTAATTGGGGATTTGTTCCGCCACTTGCACAAGCCTTGCATTGGCAAAATACACGCCCCTGTGATGGCGGGCGGTTTTCTGTTGGTATGTGGTTGTACTCACATCATCGCCAGTGATAAGGCGACTTTCAGCCTGCCTGAGGTAAGGCGTGGTATATGGCCTTTCCAGGTGATGCAAAGTATGTTGCAGGTGATGCCTGCCCGCCAGGTATTGGATTTCTGTATGAGGGCTGGTAAGGCTGATGCACAAAGGGCTAAAGAGTTGGGTTTGGTAACTGAAGTTGTTGCTGCTGGTGAGCTAGATAGTGCAGTTCAAAGTTTAGTAGATGATATTTTCAAGTACTCACCAACCGCTATCAGGAAAGGCTTAGAGGCTTATGATAAATTAGCCGAGTTGAACGATAACGAGAAGCACACTTATCTTCTAAAAATGCTGGGTGAGACCATTGGCTCTCAAGATGCTAAAGAGGGTATCAAGGCTTTTATGGAAAAACGTGAACCAAACTGGATAGGTGAATAATGAGCAAAACAGTTAGAATAGCAGGTGGACAAGGCTTTTACGGCGATAGCCCTATGGCAGCAATTGCCATTGCCCAAGAAGGCGGGGCGGATTACATCGTGAATGATGCTTTAGCGGAATTGACGCTTTCCATCTTGCAGAAAGACAGAATGAAAGACCCTGAAACGGGCTATGCGAAAGATATATTGTTTCAGGCGAAAACCCTTTACCCTCTAGCTTTGAGCAAGGGCATAAAGGTGGTCACCAACTCTGGTGGATTGAACCCCATAGCTGCTGCTAAGAAAGTTTCTGAAATATTGGCGGCACAAGGCTTGAAAGGCATTAAAATTGCCGCCATTACTGGTGATAATGTACTCCATCGTTTAGATGAATTACAGCAGGGTGGTGAAGAATTGGCCAACCTTGATTCTGGTATTCCTTTTTCTGAGAACAAGTACCAGCCTACCCACGCCAACGTTTACATAGGAGCTAAGTCGGTTGCTGAAGCTTTAAACCAGGGGGCACAAATCATTTTAGCAGGCCGTGTGGCTGACCCATGCCTGACCTTAGGTGTACTTATTCATGAGTTTGGTTGGGAGATTGGCGAGGATTTATCTCAAGAGGCTTTGAATAAACTAGCTTCGGGGATTTCAATTGGTCACCTACTGGAGTGCGGTGGTCAGGCCAGTGGTGGTAATTCCTACGCTGAGTGGCCTATGGATTATCCCATCAGCAATTTGGGTTACCCTATTGCAGAGGTTTCTGAAGATGGTACCGCTGTATTCAACAAGCTGGATAGCCAGGGGGGCAAGATGAGTCGTGATACCCTGCGTGAGCAGTTGGTATATGAAATCCATGACCCTGCCAATTATATGACTCCTGACGTTACGGTTGACCTGACTGAAGCTACTTTGGAAACACTTGAGCCTGGTAAGGTGAAACTGAGCGGAGTGAAAGGTAAGCCTCGTCCTGAGAAACTGAAACTCACAGCAGGCCTAATGGAAGGTTACATGAGTGACCAGTTCTTTTTCTTTTCTGCGCCTTATGCTTATGAGAAAGTGCAGAAGTTCATTGAAGGTGTGAAGGAGATTTGGAGCAAGCTACCCATACAAATTGAAAGGAGTGAGTTCCAAATACTAGGCGTGAATGGCATGCATGGTTCTGCTGCTCCTACTCCACCAAAAGAAGTGCTTGACCAAATGAATGAAATTGGCGTGCGCCTGGTAGTAAAGCACAGCGACAACCGCACGGGTAAAATGGCTTTTTCTTCTATTATCTGCCTGGGCTTAAATGGCCCTCCTGGTATTGTGGGTATTCCTGGCTGGGGTAAGCAGGATAGAGTAATGCTTAGCCTTTGGCCTACCTTGATTGACAGAAATTGGATTGAGGAGAAGGTGGAAGTGGTGGAGAGTTGAAACACCAAATCAATGCACGCATTTAAAATTCACCAAAACCCAATCTTTTTACCCCTTTTTCCCTATTTTTGACCTCTAGCCTAAAAAGTAAATGAAAACAGTAAAGTTAATTGACATTGCCAGTGCCCGCTCAGGCGATAAAAACAACGTGTGCAATATTGGTGTTTTAGCCAATACGCCAGCGGATTACCCAACCCTTCAAAAGTATTTGACAGCCGATAAGGTAAAAGCTCACTTCGGTGACTTGATAAAGGGTAAAGTAGAGCGTTTTGAGTGGGAGAGTATCGAGGCGCTTAACTTCGTGTGCCATGAGGCTTTGGATGGCGGGGCTAGTCGCTCATTGAGGATGGACACCCTGGGCAAAAATTTCTCCAGCCACCTGTTGCGCATGGAGTTGGAAATTGAAGATTAATTACACTCACAATAAACAAGAAACGATGTATAATTTGAATCCTTTTACTGAAGAGCACAACCTATTGAGGCAATCAATGCGCCAGTTTGTGCAAACCGAAATAACCCCTCACGTTGCCGAGTGGGAAGCCAATAAAGTTTGCGACCGAGAGGTATTCCGCAAAATGGGCGAAGCTGGCTTTTTTGGTGTTACCTTCCCTACTGAGTATGGCGGTAGCGGCATGGATATGTGGGGCGCTGTTGTTATTGGCGAGGAACTAGCCTGGGCCAACATCGGTGGTTTGGCAATGTCGCTTTATGCACATACCTACCTGCCTTTGCCTGCAATCAATGCACTTGGCACTGAGGAGCAAAAACAAAAATATTTGGTGCCAGCCATTAAAGGGGAGAAAATCTGTGCATTAGGTGTTACTGAACCAGGTGCTGGTAGCGACGTAGGTGGTATTACTACTACTGCTGAAGATATGGGCGACCATTACTTAGTGAACGGTAGTAAAATGTTCATCACCAATGGTACTATGGCCGACTTTATACTACTAGCCGTAAGAACTGGCGAAGGTCACCAGTTAAGTCTTTTATTGTTTGATACTAATATTGAAGGTTTTTCTGCCATACCAGTTCACAATAAACTAGGTATGCACAGCTCTGATACAGGTCAGTTGTTCTTTGAGAATTGTAAAGTGCCTAAGTCGGCACTTTTGGGTGATGAGAACTTTGGTTTCTACTACATCATGAACAACTTCCAGGAGGAAAGATTGATAGCTTCTATTACTGCTACTGCTGGCGCCGAGCATGCCATGGAGAAAGCCAAAAAATACATGAAAGAGAGAAAAGCATTCGGTAAGCCAATCGGTAGCTTTCAGGTGTTGCGCCACAAACTGGCTAAAATGGCTGTAGACGTAGAGGCTTGTCGCTCTATCTCTTACCGCGCCGTAGCTGAGTTCATGGAATATGGCCCTGCTGCTGTTAAAATCATTACCATGGCTAAGGCTTTCGCTTGTGAAACAGCTGTAAATGTTATCAATGAGTCACTACAGATACATGGTGGCTGGGGTTATATGGAGGACTATGGCGTTGCCCGCTCCTTCCGTGATATGCGCCTGTTGACCGTAGGTGGTGGAACAACGGAAATCATGTACGAAATCATCAGCAAGATGGAAGTGGATGAAGTACGCCACGAACGCCAGTTGATGGATAGCAGGAAGTAATACTTCTTAAGACACACATTTCAAACTCCGCTTGGCGTTATGCTTAGCGGAGTTTTTTGTTCTGTATCAATTAAAACTAATCCTTAGTTTTGAAAGCTTAATTACTACCTGTGCTAAAATCCTTCTTCAAGAAAAACCTTTTATCGCTCATCACAGTGATAGTGATTGGCATGGCATGGGTATATGCTGTGAAGGATTTCAAGCAATGGATAGTCCAGGGGAAAATTATCTCCTCTGATGTTACTTCCTACTACGGTTACCTACCCGCCTATTTCATCTACGACGACCTTTCCATGCGCTTTTATGATGATAATGACTATATCCTATATAGGACGGGTTTTTTGCGCTACGATAATGGCAACCGGGTACAAAAAATGACTATGGGGGTAGCTTATTTCTATACTCCTTTTTTCCTGGTAGGACATGTGATGGCTGGGTATCTGGGCTACCCGCAAGATGGCTTTAGTACTCCTTATGAAGTGGCACTCAACTTTAGTGGGCTTTTCTATGCCCTCTTGGGGCTTTTGCTCCTGCGGCAAGTACTACTGAAACGCTTTAATGACCTCACAACTGCTGTCACACTATTAATACTTGCCCTCGGCACTAACCTCTTTGAGTATGCCACCTACGACGCTGCCATGTCTCATGCATTCAGCTTTTTTGCCATTGCAGCCTTCCTGTTTTTCATTGATAAATGGCATCACAAGAAAAGCTATCTGCTTGCAGCAGCCATAGGCCTTTCTGGCGGGGTAATTATGCTCATAAGGCCGAATAATGTATTGGTAGTATTTCTTTTTTTATTGTGGGGTGTTACCAACTTTAAGGGCATTTGGTCAAGAGTAAAAGAACTATTCGGCAACTATTTGCACATACTGGTAATGATACTATTTGGCATCATAGCGGTATTGCCCCAATTACTCTACTGGAAAGAATATTCCGGCGACTGGATATTCTACTCCTATAATAAAGAAACATTCTACTGGCTGGAGCCTGAAATAATCCGCGGTTTCTTTAGTTACAGAAAAGGATGGCTGGTCTATTCTCCCCTGATGGCCCTGTCTCTCATTGGCTTTTTCTTCATGAGGAAAAGGCTGAGTGAAATGCAGGTGGGCATCATTACTTTTTTCATTCCTGCCATCTACATCACCTTTAGCTGGTGGTGCTGGTGGTATGGCGGCAGCTTTGGTGCCCGCACCCTGGTAGACTACTACCCTATTCTTGCCCTACCCATGGCAGCGTTCATCAGTGTGATTATGGAAAAGAAAATATGGCTGCGCATTGCCTTTGTAATACTAACCATACCATTTATCTATCTCACTATTTTCCAAAGTTGGCAGTATAGGAGCTCCATTTTGCGTTGGGATGGTACCACTAAAGAAGCATACTGGACTATCTTCCTCAATAAAAAGTATCCTGAAAATTATGATGAGCTTTGGGACGAGTCTGTAGGCTATAGGGATCCCTATCCACAGGAGCCTACTGCTGAATAGCCAAAAACCGCTCATTAAAATTCACCAGATACAGTTTTTCTGAAGCTCGGGTGATAGCGGTATACAGCCACCTGAGATATTCCTTGTTCAGCATTTCATCGGTCAGATAGCCTTGGTCAATAAACACACAAGGCCATTGCCCACCCTGCGCCTTGTGGCAGGTGATAGCATATCCAAACTTCACTTGTAGGGCATTCAGGTACTTATCATTAAAAATGGCCTCAAACTGCTTTCTTCTATCCGGTATATCCATGTAATCCAGACTCACACTTTGGAAGAGCTTCTCATGCCCTTCTGGTGTTAGCGCTGGCGCTTCTGAGGTAAGTGTATCAAGCAATATCAAGCATTCCATTTCAGGCTCATCAGGGTAATCCAGCATCTGCAAGATTACTTCCGCAAAACGGAAACCATGCATCTCTTCCGTACGCACTATCTTCCTCACTTCCACTAAGTCACCATTAGCCACAAAGCCAGCCCTTGATTTAGGGTCTAGCCAATAGTAATTATTCTTTACCACCATCAGTTTATCGCCTGCAGCCAATTCTTCCTCCAACCACTTGATGCGCCCCCTTATCTGGTAATTGAACAAGTTAGCCCGCTTATTACTGCGGGTAACCACCATCACACCATCTTCACCGTAGGTATCATAAGCAGTTGCCAATATATCTGGCAACTCTTCACCACCAATGGCTTCTACATCAGTTCTCAAATTCAGTGATATATCAGGATTATCGTCCTCAATCAATTGCCTGAGTGCCGTTGCATTCTCCAATATACCCGATTGCTCTTGCTGCCTTACTACTTCCCGCAAGTAGGCTGAGTTAACCTTCCCCAAAAAGAACGACCTTTCCATGTACTGCTCACTCAAGGCCAGGCTTTCTTCCACCCCCACAGGCGGCAACTGTGCAGTATCTCCAATCAGTATTAGCTTGCAATTCCTGCCGTTTGTCACGAAACTCATCAAATCATCCAAAAGAATACGGGGCTGTAATCTCCCCCAGCCACTATCATTTTGAGAAGTACTACCCGATATCATGGATGCTTCGTCCACTATAATCACTGCATTTTTTGATTTGTTGGCTCTCAATTGAAAAGTGCGCCCACCGCCCTTCTCTGAGCGCAATACATAAATAAACTTATGGATGGTAAAAGCCTTTTTCCCAGAGTAGTTTGAAAGCACTTTGGCTGCCCGCCCCGTTGGTGCCAGTAGAACATACAGCCTTTCTTGTTCCTCCAGCTCCTTTACTATGGTTTTCACCAAAGTGGTTTTTCCAGTCCCTGCATATCCTTTTATAATGAATGCGTTTTGTTCAGCCTCGGTGGGTATAAAATCTGCTAATTTCCTCAATAAAGCATGCTGGTCTTGGGTGGGTTCAAACCCCAAGCCATCCAGTAAAGACTTAAATATAACCACAGAATCTTGCATTGAAGCCAAAAATACATCTTTAGAATAAGCGAATTAACCAGCTTTGTTTATCCAATTGTCTAAAACTTGTATTTCCTGGGCATCCATTCAAGCACTGACCTCCGTCTTGAAAAGTAAGGTAAGTTGTAAAAAATCTTAAATCAATGTAAAAACACAACGCAGGCTTGCTGACACCTAAATAATAAGCCGATGAAAAAATTAGTACTCACCATAAGCGCCATATCGATGCTCACACAGGTATCCGCTCAAAATATTGCTATTAATAGCACTGGCGCCAGCGGAAATGCCAGCGCCATTCTGGATATCTCATCTTCTGATAAAGGTTTCTTAATGCCAAGAGTAGTTCTTAACACTACTACAGACCCGATTAGTGGAACTAAACCATCAGGTCTTCTAGTTTATAATAACGGAGGTAGTTTCGGACAGAATGGTTTCTATTACTGGAGTGGTTCCACCTGGACCCCACTAAGCCTGCCTTCAGGCACCAGCGGACAAACCATGAGGCATAACGGCACTAATTGGGTAGCTAATTCTGCTTTATACAATGACGGAACTAATATTGGTATCTCAACCACCAACCCCAGGGCAGTGCTCAATGTATATGACCCCGACGAAAGCACCACTCAAACAAATTTCACACAATCCCTATCTAATGCTGGTGTTGTAATTACAACTGATTACACCAATACGGCATATACACCTGGCGTTTTCTGGTCAACCACCAATGACAATCCCAGTATGCCAAAAGCAGGCATCTACTTGTATGAAACAGATGCTGGCTCTAAGATGCTCTTTGGAACATCCACTCTTTACTCTAGTGGTATCACTAACACAGCACTAGCCATTGATGATAATGGAAACATAGGAATAGGCAGCACTTCACCAACGGCTCAATTACATACTACTGGTAACGTAACGTTTGCAACTTTTGCAGGAGGTGGAGACCAACTACTTAAAGTGAACAACTCAGGACAGGTTTCAACTGCCGCAATGGGTTCATCGTCTGACATGTTGCTAGGTGACGGTACCTACTCACCAATCACTGATGAAGTAATACTTAACCAAAGCGCCAGTAATCAAACTGCAGATTTCAGGATTAGCGGCAATGGTATATTCAACGGAGGTAACGTAGGTGTAGGAACTACCAGTCCTGCATATAGGCTTCAAGTAGCAGGCACAGCAGGTTTTGACGAGTACATTTATCATAATGGTGACGCTGATACTTATATCCAATACAGTAGTGACCAAATTGCTTTCAATGCTGGCGGTGTAGATTTTATGCGCATGATTGAAAGCAGTAATGATGTATTGGTAATTAATGAAGACGGAGTCAATCTTGATTTAAGAGTTGAAGGAGACTCTGATGCCAATCTACTGTATGTAGATGCGAGCACAGACAGGGTTGGTATCAGCACTAGCGCACCCTCGGTTAAACTACACGTAGATGGAGATATGTATGCTGAAGACCTTTTCACAGTTGGTGGCTCTTCTTCTATCCCTCCAGGCGACTTCAGGATGATGGTCCGTAATGCCATCAATTATGACGGTTTAGTAATAAGGTCTGGTGATAACCTTGGTGACATCAGCTTTAGGATTGAGAATGACGCAGGAACCCTTAACATTCTTGATGTTGAAACTGACCTGGGTTTCATGGTGTTTGGTAAAACCTATGCACAAACAGTTAGTGATAATGGAATAGTTTATGGTATGGATAACCAACACTCTTCGGGCAATGTAGCCGACTTCAACACCCAAAATGGGGTGTACAGGATGGCTGGCGAAGAGATCACCCCTTATAATATTGGCGGTGGCATTTCATCAAATTTGCAAAGTGCTACGTCAGGTACATCTACATCTTCATCTAGTTACTCTGCCATCAATAGCATGTCAAGCACACCAGCTGCGGGCACCTATATTGTATCACTCTCAGCTTCTGGCAAAGGCAATTCTAATGACCAGGAAATGCAAGTGTGCTTGTATGTAGACGGCTTAGCTGTCAGTCATACTGAACGCGATTATGGCTATGAAGCAGATTCAAACAACAATGAAAGGCGTTTCTCTATTCACACCCAGGCCATAGTAACAGTGGATGGCACAGAAGATATAGAAGCCAGGTATAGAACAAATACTGGCACATTCACTGTATATGAAAGAACAATGACGCTGCTTAAAGTAGCTGACTAATAAACACCTAAAAATGCACGCGTCATGAAATTCACAACTAACATAGGACTTATAGCCATAGCATTATTGCTATCGGTTAGTGCCCTAGCTCAAAATATGTCCATTAACACCACCGGGGCTTCACCAAACAGCAAAGCTGCATTGGATGTGGCAGCAACTGATTTGGGCATGTTGATACCACGTGTAGTATTGGTAAGCAACACCAACCCTATCAGCGATACAAAACCAGAAGGGTTGATGGTATATAACAACGGTGGTAGTTTTGGCCCAAACGGTTTCTATTCGTGGGATGGAAGCACCTGGGAGAAACTCGGGTTGCCTTCAGGCACCAGCGGGCAAACCCTTACTCATGATGGCACTAACTGGAATGCAAGTTCTATCATCTTCAATGATGGAACCAATGTAGGTATTTCCAACTCCACACCAAAAGCAGCTTTTAGCGTTTATGAAAATGGAGAAACATCTACTCAAACCAATTTCACACAAGCTATTGATGATGCCGGTTTGCTAATCACCTCTGAGCATAGCAACGGGGCATACACACCCGGTATATTCTGGTCTACTTCAAATGACAATGCTACCTTACCAAAAGCGGGCATCTATCTCCAGCTTGCCAGTGATGATAGTAAAATGATATTTGGAACATCTACTCATTACCCATCTGGTATTACCAACTCAGCAATGGTAATTGACAAAAGCGGCAACATTGGCCTGGGCACTGATGAACCAGCTACTCAACTACACACTACGGGAGGTATCACTTTTGGAGCTCTTTCAGGCTCAGGAAACCAGATAATAAAAGTGAACAATTCAGGTCAAATATCAGCTTTAGCTTTAGGCACGTCATCAGATATGGTATTGGGTGATGGCTCAATCTCGTCCATCACAAGCAATGCCATACTCAACCAAAACGCTAGCAATCAAACTGCAGACTTCCGTATTTCAGGTAATGGTGTTTTCGATGGTGGAAAAATAGGCATCGGCATTACCAACCCAAGCTGTAACCTTGAAGTTGCTGGTAACGTAGGATTTGATGAATACCTCTATCACAATGGTAATGCAGGAACATACTTTCAGCTGCAAAGTGATGACATAAGGATGTATGCAGGAGTTACTCAATTCTTGAAACTCTCAGAAGGCAGTAATGATTTCTTGATAATCAACGAAGATGGTAATAGTCAGGATTTAAGGGTTGAAGGTGATTCAGACAATGACTTGCTATTTGCGGATGGTTCTAGTGACAGAATTGGTATTGGCGCCAGTAATCCATCAGCAAAACTACATATTGATGGTGATGTATATGTCGAAGATGAATTAACAGTTGGAGCTACCACATTACCGCCAGCCGATTTCAGAATGATGTTGAGAGGTAGCGCTGGTGAAGATGGTTTGATAATAAAGTCAGGTGGTAGTTTAGGAGATATTGGATTTAGAATAATTGACCAGGACCAGTCCTTCAACATATTGGATATTGAAACAGGAGTGGGATATTTTGTGACCGGAGAATCATACGCCACCACACTCAGCTGGCGCGGGCAGGTCTTTGGGATTGACAATCAGGATGGCCCAGGTAATGATGGCGACTTCAATACACAAAACGGAGTATATAGAATGGGAGGTGAAGAAATTAGCCCGTATAGTATTGGTAATGGAATGGGCTATAATGAGCTTAGCGCTACATCGGGCACTTCCACTTCATCTTCTGGTTACACACTGATAAACGGAATGGCAACTACTCCAGAGGCGGGCACTTATATGGTCACGTTTTCAGGGCAAGGCTATGGAACCAGCAACGACCAGGAAATGAGAATAGCCATTTATGTGAATGGTTCAGAACAATCATACTCAGAGAGAGACTATGGCTACGACAGCAACTCCAACAACAATTCAATGCGTTACACCATGCATATTGAAGCCATTGTTACTGTTGACGGAACTGAATCAATTGAGGCCAGGTATAGAACCAACTCAGGAACTTTTAACATCTCGAAAAGATCAATGATACTCTTTAGGGTTTCTGATTTACCATAAGCACGTTTTTTTGCTCAAGTACCATATGCCTGTCAAGATACTTGACCATTGTCTTTGGTTTTTCCTTTCTTTGTAGGAAGCTGAAATCAGGCCAAAATTAACATGACCGAAATCAAATATCCAAAGTTTAAGCAGATAGCCACTGCCATTGCTTTCTCGCCCAGGTTAGAAGCAAATATCGCTGAAGCCCTGCGGTTGGCAGAGCGCATGGATGCACGGTTAACACTTATACACGTGGGTGAAAAAGAGGAAGCTAAAAAACAAACCGTAAAAGAAATCCTAGACAGGCATGTCCCCGGTGAACAAATGGTAGACATAGTATGGGAAACTGGCAACCCTGTTGATGTGATACTGAAAGCTTGTGAGGATAGGAATATAGACCTGCTGATTGCAGGTGCACTTCAAAAAGAAAGCCTGAGCGAATTTTATGTAGGCTCTATAGCCCGAAAACTCTGCAGGATGTCTAAGTGCTCAGTTCTAATGCTTACCATGCCAAAAACTGATGGCACCAGTTTTGACCACATAGTAGTCAATGGACACGAACACCAAAAAACTGCTTCGGCGATACACTGCGCCCTATACTTTGCTGAAAGAACACTGGCACGACAACTTACCATTGTTGACGAAATGGAAGGTGGCGGCAACAGTGTAAAAGTAGAAGACGATGCTACTCTTGCTAAGTCACTGGAACTAAGGAAAGAAGCCAGAAGCCATGAAAAAGAAAGAATAGAAAAAATAGTAGATAATTACTCACTAGACAAAGATCTGAGAATAGAACACAGATATATTTTCGGCAAATCAGGATATAGTATAAGCCACTTTGCGCAATCAATTAGGGCCAACTTATTGGTAGTGAATTCACCCGACAAAAAACTGGGTTTTTTGGATAGATTTTTTACACACGATATTGAATATATTTTATCAGATATGCCATGTAATCTATTAATTGTGAGAGCAAAATAATTAGAGGTTTGAACGAGAAGTGGAAAAATAGATTAGCTACATGGCGAAGTGATTTTATCGCTGGTTTTGTGGTATCACTGGTAGCTTTGCCTTTGGGGCTAGCACTGGCCAGTGCATCAGGGCTTCCCCCAATTGCAGGTGTTATTTCTGCCATATGCGGGGGGGTGATTGTGGGCATTATAGGTGGCTCTTTTGTTACTATTACTGGCCCTGGTTATGGATATTCCTTTATAATCTTAACGGCTGTTAACACATTGGGAAATGGAGACATGCAACAAGGCTATTTATTAGTACTTTCAGCATTTATTGTTTCTGGAGCTATTCTCACATTATTTGGACTGTTCAAACTGGGAAATCTTGGCAATTTTTTCCCTTCATCTGCTGTTCAAGGTGTGTTGGCTGCCATTGGTATCATCCTTCTTTCAAAACAATTTCATTACATGATTGGTACCCACGGGGCCGATTCAAAAACAGCATTGGGTCAATTGATAGAAATACCCAGCTCTATGGGTAAGCTGTTTGCTGGTGAGGCACAGGTTGAAAGTGCAATACTAGGTGTCGCGTGTTTGGGTATAATAATATTGCACTCACAAGTATCATGGAGGTGGTTTAGACTTATACCAGGACCTATGTGGGTAATTATAGTTTCTATTGCCTTTTATTATTCTTTCTCGCTGCTAAACATGCCTTTTCCCATAGAACCTGAGTATATGGTAAAGCTACCTGAAGATGTGACCAAGAGCTTCTCATTTCCCGATTTTTCCGCATTTCAAAGTGAAGGATTTGTTACAGCCGTATTAAGTATCACCTTGATAGTATATCTTGAAAGTTTGCTGAGTATCAGGGCCGTTGATAAACTTGACCCTCTCAAGAGACGGTCTAATATTAATAAAGACCTTAGGGCTTTGGGCCTCGCATCAATAGCTTCGGGCTTTATCGGTGGCATGCCATCCGTAACGGTAATCTCTAGAAGCTCCGTCAATGTAAACAATGGTGCCAAAAGTAGAGCCGCCAATTTCTTTCAAGCCGTTTTCCTAATCATCTTTGTGATATTCCTGAGCAAGCAATTGCAAACAATTCCCTTGGCAGCCTTGGCAGCTATACTCGTTTATACAGGCTATAAGTTAGCTGCTCCAAAAGTAATCGCAAAAATATTTAAAATTGGATATGAGGAGTTTGCTGTTTTCATGTTAACTTTGCTTGTAACTATCTCAAGCAGTATTTTGATTGGCATCCTAGCTGGTGTGATATTAGCGTTTGTATTTAACATCCTTCACGTTAAATCCATCCGTACGTTGATTAATTACACCATTAGACCCAATACCCTCCTTTACCAGGAAAAGGACAGGAAATACTACTTGGGTGTTAAAGGCTTCTCAAGTTTTCTGAATTATCTGGGTTTGAAAAAGCAATTGGATAATCTACCACGAAATGCCGAAGTTGTAGTTGACCTATCATTGGCCAAGTATGTCGACAATTCGGTAATGGAACATATACACCACTACAGCGAAGACCAGGAGAGCAAAGGCGGTAAAATGGAAGTAGTAGGCCTTGATGTACATGGTGCGGGCAGTTCACACCCATTCGCCTCCCGAAGCATGGTAAAATTCACCAGGATGATTGGACCTAGCTCTACCCTTACAGCAAGGCAAAAAGAATTTAGGAGTATCGCCAAAGAACTGGGATGGAAATTCCATGCCCCAAAAATGAGAGACCGATTAGGCTTGCGAAAATTCAGGTATTTCAGGTTCAGGAAGATTGATAAGGTGTATAATGTTTTCACCGGTGAGCATAGCCCTTTTCTTATCAGATTGATGGATACCGAATATCATCAGGGGGAATTTATCGCGCAGGAGAACTTTAAGATGACGGTACTCACTATTAAGTTGAACAAGCAACTCCCTTCATTCACACTGGAGAAGGAATGGATTTTTGACCGCTTGCCCGTATTTGGCGATTTTGAGGATATAGACTTTGCAACACACCCTCGATTTTCCAATAAATACAAACTAAAAGCCACTGATGAGAAAAAAGTCAGGGAGTTTTTCTCCCCTGAGCTACTTGAGTTTTTTGAGAATAATGACACTTATCATATCGAAGCCCATTCAAACGGCATCCTGATATTTGAAAAAGAAAGATTCGCCACAATAAGTGAGATTAAAAAATTGATACAATTCAGCACAGAACTAGTAGGGCGAATAAAGTAGCTCTCCAAATTTGTGATTTGAAACCAGAAAAATGCTTGGATTAAAATTACCTACTGACCCTCATTGGGCTAATATCGCAGAAGAAAACATCGGGGAGATATTGAGTGACCATGCTTTTTGTGAGCAAAAAGCAGCCTCAATGGCCATTTCTTTTATCGTTCAATATCCGGAACATGATGACCTGGTGGAAGCCATGTCCGCATTGGTAAAAGAAGAAATGAGCCACTTTCAATTGGTGCACAAGAAAATGCTGGAGCGTGGTTATAATCTGGGGCATCAAAGAAGTAATGAATACGTAAACAGGCTTCGTGAGTTTTTCCCTTCAACCTCAGATAGAAATCAAAGGCTTATCAACCAACTTTTGGTAGCAGCTATGATAGAAGCCCGCAGTTGCGAGCGTTTTCGTGTTTTGTCAGAGAACATAGCAGACCAGGAACTAGCCAAGTTCTACCGCGATTTAATGGCGAGTGAAGCTAATCACTATACCATGTTCTTAAGTTTTGCCCGCAAATTTGGTGAAAGAGAAAAAGTGGATAAACAATGGCAAACCCTTTTAGACCGCGAAGCCGAAATTATCAAAGACTACGGTAAAAAGAGCGAAATGCATGGATAATTATTTTTCTTTCGCCCTTAACTCATACAAGTCTGTGCGTCTATCCTTCAATATCCTTACACTACCGTGATTGTGCAACTCCTTCAATAAGTCAAGGTCCACATCCACAATCAAAGTCATTTCAGTATTAGGGGTAGCTTCAGCCTTAGTACCATTATTCGGAAATGCAAAATCAGATGGTGTAAACACCGCTGATTGAGCATACTGGATGTCCATATTATTCACCTTAGGCAAGTTGCCTACACTGCCCGCAATGGCCACATAGCACTCATTTTCAATTGCCCTCGCTTGAGCGCAGCTACGCACCCTGGTGTATCCATTTTGAGTATCAGTAAGAAATGGTACAAAAAGAATGTCCATGCCATTCAATGCCATTATCCTTGAGAGCTCAGGGAATTCCACATCATAGCAAACCAATATCCCAATCTTGCCGCAGTCCGTATCCATCACACGAATGCTATCTCCTCCAACCATTCCCCAATGAGCCACCTCATTAGGGGTGATATGCAACTTATCATAAGTTTCAATAGAGCCATCTCTTCTACACAAATGCCCTACATTGTACAAGTGTCCATTCTCTCTTAATTCAGGCATACTACCTGTGATAATATTCACGTTATACGCTACTGCATACTCTGAAAATTTTTGTTTCAATGGTTCCGTAAACTCAGCCAGCTTTCTAATGGATTCTGCTGTGTTTAAATGGTTGAAATCAGCCATCAATGGAGCATTGAACAGCTCTGGAAACAGGGCAAAATCACTTTTGTAGCCAGACACGGTATCCACAAAAAACTCAATCTGATTGCACAACTCATCAATATTATTGAATGGCCGCATTTGCCATTGTATCAACCCTAATCGAACTGTTGATTTTTGCAGGGGAAACTGTTTAAGGCTCTTGGCATAGTATATGTTGTTCCACTCCAGCAAAGTGGCATAAGCTCTTGATTCTTCATCACCAGGCATATAGCCCTGCAATACCTTCTTCACATGAAACTCATTGGAAATTTGAAATGAAAGCACAGGGTCATATATCTCTTTCAACTTCACTTTTTGGATATACTCCTTTGGTGTCATTTCATCGGCATATTGCCCATAGTTTGGAATACGCCCACCAGCTATAATTGCCTTCAAATTGAGGTTCTCACAGAGTTCCTTGCGGGCTTCGTAAAGCCTTCTTCCAAGCCTTAAGCCTCTATACTCAGGGTGTATAAATACATCAATACCATATAAGGTGTCACCATCCTTATCGTGTGTATCAAAAGTGTAATTGCCAGTAATTTGCTTGTAAGTATGGTCGTCGCCGAAATCGTCATATTTAACCACCAAGGATAAAGCACAACCAACCACTTTCCCATCAACAACAGCCGCTATTTGCCCTTCAGGAAATTTACCTAAAAGTGCCTCCAGGTGATGCTCTTTCCAATAAGCTCCATCCCAGTTTTCATAGGCTCTTATCATGATGTCCTTCAACTCAAGATAATCGCTCATTCTAAGATTACGCAACTCAATTTTCTGAACTTCCATGATTAGTTTTATTCTATTACCTTTTTACAAAAAATTAGAGCCAAAATTACTTAATTATTAATTGCTCTGGTGTATTAACAAAATGCACTATCTTAGTTACGCAATAATTTTTTATGACGAGAAACAGCCTGTTTTCTTTTCTTATTCCGCTTGCACTCACCATTCTTGCCAGTACTGCTACTGCACAGGATTATTGGCTGCAAAGGGCAGGTGGTTTAACACCTGATGAAGGAACGGATATTTCAGTCGATAATAATGGCTATACCTACACTACTGGGTATTTTACAGGAAGTGCCACATTTGGTGTTAATAACCTATCTTCGGCGGGGTTAACAGATATCTTCATTACAAGGGTAAGTAGTTTAGGGCTCTTTCAATGGGCACGCAAGGCTGGTGGACCTGGTGCCGATAGGGCACTTTCAATAAAAACTGATGGACAAGGCAATAGTTTCATTACAGGTTTCTTTTACCAAACGGCTACTTTCAGTGGCCAAAGTGTAACATCAAGCGGAGCGCAAGATATATTTATCGCCAAATACGACAATGCCGGCTCATTGGTTTGGGTAACTAAGGCTGGTGGCTCAGGTGCCGATATAGGCAATGCAGTGAATATTGATGCCAATGGAAATGTGGTGATTACAGGTGAATTTACAGGAACAGCAACCTTTGGAAGTACTGTCCTCACCAGTCAAAACAACTCTGTGGATGTCTTCGTTGCCAAATTAGATGCAAACGGCAACTTCTTGTGGGCTAAGAAAGGCTCTGCACCTTCAATTGATAGGGGTATTGATGTGGCTTGTGACCCCACCGGGAATGTATACGCTACGGGTACTTTCAGTGACACTATCACTTTTGATGCTACTCACAACAATAACATTCAAGGTGCCATTTTCCTAATCAAGTATGATAGCAATGGCAACGAGCAATGGTTTAGAAAAGCAGGTGGCGGGTCTTTTAATATTGTGCGCGGCATTGTGGTCGACAACAGTTCAAACGTGTACATTACGGGTGATTTTGGCGGCAATATTATCTTCTTTGGAACGCCGAACACTACACTATCAAACACCTACACCAATAGGATATACATTACTAAATACAACACGTCAGGAACGCTAACCTGGGCAAAATCCGCAGGGTCGGCATCAGAAATATCTTCTAAAAACATAACGCTTGATAATCAGGGAAACCCGCATATTGTGGGCACTTTCAAGTGCAAGTTTAGTGAGTACGCCAATCAGTATGGTCAGGGTACCTTTAATAGTGTAGGATATTGGGATGTCTTTGTAGCCCAATACAACAGTAGCGGAGTATGGCAAATGAGCCGCTCAAGTGGTGGAAAAAAAGACGACTATGGTTATGGCATAGCAGTTAATAGTATAGGAGAAATAAGTATTGCAGGTAGCTTTACACAAGACTTTTACACTCCATATTCAAGTGATTTAGTGGGATACAATTTGCAAACTATCACTTCTATGACACCCGCCTACTGCGGTAGTAACGACTACTCTTTATTCAGAGGCATTAACTCAGCGGGCAACAGTGATATATTGATTGCTAAAAACTTTGACCCACAGCGTGCCCCATTTGATTATTACATAAGAACTGATAATGGTTGCGACCCCACTTATGAAGGTGTTTGCCTGAACTCACTTACGTGCCCAGATACAATTCACTTTTGCCAGGTAGGTATTCTTGACCCCGAATCATATACCTATCCCGCTGGGCCAGACTTTACCTATCAATGGAGTACGGGTTCTTCTTCACCAACTGTTTTTGCTAATACGTCAGGATATTATTCTGTAGTCCAAACTTCAGAAGATGGTTGTTTCGTAAGCGAAGACACAGTTTATGTTGAAATACACCCCAACCCTACTCGACCAACCATAACCGATAGCAAAGGAGTGAACACACAAGCTATCGTAACTGAGGTTATTGAGTTATGTGCACCAGACTCTGTATTGCTAACTGGTGAAGGCACTCCGGGAAATGAATTTGTTTGGAGTAGTCTTAATGGTTCAATTCCTAATACCAATGGCACCGATGTTTGGGTAAGTGATGCAGACACCTATATTTTTACACAAACGGACGAATTTGGCTGTAGAAACACCAACCTTGTTTCCGTGCTTGTTGACACGCTATTCGAGCCTATGGTAATAGATGTTTATTGCCTGAATGACACCGACATGAATGATTCTATCAGGATTTGTGATGGAGATCCATTTTCAATGTATTTGTTTGACACCATTACAAACCCTGATACGCTTATTACTTGTATCGAGCAGTCCTATTCAATATGGACAGTAACAACACCTAGTAATGAAGTAGAGATTAGCTATTTCTCATGCCCCAACGATATCTCATTTACTGGCGCAAATTTAAGTGCCTATGAAACTGGATTATACAATATGGATATCCTTTTTGTGCGAGAGAATCGATGTGATACCGATAGTATTACCTTGAGCACTTCAATCTATGTTGAAGTGGTACCATCTCCTGGTGATAGTTTTTTAATTGACATAGTTGGGGACTCTTTGCTTTGCCCAGGTGACTCTATACAACTTATAGTAAGTGGCTCCCAAGGGTTTCAATATACCTGGCAAGGTGGTGGTATAACAGGTTTACACGAAGATAGTGTGTGGATATTTGTTGCGGATACATTTACGGTAAGTTATTACTTTAATGTCACCAATCAATTTGGTTGCTCAGACTCGGGAAGTGTAGCAGGAGACCATATTGTCCTCTACAAACCACAACCGACCATCACCATGTCTCCCGCAAGTGGATTGATATGCCCCGGTGATTCAGTCCGCCTCTATTGCGATGGGCCTGGAATTTTTGAATGGCAAGGCCCATCCGGAATATTGGGCAGTAGCGATTCCACCATTTATGTTACAACACCGGGATTATATTACTGCGTGCGCTCCGATTCCGATAGTTGTAGCCTTATTTCTAATACTGTTCAAGTTAATCAATATACCACTCCCTTTTTACTACCCAGCCCAAGTGGAACACTATGTGAAGGAGAGAGCGTTACTATCAACGTCGTTACCAACCCTGGTAGCATTATCCAATGGCAAGCACCACTATCTGGTAGCAACCTGAGTGAAGTAGTGTCACAAGCAGGAACCTACACATGTACAGTTAGTGCCTGTGGTATTCAGACTTCTGCCAGTGTAACGATTGATGTTACTGAAATTGAAGCTAGTATTACACCTAACGGTCCTACTACTTTTTGTACAGGCGACTCAGTTCTGCTACAGGGAAACAGTGGCCCGGCGACCTATCTGTGGCAACCTGGTGATATACAACAGCAAAACCTGACAGTTTATCAATCTGATACCTATACCCTGATTACCTCAGATACGGCGGGATGCACGGATACGGCCTCTATTGTTATTGATGTGTTACCTGATACCATATTACCATCACTTGAAGCTGACCCAAGCAACATTATATGTAATGATGACAGCGTTGAAATTTCAGTCGTCGCTAACCCTGGAAGTCCCATACAGTGGCAACCTCCATTAAGTGGTAGTAATATGAGTCAGGTTGTCAACTCACCAGGCACCTATACCTGTATGATTACTTCGTGTGGTAGCACACAAGAAGTCAGCCTCACCATTGTCCAATCCCTTATTGATGCTGCGATTACAGCTGAAGGAGATTTGAGTTTCTGCGAGGGTGACTCGGTGCTACTGAAAGGAAATAACGGAGTTGAAGCCTATCTATGGCAGCCAGGAGATTTTAACAGTCAACAAATATTGGTAATGGAGTCTGGTTCCTACACACTTACCACCTATGATAGTGTTGGATGCAGCGATATTTCAAATGCCATTGTGGTGAATGTAATTCCCAACGATTTAGATGGCCCTGAGGTAACCGATACATCCGTATGCCCTGATAGTTATGCTATTCTTTATGCTTCTAGTGATGGCTCCGTTGATTGGTACGATGACATAGACGGAAGCAACTTGGTAGCTACGGGCTTGGTATATACTACCCCTGCACTCTCTTCACCTACCACCTATTATGTATTAGAGCACAACGAATATTGTAAAAGCGATATTGAACCAGTAACGATAAGTATTGACGATTGCGAAGATGTAACTATCCCCAATGTATTCACGCCAAATGGTGATAAAATGAATGATGTATTTATGCTAGATGGTAAAGGGATAGATTGCTTTAACTGTAAAATATTTAACCGCTGGGGAAGGCTGCTTTACGGGTGGAATGACCCTACCCAAGGCTGGGATGGAACCAACCAGAGAAATGGAAGACTGGTAGAGGACGGGGTGTATTATTATGTAGTTACCTATTGTGACTACAATAAAGTGGAGAAACAGGAGGCTGGCTTTATTGAGTTATTAAACCATTAAAAACCGAAAACTTCTCAGCTTTATCGTTGATAACTTTTGGAAAAAAACTTCTTGAATCCCTTTTCAATTGGCATAATCTTCTGATAACTTTGGCCTAACTAAATGGCACCCCGGGATATATGATTGCCTCTCTTTGGAAAAAGAAAATATCAGAAGAAAAAGTAGCCAATATTTTCATCAATACGGTGTTTGAATTGGTTGACAAAAGTTTCCCTGATGTGTCAGAGGTTATCAATAGCGACCCTGAATTTGTTAGGCGTCCGAACATCCAGCCAGACCAATCAGATATCTTTCTCCTTACTATTATAGCTGGTAATCTTAAGCTCTTATCCAAAGATTTCATTGAGGGTAAGGACGATAGGATTAAAGAGCACATCTATGCCAAACTAGCTAAGGTTTTTGACATAGATGAAAGTGAGGTAAGGCAAACCATCAAGGGGTATCATGACTACATGGCAAAGATCAATTATCCTTCAAAAAACGTTCATTATGCCATGTCAAAAACCATTTTCTTCAAATATGGTTTGAATGAGTACCAAAAAGAGTATTTCAAGAATTTGAACACTCCTAATCCAATCTTCTTAAAGCATTTGGATGAACTGGTGGAACAGTTTATCATCAACTGGGAAGATTTTCAGGAAAAATATAAGATTACTGACTAACGTTGGTTTTCAGCGCAAAGTGCTTCTCAGCCATTTCCCTCACTTGGTCTCCAATAGCCAGACTTGCCGTTGCCGCTGGTGAAGGTGCATTCAGCACATGGATACTATTCTCTTTGTATTCAATTTTAAAGTCGTCTATCATATTACCATCTGCACCAAGTGCCATTGCCCTTACTCCTGCCCTACCCGGCTCAATATCTTCCATTGTGAGGCTGGGTACCAAGCGTTGAAGTGTTTTTAAGAATAACTTTTTGGAGAAAGCCCTGCGATATTCGTCAATGCCAAACTTCCAGTGCTTACTGAAAAACTTAAGCGTACCCCCAAAGGTCAAGGCATCTAGCGTGTCATTCCAATCGAAGTCGGTCTTTTCATAACCTTCTCGCTTAAAAGTAAACACCGCATTAGGCCCACACTCAACCCCGCCCATTATCATCCTTGTGAAATGCACCCCGAGAAAAGGGAATTGCGGGTTGGGTACTGGATATATCAGGTTCTTAACCTTATGCTCACCTTCTTTGGTCAACTCGTAATAATCCCCGCGAAAACCCACCACTTTCATATCCAGTTTTAGGCGATCTTTTTTGGCAAGTCTATCCGCTTGCAGTCCACCACAAAAAACCAAGTGCCTGGTTTGGTATTGCCCCTTGCTGGTAGTCACTGTTGTTATCTCTCCCTCTTTCTGATAGTCTTTCACTTCCTCCCCAAGAACTATCTTACTTTGAGCCTGGATACCAGTCACTAGCTCAGCCATTTTCTTAGTTGCCCCCACAAAATCAACAATGCCTGTGCAAGGCACCCATATAGCGGCAATCCCCTTGCAATAGGGCTCAATATCAGTAATTTCCTTAGCTCCTATCTTTTCAATACCCTCTATTTCATTGGCTATGCCATTCCAGAATATCTTGTCTAAATACTGAAGCTCTGAGTCTTCAACAGCCACCACAACCTTACCACAAACATCGTGTGCGACACCATGCTCTTTGGAGAAGGCCACCAACTCCCTGCGGCCTTTCACACAATTTTTGGCTTTTAATGAACCTGGTTTGTAATAAAGTCCGGAATGGATGACACCAGAGTTATGCCCTGTTTGGTGTGCAGCCAATGACTGTTCTTTCTCTATAAGTAGAATTCTTACATCGGGATTATGCGATTGTATCTTATAGGCGGTTGCTGCGCCTACAATTCCGCCTCCTACTATCGTGATGTCAAACAATTGATTATCAGAATTTTGCAAAACAGGTGTTATAGGTTGCGCAAAAATATGATTTTATAAAAAACCATACTCGTGGACTTAATAAGATGTTAGTAAAAAGTATCAGAGGAATACAGCTTGGAACAAATAAGCCACTCCCAAACCCACAAAATTGGCAATGGCATATCCCACTAAGCCAGTAGTAAGCCCAGAGACCACTATATCTTTATTCTTCAGAACGCTTGCAACAGGACCAATAAAAGCAGGCCCAAAAATACCAGCCGTTGACGTAATCAGCACTGTATCCGCATCTATCCTAAAGATAAATGCCAAAAGAAAATGCAGGCCAACACTACTCACAAACACAATCGCACAAAAAAGAAATACCTCTGGCGATGAATTAAGCAACTCGGCAAAATTAGAGACCATACCAATCGCCAGGCAGAAAATGAGCAAGAAATACTCACCCAATTCATAAGTTCTAGGCAGCCGCCTCACTCTTTTGAAGAAAGAGGCTCCTATACTTAAGCTAGTCATCGCCAATAAAGTATGTGGGGCCGTTATTTTTCCAGTTACCAGCATAGAGAAGCCAATGCTCAAACCAAGAACAGCAGCTGCCAGTAAAAAACCAACTGCCATACTTCTGGCAATTACCACCTTTCTCAAAGTGCTTACTTTGAATTTTTTCTTTTGATTGGCCTCTTTACGCTGCTCAATTTTCTTTACCATCTCCTCAGTATCATAACCTGACCTTTGGTAATGGAAGGTCGACTCCCTATCTGTCTCTTCAACCCTTTTAAACGATGGCAAGAATTTAAGTGCCAGCTTTTGGGCTACTGTCATCAACAGCAGTAGATACATTCCACTTAGTACCACATCGCAAGCATTCAATAAAATAAATACTTCTTCTTTTACTTCCAACGCTAACCCAATTGCCGACATGTTTGGCGTGCCGCCCGTGTACACACCAATCATCATCCCAGCCAGTTTCCACACATCAGGTATTCTATCTATAAACAACCAAGAGACAAAAAAAGAACTGGAGATTACCCCTATGGCACCTAAAAAAAATGAAAACATGGAAGTCTTCGCATGTTTCAGCCACTTCATAAAGTCAGTCGAGAACAGCAGCAAGGCGATAGCCATTGGTATCACAGCTTCTGAAATGGTCATGGATAAATCGCCATTAAGCGTCAATGAGGGAATATTACCCAAAAGCAATCCAATGGCATAGCATAGCACTACTGGCCCTACCATACCTGCCAACTTGTTGCGTTTCACCACCTCCAACACCACCGCTGGAAACAGAATAATAAATAGGATTAATATAGGGTCGCTGATGTTCAATGCTAAGATTTCAGACACTCAAACCTAGCAATTTTAAGCGAACATAAAAGTGAAGTCCTGCTAAAATCTAAACTCCTTTACTGTATCAACAAAGAACTTCACTTTGCCCGGGTCAGTATCAGGATATACGCCATGCCCGAGATTGGCAATATGCCTTTGCGGTCCAAACTCTCTAAGCATTCTCTCTGTTTCAGCTTTGATAGTTTCTTCACTGGAGTACAATAAACATGGGTCTAAATTACCTTGCAGGGTTTTATTCGATCCTACCAACTCGCGAGACTCTGCTATATCCATATTCCAATCCAGGCCTATGGTATTACAATTCAATTGCCCTAGTTCTTTGCGTACAAAATACGCCCCTTTTGCAAAAACCGTGATAGGCAATTCTGGATGTTTTGCCTTTATTGCTTCGCATATTTCCCTAATCCCTTTTAAGGCAAACTCCTTGTACTGTTCAGTTGTTAAAATGCCAGCCCAACTATCAAAAACCTGAAGCATATTAGCACCTGCCTCAATCTGCCCAAAGAGATAATTTATGGTTGATTGCGTTATTTTATCCAACAGCTTATGGGCTAAAACAGGTTTAGTGTAAAGAAATCTCCTTGCCCGAGAAAAAGTTTTGGAGCCACTCCCCTCAATCATATATGAGAGTATTGTCCACGGCGCACCTGAAAAACCAATGACAGGAACTCTACCATCCAACCTTTCCTTGGTTATTTTAATGGCATCTATAGTATAGCTTAAGTCATCTGCTTCAGCCACTTTTAGTTGCTCAATATCAGTTGCGCTATTTATCGTCTTTTCAAACCAAGGTCCCTTCTTTTCAATCATCTCGTATTGTAATCCCATCGCTTCTGGTATTACCAATATGTCTGAGAAAATTATCGCTGCATCTACACCCAAAATATCCACTGGTTGTATAGTTACTTCAGCCGCTAAGCCTGGTGTTTCAACCAATTCTTTGAAACCACTAAGGCTATTGCGAATGGCTCTGTATTCTGGCAATATCCTGCCTGCCTGTCTCATCAGCCACACGGGAGTCCTTTCTGTCTTTTCTCCTCTTGCAGCGCGTAAAATCAAATCGTTCTGTAGTTCCATCAAGCTTTATTATCAAATATTTCGTGTAGGTTTCTCCTTATGTTGCTCGAGATACTGTCTGTGGGTAAGTCATTGGGGTCTGTACCAAACGGGTCTTCTATCTCTTCGGCAATTAGCTCTAAACTGGCTAATACATAAAATACAAACATCACCACTAAAATGGTCCAGTAACCGAAACTACTAATAAAACCAAATGGCATGGTGATGGTGTAAATGAAAATGAATTTTTTAAGGAATGAGCTATAAGAATATGGGATAGGTGTTTTCTTGATACGCTCACACCCACCTAAAATATCCAGGAATGACTGATATTCAGCATTCAATACAATCAACTTCTCTTCTGATATTTTACCAGAAGTTACAAGCCCATTCATTTCCTGGAATAGCTCTTGAGTTATGAGGTTAGGGATATGGCTTTTGCCTCTTAGGTCATCCACTTTTAGTTTAGAGGTATCTTCCAATTCATCCCACTTCACACCCTCCCGCAAGTGCTCTTTCATTGCAAAAACGAAGTTGGTGATTAATTTCCTAAAGTCACTTCTCAATGGCTCATCACCTTTAGCAATTATACTAAGCTTGATACCCAGGTTACGGGTATTATTCACTAAAGCACCCCATAGCTTCCTACCTTCCCACCAACGTTCATAAGCGGTGTTGGTTCTGAACACCAGCAACAGAGATATCACAAATCCAAGCAAAGAGTGTACCAAGGGCGTATTCCTATGGTCAAGGTGAAGGTAATCTATTTCAACAGCACAAACAACTGTTGTAAAGGCTCCAAAAGCAAGTATTGAAGGTGCTAGCTTGCGAACCGTATCAGTTTTGTGCAACGTGAATATCAGCTGCACCCACTCTTTTGGATTGTAATTAACCATTATTCTAAGAAGCCCCGAAAATATTGATTTTTCATGAAAAAAGGTTGTTCTATTTTATTCATAATAGTTTGCACTTTCATCTAATATTGCTAATATCGTTCGCAGAAAAACCAATAACACACTGCTATGCAATCAAACATTTTAACGGAAGTTTTCCTTCCGCTGGCACTCGGCATTATCATGCTGGGTATGGGATTATCCCTGACTATTGCTGATTTTAGAAGGATTTTTGTTTACCCCAAAGCTGTTACTATTGGATTACTCAATCAAATCATTCTTCTGCCTATCATAGCCTTTGGCCTCATAAAAGTATTTGGCCTGCAAGCAGAACTAGCCGTTGGTATTATGATACTTGCAGCTTGCCCAGGTGGGGCAACTTCAAATCTTATTTCTCATTTGGCGAAAGGTGATACGGCATTATCCATTACCCTAACTGCCTTCTCGTCATTGGTAACGGTTGTAAGTATTCCCTTCATTGTGAATTTTGCCATAGTAGAGTTTATGCCTAATGGTGAAGAGCAGCAATTAAATGTAATGAAAACGGTTGTTTCAGTAATTGTAATAACTATTGTCCCTGTGGCAATTGGCATGTTCATTCACTCAAAGGCTCCATCTTTTTCCCAAAAAATGGAAAAGCCGGTTAAAATCATGTCGGCTATCTTTCTGGCGCTAATCATACTCGCAGCTATTTTAAAAGAAAAGGATAACCTGGTTATTTTCTTTCAACAAGCTGGCCCTGTGGCATTAACCCTTAACGTAGTAACACTGGCATTAGGATTTTTTGTGGCCAAGCTCCTGGGCTTGAGTGCAAGGCAAAGTATGACAGTTTCTATTGAATCAGGAATACAAAACGGCACTTTGGGTATTACTATTGCAGCAACACTGCTTAATAACTCGCAAATGTCTGTGCCACCTGCCATATACAGTTTAATCATGTTTATGACTGCCGGAGTAGTGATATACACGGGAATAAAGACCATTAAAGATTGACATGGAAAAGATAGCCCTGATAACAGGAGCAACAGCAGGTATCGGAGAAGCAACGGCCAAAAAATTTGCTGAAACAGGCTATGACCTTATCATAACAGGGCGAAGGAAGGAAAGGCTTGAGCAACTAAAAAAAGATTTAGAAAGAAACTCCAATGTAAAAGTATGGGCTTTATGTTTTGATGTCAGAGACAAAGAAGCAGTTACTAAGATGCTCAATAGCCTTCCTGACCCATGGAAAAACATTGGTGTATTGGTCAATAACGCTGGACTAGCTGTAGGCAAAGACCCCATACAAGAAGGCAAAATTGATGATTGGGAGCGAATGATTGATACCAACATCAAAGGGTTGCTATATATTACCAGAACAGTTACCCCTTGGATGGTGGAAAGAAAGAAAGGACACATCATTAATGTGGCTTCGATTGCTGGGAAGGAAGTATACCCGGCTGGTAACGTTTATTGCGCTACCAAGCATGCTGTTGATGCACTATCTAGGGCGATAAGATTGGACTTGGTAGAACATGGTATCAAAGTAACCAATATCGCCCCTGGATTGGTGGAAACAGAATTTTCAGTAGTTCGCTTTAAAGGAGACCAGGACCAAGCTGATAAGGTATATGAGGGTTATAAGCCCCTATTAGCAGAAGACATTGCCGATGTGATTTGGTTTACTGCCAGCCGCCCCGCTCATGTGAATATCGCCGACGTATTAATAACGGCTACTGCACAAGCGAATTCCACGGTGGTTGTGAAAAATGACTAGTTCTCTTTCAATCTATACAAGCGACAAAAATCATTCTCAACTATCTTCTCATACCCATTGGTAACTATTTCCTGTATTTCAACATGGCAAGGGTCTTCCAGATTATAGTCGCTCCCTTGCATATACACATACTTGATGACCGTGCTACTGCCATCTTTAGCTTTAACACTGAATGCCTCAGGGTATTCCGGATTTCGATAGAATTTACACGCCGCCCAGCTATTATCAGGCACAAGTCCTGTTAAGTATTCCAAGTTATACTTTGTGTCAGCCCAATTGATTGGAAACCACTCCAGATGGGCTTCGTAATTGTCTAATATTACGATAGGCCTACCTCCTGCCAAATAGTTGTTGGCGTGTACATATAGCCAGTAGTTATTGTAATCAAAAGCCACAACAATACTACCATCTTCTATTTTGTCTCCTGCTTCTTCCTTTATTTTTTTGGCTGTTTTGGTCAGATGTAGCATGTCTTTTGTATTCAAGTCTACATACTGTAGTTGAACAACAATCAAAATCAAGAAGCTCAATATATGCACCCATTTGGGGTATTTGAGCATGGCCAATGCTGTTATTAGTAAGATAAAAAACAGCAAGCCCAGTCGCTCTGTGACTACATTGGCATTGGGCAGTGTAAAATAAAGGTACAATACTCCAATAATCAGCAAGAACCAAAGCTGCGGAGCACTAATGCTTAGTGACTTTTTATTGCCTGCGCGTGAGCGCCAATCCTTCAAAGAAAAAATAAGGTTAATCGCTAAAATCGACGCAAACAATACAACCAAAATATTGGCGCAATTAATGTCCATAAGATGAGCTGGTGCTCCCAATGCCCTCATACTCCACAACCAGAAAACCAACTCAGCAAATGGGATGTATACTGCCCCTGCCTCTAATGAGTCTACTTTTAAAATGTAATTGGCTGTAAGCCAAAGCCCAGGAAATCCTGCCACGACAATCATAAGTAACTTGCGGATAGCAAGTTTCCATCCCTCTATTCTTATGCTGCCATCATTCCGTTCAATACTAACTTCAGATACTACCAATAAACACAGAAGGAATATGGTTATCATGAAAATAAGCAGATGAGAAAAATAAACCGCCAGTAATATGATAAAAAGCAATGCTGTATTCCATACCTTAAATGTATTGGCGTGCCGATTAAAAAAGGCCAGGGCCGCAAAAGAAAAAGTTAGGGCTATCGACATATTATAGGAACCCAGATAGAACAAGCCATTATGCGCCATAATAATCATGAATACACTAAACACTTTATTCTCAGGAGATACCGATAAAATAAAGCTTCGGAAGAAGATTGGGGTAAAAAACAGGTAAATAAGCACGAAAATTTTCAATGCCAGATAATCTGGCACAAACAACAGGCTTACTGCCATTATCAAATGCCCCATCCAATTCGGAACAGGCATATTATTTAATACAAAAAAGTCTCTGACCGTTTCATTACTTCCCCATAGCAACTCCTTAATTAAACCAGCGTTATAAAGGTGTGTAGCACCATCGAGGTTAAAAAAGTACTTTGGTATCAGCACGGGAAAAAGGCCTATAATCACTAAGGTGTAAAACAACCAAGGCTCTACCTTGAGAAAGGTATTCCAGTTAAGATAACTTTTCAATTTGGTGATTACTGGGGGCAGCATTCAAGTGGCTTAACTGATGTTAAAGGTAGTCCACATCCACATTAAAAGGTAGGTTCATCAGATACTCAACACCTTCTTTCACAGTCATATCTTTATGCACGCAATTGTAAACCGTTTCAGTCAACGGTGAGCGGAAACCGGCTCCACGCACAAAGGCATAAATCACTTTCACGGTATTTACACCTTCAGCCACTTCTTCCATAGAACCAAGTATTTCTTCTAAGGTCTCCCCCTTTGCCAGGCGATAACCCACTGTATAATTACGGCTTTTATCACTGGCACAGGTAGCAATCAAGTCACCAATACCCGCCAGGCCAAAAAAAGCACGTACATCACCGCCCAACATTCGGCCTATGTATATCATCTCTACCATACCCCGACTGATAAGCAAAGCGCGAGCATTTTCACCGTATCCCAATCCACGCAAAGCACCAGATGCCAGGGCAATGATATTCTTTAGTACACCCGCCAATTCAACGCCTGTGATATCGTGATTCTCATATACCTGGAAACGACTACTACGCAATGCTGTAATCCCTTCTTCGCGTACTTCGTCAAACTTGCTGGCTACCACCGTAGCTGCTGGCTGCATAGCTGCCAACTCAGGAGCTAAGTTAGGCCCTGCAAGACACCCCACACGCTTAACCACTGTTTCTTGGAGTATAATTTCGCTCATGGTGCTGATATTCCCGCGATTGATGCGAGTTAAACCATCCAATGTCTTTCCTTCAGGTAGTTTTACATCAAGGCCCTTGGTACCGTGGATAAGAATATGTTCAGGTTCAAGATAGGGGGCCAACATCTTCGTCATCTCCCTGAAATTGGCTGATGCCACAATTGGGAAAATCAATCGGCAATTCTCGCTCAGGTATTTGAGGTCGCTAGTGGGTTTAACTCTTTCATGCACCTTTTGGCTGCTATTTTCACGGGTATTCTCAATGATACCGGCTACTTCAGGTCTGCGACTGAAGAGAATTACATCCCTGTTCTCAGCCAGAATATTGGCTATCGCGGTTCCAAACTTGCCCGCCCCAATTACCCCTACGGGTCTATTTTCAGACGTGTTTTGCGAGTCCATAACCTTCTAACCTGTTGTGGTAATAGAATAATAAATTGAAATCTTCTGACCGTATAATATTCTTCTGCTTATCATGGAATAGAGGACGTTTGGCATGATAAACTCCCAGGTTTTTCACACCCACTTCAATGATGCTACCAACATCACCGTTTTCTATATTATCATGCAACTTCACTTTGCCGGCATCCTTCAATTCTATGAGTACTTGTTTTAGTTTACCTATCACTTTGGCAAATTCCTCATAAGTGATTAATTCATCTTCTTCAGGCAAGCGGAGCAAACCATATATATCCAGTTTTTTATATCGTTTTTTGATAATCTCAAACGCAACAAAAGCAACCAAGTGACTGGAGAAAACTATATTCTCTTCGTGGAAACGCTTCACAATTTCGTCACCCAGCATAATGGTATACTCTGCATCGCGCTGCCTATCCTCAATTATTTTACCATTGGAATAGAAGTATTTCTTGATGTCCACTTCCCTACCGTCTTTGCCAATGCTCCTACCATTTTCATCCACTTCATTACCAAACAAGTCCATGGCCCTGCCAAATGAAATAGAAATTTCAGAACTCACCGTCATAAACTTTAAAAGAAACTTACCTAACTTAAACGGAGTGGCATAGTCATCATTTTCGCGATAGTAATGTTCTTGCCCTGAGCGTTTTAAATACTCATCAATCAAACCTTGAGCTTCCAGTACAAAGTTGTAACCAAACACAACGGGCACCACATATATCCTCTTGGCATTCTCGGGGTCGTGTATAAAGTTACGTCTTTGGGCTTCCAAGGCAGTACCTAGCAACCCTAACTTTAATCTCGACTCCAGTGCCCCCGACCTCGACCTTGTGCCACCCGGGAAAAACAGGCTATTGCAGCCGTGTGTCAATGCCAGTGTGGAATACGTTTTAAGCGTTTCTAAGTATGGTAAATTCTTCTTGCGTCGGTCTACTTTGTATGCACCAAGCCTGTTCATGAAATAAGCTAAAATGCCAATACCAAACAAGTTCAAACCAGCACCATATACAAATGGCGGCAAGCCAATAGATTGAATAGCCCAACCGATTAGAATGGAGTCAATATTACTAAAGTGGGTGGGAACCATTACGACAGTCCCCTTCCTTGCAAGATTTCTAATCTGGTTAATCTCACCTTCTAGCTTTATCTTTTCATGAAGGTTGTGTTTAGTGCTCCAAAGGCGAGAAAGCCCCTTACCCTGCGAAGCGTTCAGGAGCCATGAGAACCCAATGGAAACAAACTCCTTGGCAAAGGAATAAGCGTTGTAATCAAACTTACCGGCTATCTCCCACGCATAACGGTCAACAATGGTTTTCATGATAGCCTCATACTCTTCTGCCGATCTTTCTTCGTTCTCAGCATCTACCCTCACCATCATCCTCTTGATATTACTCCAAAAAGATTTCTCGTCGGGCTTGTCAGCTTTCCAAGGGGTTTGCTTCATGCGCACCCTTTCCAAATACAAAGTCTTAGCAAGCTCGTCTTCCAGTTTAGCAGGATTGCTCATAGTGAGGTCATGAACAGTCTTCATACTCTCCTGCTTTACTAAATCGACAAACTCTTCCTGATTTCTTGCAAGCTTGTATATGGGCCAATCCTCATAGTGAGGAAAAACCTGATCATACAACCAACCGCTTGAAGTATGTATTTTGGTGGCCATTAAGTCTTATCAGCTTTTCATTCTTGCTTTATAAGACCAAATAAAAGTAAATTTTGAGACTTCTGTACCATCTTTCATTCTTCCAATTGAAGTTGTTTCAACAGTAACGCCCTCACCCGTTGCACAAGCCTTCTCTACAGCTTCAAAAACTTTATACCCATCTTCGCAGGTGAAAGTGGTTAATTGATTGGCTTTTTTGGTGAACTCCGCCTTCATACCAACGATAAGCATGGCACTTTTCTTCGGTGCATTTTCTGTGGCTAATACCCCCAACGCTCCGGTTGACATTTCAGCGGCCATGGCTTGTGCAGCAAAGTATATCGATTGAAATGGATTTTGGCTTCTCCATCCATAAGGAACTGTTACCACACACCCATCTGTATCTAGTCGGGTTATCCTTAATCCTGCAAACAAGGCCAATGGCAATTGTTTCAACAACCAAAGATTGAAAGTGAAACCCTTTAACATCATTTTTCTGTTTTTATCCACTTTGGTGTTAAGGGTATATACCTTCTTCTCTGTTCGTGTTTCTTGTTTGGTTTCTTCTAATACTTCCATAATTCGTGCTAATTAGTAGAAACAAAAGTAGTTGATAAATTGTGATATTCCTAGAAATCAATGCGTGCATTGTATTTTTCATTTGTATTTTTACCCAAAACTTGAAAAATGCCTACCTACATTGCAATACTGCGAGGAATAAACGTTACAGGCCATAATAAACTACCGATGGCTGACCTAAGAAGCCAGCTTACCAAGCTAGGATATGAAAATATCCAAACCTACATACAAAGCGGCAATGTAATGTTTGAATGCAAGCAAACTAAACCTGAAGAACTGGCCGAACAAATTGCCCAGCTCATCAAGAAAGCATGGAATTACGATGTGCCCGTGATTGTGTTTGAGCCTGATTATCTGGAAGTAGTTATTAAGAGCAGCCCTTTCATGAACGGAAGAAGTGCGGATATCACTAAGCTCTTGATTACATTTTTGGCAGAAGAACCCCAGACAGAGAATATCGAAAGACTGAAAAGCTACGATTATCAGCCTGATGAAATAGTGATTGACAAAAAGGTTGTTTACCTGTTTTGCCCAAATGGCTATGGAAAAACCAAATACAGCAATAACTTTATTGAGAATAAACTGAAAGTAGCGGCTACCACCCGCAATTGGAAAACATGCAATAAACTTTTAGAGATGGCAAAAGTTTAAATGAGCCCTAGCTCTCTTTGTACTTTCTTGGTCAATTTGCTGGCAACCAGTTCATAAGATTGCCTTACGTAATGTTCCCATTCTTCATCTGATAAGGCGCCAGCCTCTTTCACGTATATCCATTTATTCCTGGCCATATATGGTGCAGGAACAATTCCTTCTTTTGCAACCAACTCATCAAACTCATCTGGCTTTACCTTGAGAGATGCACCAAAATTCCCCGACAAACCAGTCACACAAAACATCTTCTCATATATGCAGAAACATAGGTCATTACCCCATTTCACATCCTCCGTGGCCTGAGGTAATGAGAGTGCAAATTCCCGAAGTTGCTCTATGTTCATTATACATTGAAGATTGATACATGACTAAATTACCTAAACTTGTGCCATTATCAAATCTTTATTTACTTTGCGCAACGCAAAAGAGAATTATCTAAAGCACCATCTGTTTGACACAACTCTACCAAGTTTAACTGATACTGAACTAGATAAGCTGATAAGCAGCTTACAGACAAATGGTAAAATCTCCTGAAAAGCATCTTCATGTAGTCTCTTTTGATGTGCCTTACCCGGCAAATTATGGTGGTGTAATTGATGTTTTTTATAAACTCAAAGCATTACACAATGAAGGAGTAAAACTCCATTTGCATTGCTTTGAATATGGGCGTGAACAAGCAAAAGAATTGAATAAGATTTGTCACTCTGTTCATTATTATAAAAGACATACATCACGTAATAACCTGATAAGACCGAGGCCATTTATTGTGGTAACAAGGGATTCAGAGGAACTCTTAAAAAATCTTTTGAAGGATAACCATCCCATACTTTTTGAGGGCTTGCATACTTGCTTTTACCTGGATGAAAAGAAACTAAAAAAGCGCAAGAAGATAGTCCGCTCACACAACATTGAGCATGATTACTACTTGAATCTGGCAAGAGTTGAAAGGGATGTTTTCAAGAAAACCTATTTCTATAATGAGTCATTCAAGTTAAAAAGGTTTGAGAAAGTCCTGAAACATGCAGATGTGATATTGGGCATCTCAAAAAATGACACTGCTTATCTTTCTTCCAAATACAAGAATTGTCATCTTGTTACTGCTTTTCACCCTAATGAGGAAGTATCAGTAGCTTCAGGAAAAGGCAAGTTTGCTTTATATCACGGCAGCATGGATGTAGGTGAGAATAACGAAGCTGCGCTTTTTCTGGTTGACCAAGTTTTTAATGATATCAAGGTGCCGCTAATAATAGCAGGCAAAAAGCCATCTAAAGAGTTGCGTGATGCCGTTGCCAAATACAAACACATTAAGCTTGAAAGTGACCTAACCACAGATGGCATATATGATTTGGTGAAAAAGGCACAGATAAATGTGTTACCTACCTTTCAGGCTACGGGTATTAAGTTGAAACTTTTGGCTGCATTATTCAATGGAAGGCATTGCCTGGTAAACAACTTTATGGTGGAAAACACTGGTTTAGAAAAACTTTGCGTGGTAAAGAACACTTCCACTGATATGAAAAAGGCCGTTGTTCAGTTGTTTGAAAAACCTTTTGATAGGGAAGACTTGGCTAAAAGAGAGAAAATTCTGATAAAAGATTTCTCCAATGAAGAAAGCGCGAAAAAACTGGTAAAACTAATCTTCTGAGTGCCTGGCTACAATCCTCCAGAATTACTTGAGAAAACTTCTGACAGCAGTCCACCTTCACATTTAAGTGTGCGTGAATTATAACGGTCAAAGAAAGAATAATTGTGGGTTGCCATCACCACCGCAGTTCCTGTACTATTTATATCTACCATCAGTTGAAGTATACCCAATGAAGTATCAGGGTCAAGATTACCTGTAGGCTCATCGGCCAATATTAGTTCTGGGTCATTGACCAAAGCACGGGCAATAGACACGCGTTGCTGCTCACCACCAGACAGTTGATGTGGCATTTTATGGCCTTTGGTTTTCATCCCAACAAGACTCAAAACGCTTTCAATCTTCTCGTCCATCTTCTTCTTGTCAGTCCAGCCAGTGGCTTTCATCACAAAAACCAGGTTATCGTGAATATTTCTATCCGAAAGCAATTGATAATCTTGAAAAACGATGCCCAGCTTTCTCCTTAAAAAAGGCACTTCTTTCATTTTAATGCCCTTGAGGTTATGCCCAGCAACGTTAGCCTCGCCCTCTTTTAGCGGTAAATCAGCATACAATGTTCTCAGTAAGCTACTCTTGCCGCTGCCCGTCCTACCGATTAGGTAAACAAACTCACCCTTGTGTACACTAAGCGTTACATCTTTTAATATAAGCCCTTCACGCTGATAAACAGATACATTTTTCAGGTCTACTATTACTTCTCTCTCTTGTTCTTCTTCCATAAAGCAAGGCAAATCTAAAACATCGAACGGAATATACGGAAATCTGTACGCAATTTGCTGTGTTTTTAGAAGGCTCAGCAAATTAAGTGCAAAATAATTTTAACACCATAGCGTTGATAAGTTATCGATACCACACCCCTACCCCATACTTTAATTTCTAAATTTTGTCCACTATATCTGTCATGGCATGAAATACCTGAAAATCAACATATTATTCATTTTTTGGCTGACTATGGGGTTAGGCGTGGAAAGTTTCGCACAAAAGTCAGCCATTCATTACGATATTGAGAAAGACTACAAGCAAGCAGTAGAACTTTACAACAAGCAAAAATACGCAACCGCTCAAGACCTTTTTGATGGCATAACCCAATCGCCTGAACCGCATCATTATGACGTAAAATCGAACTCTGAATACTATTCGGCCATGTGTGCGGTGCAGCTTCAACACAATGATGCTGACTATCGTATGGAGAACTTTATTGAGAAAAGCGGTGAAAGCCCAAAAGTAAACAGGGCCCGTTTTGAAATGGCAAAATATGATTACAGTCGAAAAAGATATACGTCAGCAGTTGATTGGTTTGACCAGGTAAACACCTATGAACTAAAAGATGACGAATTGGGTGAATACTATTTTAAAGCCGGATACAGCTATTTTACTCGGGAGAATTACAAAGAGGCCAAAACAAGGTTTTCACAAATTATTGGTGTCGAGAATATGTATCGTTCTCCCGCAATATACTACACAGCCCATATTGACTATACGGAGGAAAACTATGAGACCGCTTTAAAAGGCTTTCAAAAACTGGAAAACGATGAAAACTTTGCCCCTATTGTTCCATACTATATCTCACAGCTATATTTTTTACAAGGCAGGTATGAGGAAGTAATTGAGTATGCCACCCCATTGCTGGAAACTGCCAGCGAGAAAAGAGCTCCTGAAATAGCCAAGCTTATTGGCGAATCCTACTTTAGGACGAAACAATATGAGAAAGCTGTGCCTTACCTGAAGAGATTTGAACAAAGCAGCTATCGTATGCTCACCGATGATTATTACCAGTTGGCATTTGCCCAATATCAATCCAAGCAATATAGGGATGCCATTCCCAATTTTGAGAAGTCAGTATCGGGCGATGACGAGATGGCGCAATTAGCCTATTACTACATTGCTGATTGCTTCTTAAAGACTGGTAATAAACAAGCCGCGAGAAATTCATTCCGTCAGGCTTCACGATTGGAATTTGACTCTTCCATCCAAGAAGATGCACTTTTCAACTACGCCAAGCTGGCCTACGAGTTGTCATTTAACCCCTATAATGAAGCCATCCAGGCTTTTGAGGAATACATTAAAGCACATCCTAACTCACCTCGAACAGACGAGGCCTATCAATTTTTGTTAAGTGTTTATCTTACCACCAACAACTACAAAAGCGCACTTGAGTCTATAGAAAGCATCAAGGATAAGGATGATAAAGTCAAGTCAACCTATCAAAGGGTGGCCTATTTTCGTGCAGTAGAATTATACAATGACTTGAGTTTTGAGTCCTCAATTGTTCATTTTGATAAAACGATAAAGAACCCACATAATACAGATTTGGTAACCAAATCACATTATTGGAAGGGAGAAGCTTATTACAAGCTAGCGCAATGGGACCAAGCAGTTAAGTGCTACAACAAATACCTGTTTAGCCCTGGGGTACAAAACGAAAAATATTATAACACTGCCAATTACAATATTGGATACTGCTATTTTAAGCAAGGTAAATACCCAAAAGCGATTGAGGCTTTCCGCAAGTACGCCAGTGGCAAGAATAAGCTGCCTGAGCAATTAGGTGATGCTTATCTGCGCATCGGTGATGGATATTATATCATGAAGGATAACCAAATGGCAATTGACTTTTATGATAAAGCCGTTGCAGTAGATGCCTTTGATACGGATTATGCCATCTTTCAGGTAGCAATGTGCTACGGTTTGCAAGGCAAATACCAATCAAAGGTAGAAGCCTTGAAGCAGCTCTTGCAAAACTTTGCCAAAACACGCTACCAAGCTGATGCCAAGTACGAGATTGGGGATACTTATTTCACCTTTCTTAATAACGAAACCAGCGCATTGAAGTATTTCCAGATGGTGTTGGATGACCACTCTAAATCATCTTATTACAAAGAAAGCCTCTTGAAAATTGGTTTGATTAACTACAACACTGGCAACGAGGATGAAGCCTTTGCCTTATTTGATAAAATAATTGAGGAATATCCAGGTTCACAGGCGGCTAGGGAATCAATACTTAAAATTGAAAAGATATACATACAAAAAGGACAGGTTGACCAATGGGAAGAATATGTTAGAACACACCAGTTGACTGATGTTACCAAGGAGCAATTGGATAAAGCCAATTACGAGCAAGCCGAGACCAAATACAAAAAAGGTAGCTATGGGGAGGCCCGTGATGACTTTAATAAATACTTGGAAAAATTCCCGAATGGTGGCTTTGTACTGAATGCTAATTTCTACAAGGCGGAATGCTCTTACTATCTTAAGGACTACGAAAAAGCGCTGGAAGGGTACAATTTCGCGATTGGAAGAGCTAAGAACACCTTTACTGAGAAATCATTACAAAGGGCGGCTGATATTCATTTCAATAATGAAAATTACAACGAGGCCAAGCTGATGTTTACCATACTAGAGGAAGTGGCTGAAGTACAGCAAAACCTTTTTAACAGTCGCATTGGCTTGATGAGAACCAACTATTTGCTCAACAAGTTTGATGAAGCAATCGAATATTCGCAAAAACTGCTGGGTGCTGAGAAAGTGTCTCAAGATGTTGTTGCTGAAGCCCACTTAACCATTGCAAAATCGGCTATGGCACAAAACAAGTTAGGTCTTGCTTTACCTGAATTTACTGAGGTGGAGAAGACCATGAGCAATGCTATGGCTGCTGAAGCCAAGTTTAATATCGCCCACATACAATACATGCAAGGTAATTATGAAGAGTGTCAAAAGTTGATTTTTGAGCTGATTGATAAATATGCTTCATATAAAGAGTGGGTTACTAAGTCATTCCTGTTGTTGGCTGATAATTATCTTAAACTGAACGATACCTACCAAGCTAAAATCACCTTACAATATGTGATAGACAAGAGCGGACAGGAACAATACCAGCAGGTAGCCCAGAAAAAACTAGACGAGATACTGGCCAAAGAGGTTAAAAAAGAAATGAGCAAACCCGAGGCCAGTGAAGTTGAAATAAATATAGGCGAAACTCCCGTAGGTGGACAAAATATGGAGGATAATGGCAATGAATAATTTTTTTGGAAAATATAGCCCCGTTCTGTTGCTGGGATTACTGGTTTTAGCACACACCAGTGCTTTCGCTCAAATCCCTTCCAATGAGGAGTTTGAAGTGATTAATATAATGGACCGTGTTACCAAAAACGCTATCAAACTTGGGGAAAACCCAGTGATTGACAACGATACATTAGAAAAACCAGAATTGAATTACTCTGTATTGAGCAAAGAAATTCCGCTTGAATATGAGGTTGACCATATACCACCAGCTAAGCTGGGGTCGGAGTCTGTGGAGAGATTATACCATAGCTATGTGAAAGCTGGCTTTGGTAATTACACCACCCCCCTCTTTGAATTGAGCATTAATAAACTACGCTCAAAAAAGGCATCGATGGGACTTTTTCTCCATCATTTATCTTCTTCAGGCAATTTGGCCAATGTAGGTTTTCCGGGGTTTAGCGATAATGAGGCACGTTTCTTTGCCAGCAAGTATTATGATAACTACACGCTCAATGGCTCTTTGGATTATCAACGCAACGTGGTTCATTTTTATGGCTATGATGCCAATGATTCGCTGCTGGATGCAACGTTGAATAGAGACAATACCAAGCAAAGATTTTCCTTTATTGGTACCAATGTAGAGTTAGTCCAAAGCAAAAAGAACAAACCCAAATGGCTGAATAGGGTAGCTTTGGATTACTACAATTATATGGACCTATTTGATTCACAAGAGAATAAAGTAGGGTTTGATTTGGGGTTAAATAAAGCCATCAAAAAGAAATACACTTTTACGTTTGATGCCAGTATTGATTATTACAATCACAAGTTTACTGCGCTTACTTTCGACAACATTATCTTTAGCCTACAACCCATGATAGGCATGGAAGGCAAACGAGGCACCCTAATGATAGGGACTACACTCGCATTTGATGCTACGAGTAATGGCTCGGTTACCCATATGTACCCACAAGCCTATGGACATTATGATATAGTGGATGACATTTTGATTTTCTTCGGTGAAGTGACAGGTGGAGTGAGAAAGAATAGCTACAGAAGCTTGACACTTGACAATCCTTTCCTAAACCCCAATGGCAATCTTGAGAATACCAGTGAGAATGCCACATTTGCCGGTGGTTTAAGGGGAGCTTTCTCCAAAAGAATGACCTTTAGTGCGCGTGTAAGCCAAAGCTTTAGTGCAGATATGCCATTCTTTGTAAATGACACCAGCATTATTGCAGGCAACCAATTTGATGTAATCTATGACGATGCCAGCCTGCTCAATTTACGTGGCGAATTGGGCTACCAGGTAACTGAAAAGATATCTGCCACCGCGAGGGTAGACTACTACAAATACACTATGGATAAAGAGCTAATGGCATGGTTTAAACCCGAAATAGTGGGGAGTCTTGGAGCAAGGTACAGTATGCGCGATAAAATCATCGTAAGGGCTGATGTTTATTACATACATGAACAATTCGCCAAAACCTATGGTGTAGATAGCCTTGGGGCTGCAACAGTAGTTCCCATTACATTAAAGGGCTTGATTGATGCTAACCTTGGTGTGGAGTACAGATATTCAAGAGCTTTATCCGCTTTTGTCAACTTTAACAACCTTGCTGCATATCACTATTACAGGTGGCATCAATATCCATCTCAGCGATTTAATTTCTTGGCAGGTTTAACCTTCTCTTTTTAAGTTTCAAAAGGTGAATTTTAGGGCAATTTTCACCCCGCTATAAGCCCCTGTTTTAGGGTGTTTTGGAGGAAGACTGGAAAATCACTTTGTTTTGTTAATTGGCTGTTGATAAAAACCACATGTATCAAGCCTTTCAGGGGCATTTACCCATTTATTTTCAGTAAATTTGAGGATTAATTTTTTAAGCAAAGATAAATGAGTGGATCAGAGGAAATAAAGAAAGATTATTCGGCAGATAGTATTCAGGTTTTAGAAGGTCTTGAAGCCGTTAGAAAACGTCCTGCGATGTACATCGGTGATATAGGCGTAAAGGGTCTTCATCACCTTGTTTATGAAGTAGTTGACAACTCCATCGATGAAGCCCTTGCCGGACATTGCGATACCATAGAAGTCTTTATTAACGAAGATAATTCCATTACTGTTTTGGATAATGGTAGAGGTATCCCTGTAGCGATGCATCAAAAAGAGAAGAAATCCGCTCTTGAGGTGGTGATGACAGTATTGCACGCTGGCGGTAAATTTGATAAAGACAGCTATAAAGTATCTGGTGGTTTGCACGGTGTGGGTGTATCTTGTGTGAATGCCTTATCAACACACCTCAAAGCTGTGGTACATAGAGAAGGTAAAATATATACCCAGGAGTATGAGATAGGTAAACCATTATACCCAGTAAAGGAAATCGGTACCTCAGACAAAACAGGTACTGAGGTTACCTTTAAGCCTGATACTTCTATTTTCTCAGTGCATGAATATAATTATGACACGCTCGCTTCAAGGCTAAGAGAGCTGGCTTTCTTGAATAAGGGAATTAGACTCACTATTACAGATAAGAGAAATACAGATGAAGAAGGCAATCCTATTTCTGACTCATTCTTTTCAGAAGGTGGATTGCTTGAGTTTGTAACATTTTTGGATGAGACAAGAGAAAAACTGATACCAGAGCCAATCTATATGGAAGGCGAAAAAAATGGCATTCCAGTTGAAGTATCTATGATATATAATACTTCGTTTTCTGAGAATATCCATTCTTATGTGAATAACATCAATACTCATGAGGGTGGTACCCACTTGGCTGGCTTCCGCAGGGGCTTAACAAGAACCCTAAAGGCTTATGCTGAAAAATCGGGTATGCTGGCTAAACTTAAGTTTGATATCAGCGGTGATGACTTTAGAGAAGGACTTACCTCAGTAGTTTCAGTAAAAGTGCAAGAGCCGCAATTTGAAGGGCAAACCAAAACCAAGTTAGGTAACAGTGAAGTAAGTGGCGCGGTAGATTCAGCTGTTAGCGAAATGCTCACCAACTTTCTTGAGGAAAACCCTAATGAAGCTAAAGCCATTGTGAACAAGGTTATCCTTGCTGCTACGGCTCGTCATGCAGCTCGCAAGGCACGTGAATTGGTTCAAAGAAAAAATGTACTTACTGGCACTGGCTTGCCTGGTAAGCTGGCCGACTGCTCTGATAAAGACCCTGCTGCTTGTGAAATATACCTGGTGGAGGGTGACTCTGCGGGTGGTACAGCCAAACAAGGCCGTGATAGAAGATTTCAGGCTATCCTTCCATTGAGGGGTAAGATACTGAATGTGGAGAAAGCCATGGTGCATAAGATATTCGAGAATGAAGAAATCAAGAATATCTTTACTGCCTTAGGAGTATCAATAGGCACTGAAGAAGACAGCAAGGCTTTGAACGTTGAGAAACTGCGCTATCACAAGATTATCATCATGTGTGATGCCGACGTAGATGGTAGCCACATTGTAACCTTGATTTTGACCTTCTTCTTCCGCCATATGAAAGACTTGATAGAGAATGGGTATGTGTATATAGCAACCCCACCACTCTACCTGCTTAAGAAAGGAAAAGAAGAGCGCTATTGCTGGAATGATGATGAACGCGATGCCTTTATCAAAGAAATGGCTAAAGATGGCAAAGAGAGCAGCGTGAATATACAGCGTTACAAAGGTCTTGGTGAAATGAATGCCGAACAACTTTGGGAAACTACTATGAACCCTGAATTTAGGACGTTACGCCAAGTTACTCTTGAAAGCGCCGCAGTTGCAGATCATACTTTCTCAATGCTGATGGGTGATGAAGTTGCCCCACGCAGGGAATTTATTGAGAAGAACGCTAAATACGCTAAAATTGATGTTTAATTAAGTACAAGAACATTAAGCCATAAAAAAAGCCCCTGTTTGGGGCTTTTTGATTATTTGGGTTTATTTTTTCCTCAATTATAATAGGGTAATCTTATTTATTGGTCATCTTCCTTTTTTATCGCATTGAAATCAGCACCACTAGTTGTGTGTCTCTCGGTAGCAGATGAAGCAGGAGGTGTAACACCTTTATCCATCTCATTGGCCTGTTTAACGGTTTGCAAAGCAGGGCCTTCAAATGTTACCCTCTTTCTTTCTGAGTTGGTATTCATATTGTTGTTATTTCCTGTACTCTGAAGTGAACCATCATTGGTAATTTGTAGAGTCTGTCTCTCCTGTACACTGATATCCTGAGCCATCACCTCATTACACATGGCTCCTGACCACACTAGAAGACCTACTATTATTATCCTTTTCATCTTTCGTTTATTCTTAGTATTGAACTATTAAACTCCTATGGTGATAGTCAAAACTTGCAGGATAGCAGAACAAGTCATTCGAAAAGCTTGTAAAATATGACCACTGGATAGAAACTGTGGTCGATACATTAGGCGTAACGGTAACAGGAACCTGCAATGCAGCACCCCATCCGTTATGACCTTCCAACCAATCTTCATCATTATTACCTACACTATATATTCCTCCCCTGCCTTGCACCGGAACACCATTTACAAGAACCCTAAATAGTACAGCATTCTCAGATGTAAATATACCGCCATGAGTACCAGCAGCTGAGAAAAAAACCAATGCTGTTGACGAAGTAGGAGTGAATGTAACCGACATATCGGGCATATTTGTAAAATTAATCGTTGTACCAGATGACGCTACCGATACGTCTGTAGCTCCTACAGCAGAAACAAAACTACCACCAGCACCAGTTGGACCAGTTGGACCCGTTGCACCATCAGCACCCGAAGGGCCTGTTGCACCGTCTGCTCCTGAAGGACCCGTTGCACCATCAGCACCTGAAGGACCCGTTGCGCCATCAGCACCTGAAGGACCAGTGGCACCGTCAGCACCTGAAGGGCCTGTGGCACCATCAACACCTGAAGGACCTGTTGCTCCAGTGGCGCCATTAGCACCTGAAGGGCCTGTCGTTCCTGTAGCGCCTGAAGGGCCTGTTGGTCCCGTAGGGCCAGTAGCTCCTGTGATACCAGTAACACCTGTTGGGCCAGAAGGGCCTGTCGGACCTGGAGAAGTTATTCCCATTGGCTTCCAAACAGTGCCATCCCAATAATAGAACTCATCTAAATCGGTATCATAAACAAAAAGACCATAATCATTAGCACCTGGCAAGATTCCAATTCTAGCCAATGTGTTTAACCTAGGAGCTAACATCCCCAAGCTATCAGATGAAACATCCAAAATAGCCTTTGGGTTTGGAGTAAAAATACCTATACCTACATTAGCTGTATTTTGTGCAAACGCAGAAATAGTGCCTAAAGCCACTATTAAGGTCAATGTTAATAAAATGCGCGTAGAAGCTTTTTTCATTTTGCATATTTTAGAAAAACATCCCAAATGTAGTTAAAATAATTAACAAACAGTTAATACTCATTCATAAAAAAAGCCCCTTGACAGGGGCCTTTCTCATATTGTAATTAGAGTGTTATCTATCACTTACCATTAATCATATTGGATTGTATGGCATTTATAGTAGATGCTTTTACGCTTGAAGCTTTTGATACATCAGCAGCAGTTCTCTCATATCTGCTAAAGATGCCGCTACTTGCTGGAGCGCCGTAAAGCTCAGGCATCAAGTACTTTCCTTTATCGCCTGGGTGCTTCTCAATTTCAGCCTTGCGCTTATCTGGGTTTTGTTGCAGATATTGATCATTTCTTTCTGCATATACTACCCAACTTACCTTCATACCAGGATTACCTCCGGCAATCTCAAACCTGCCATCGCTAACTTCTTTCTTAACATATAGTGAAGCATTGCTACCTATTGGTGTTAAGTGATAGCTAAAGTTAATGTTGATAGCATCAAAGTAATCAGGCAATTCAACAGTAGCCTCGCCATTTTGGTTAAGCACAACATTACCGCGGTACATATTCAGTACTTCATCAGATTCAATGGCAAAGTGCTTCAAGTATTTATTAGTAGGATCAAGAGGGTGATCAATCATGAATGGCTTAGTGCCAGTGGCACCAACATCACCAACAGCAAACAACCCAAAGAAATCACCCACACCTATAACACCATAACCAAAACCAACTGCTGGAGTTGAAACACCAAGAACCCCAACTCCATCAAAGTTACCAGTGCCGCTAAACTCACTGTATAATACCGTAGTACTATCATTATTACGTCCTGCAAAGAATGAGCCTGCATTAGGACCATCATCGCTAACACCTTGTATAGCAGATGCTGTTGTACTACCTACATTAGTTAGGTGTGCAGCAAGTAAAGCTACTGACGTATTCGAAGTTTGGTTTTGAGTGAAGAAACCTGCCCAGCCTGTACCAGAAGGGGCGGTACCATAACCAGCAACAGCTATATCATTTGTACCTGAACCACTACCAAACACCACATTAGGAATAATACCCGTTACATTTACCCTCACTTGGCCTGTACTTAGAGTTCTAGCCCTTTCAAGGTTATTGGTTCTTATAATCCAATCAACTGCATCAGTAGTTCCAATAAAGTTAGATGTGGAGTTGGTACCAGCATTACCTGTCAGGCTCCATGCATTTTGAGAACCTGGTGTTCCAGTAGGGCCTGTGGGACCTGTTGGGCCAGTAGCTCCTGTAGAGCCGTTGGTACCGTTTGTACCAGTTGGGCCTGTGGGGCCTGTTGAACCGTTAGTACCATTTGTTCCAGTTGGGCCAGTAGGACCTGTTGCTCCAGTAGAACCATTTGTACCATTAGTTCCCGTTGGACCAGTAGGACCGGTCGTACCATCAGCACCAGAAGGGCCTGTTGCACCAGTAGCGCCATCAGTACCTGAAGGGCCTGTTGCTCCATCGTTACCAGAAGCTCCAGTAGCACCTGTTGGGCCTTGAGGACCACCTGAAGGACCTGTGGCACCAGTTGGACCTGTTGGACCAGTAGTGCCATCAGTACCCGAAGGGCCTGTTGGGCCAGTAGTACCATCAGTACCAGAAGGGCCTGTTGAGCCGGTAGGGCCAGTAGCACCGTCTGTGCCAGAAGGACCTGTAGCTCCTGTTGTGCCATCAGTACCTGAAGGACCTGTGGCACCAGTTACACCATCAGCACCTGAAGGGCCAGTTGCACCTGGATCACCTGTTGGACCTGTAGGGCCTGCAGGACCACCAGAAGGGCCAGTTGGACCTGTTGGACCATCGTTACCTGAAGGGCCTGTGGCACCATCATTACCAGTAACACCCGTAGGACCCGTTGGGCCAGTAGGGCCTGTAGGACCTGTTGAGCCAGTAGTCCCTGAACCAATAGGCAACCATTGAGTACCGTCCCAATAGTAGTATTGGTCTAAGTTAGTATCGTAAACAAAAAGGCCATAATCATTGGCTCCTGGCAGAATACCAATTCTTTGTAGTGTATTTAACCTTGGCGGCAAAAAACCAAGACTATCTGAGGAAAGCTCTAGAATAGCCTTAGGATTAGGGGTAAACGTACCGATACCAACGTTATCAGACTGAGCTACAGCATTAGTGCTGCCAAATAAAACAAATGCAGTTACAACTGCTGATAGGTAAATAAATATTCTTCTCATTATAGTTTTTTTGAAGGCACCCAAAAGTAAAAAAAAACCAACACACAAATAAAAAGTGTGAAAAAAAACTAGTATGTATGTTGCTAGTTTGTCAAAAACCGGCAATTATTAACATTGAATTTACATTACTGAGAGCCGTCCCAGATAACATTCACGTGGCCATAGAAGTACTTTGGCTCGAAGCCTATAGGTTCACGTACTTCAATTTTATACATGTAGGTTCCATTAGGCACTTTTTGTCCGCTAATGTGAGAGTTACCATTCCAACCATTGGTGATATCATTGGTTTGGAATAACAATTGCCCCCATCTATCATATATGGTCATTTTGTAAGAGTCAATATCAAACCCCTCGCCTACCGGGGTAAACATATCGTTTATACCATTAGACCTCGGGGTAAACGCATTTGGAATGTAGAAGGTGAAGTGTGGTTTGATAGTCACAAAACCTACCACGGTATCGTGGCATTGATATTCATTGGTAGAAACCAAAACCACTTTGTATACATCAGCACTGTCTGAAGTATACTCATATGCAGGATGCTCCTCAGATGACACACCCAGGTTATCACCAAAATCCCACCACCAGGTTTCTGAATTTTGTGACTGATTAGTAAACTCTACTTCAGGCTCCAGAATACCAGCGGGATTGGCCAGGAAAGTAAACTTAGCCACAGGTGAAGGAATATTGTTTACGCTCACATCATTGGAGTCGATACAACCGTTGAAGTCAGTTACAACCAGGTTGTAGTCACCTTCACCAAGTAATTTGGCTATACTATCCATTGAAAGTGTATCTTCTCCTGCTCCTGACCACATATAAGAGTATGGTTCAGTACCTCCCAATACATTCACATAGGCAGTACCCACCTCTTTCTCACACGTATCAGTAATGGAATGCATTTGCAATATCAATGGCATAGGCTCAGATATAACAAACGTCTCCTCAATCACACAGGCATTATCATCTGTAATAGTCACTATGTAGAGGCCTGAAGCTAAGTCAGTTGCTGTTGCAGTGGTTTGAGAAAGAGGGTCATTCCAAACATAACTAAATGGAGCAGTACCACTTGTTACACTTACAGTAGCAGTGCCATTGGTTTCACCATTACACAAAATGTTGGTTTGATTGGTATCAACTATAAGTGCAGGTGGACCAGGAACATCAATGTCAAAAGGAATGATACAACCCAAATCATCCTCCACTTCTAAAGTGTAGTTACCAGGAGCAAGGCCTGCTGCTGTAGCTGACGAAGCCACATTTTGGTTTTGCAGCAGCGCGGTTCCACCATTATCAGTAACCGTCATGTTATATGGCCCGAAACTACCCGTTGCAGTAATCTCAATTTCACCATCATTACCAGGCACACAACTTGACTCGGTTACCACAGTATCAACCTCGGTATCTGAAACATATATAGTAATGGTATCTCTGTGTGTTGTGCCACTGCAATCAAAAACCACTTCACCAATAAAGTCGGTGGTTTGTGTTGGTGTTATATCCAAAGTAGCTCCAGTACCTACCTGTGTACCGCTTTGGTCATACCAATTTACATTTACTCCACCACCAACAGTAATTATATTCTCATAATTAAAAGGTACGGGAGTCATGTTGTAGGTGCTGGGGCCAGTAGGCATAAAGCTATATGCATCGTCAACGGCAGTCCATTGTGTAGGGTAATTCCTACCAGGAACTACGTATGCATTGGTACCAGTGGCGTCCTGAATACCTTCTATAGCCACCCCGTTATTCCATGATGAGCACAGCGGCTTGTTACTAATGTGTATCTGCACTTCGTTAGTACCCTCAAATAATTTTACCTGATTAGCAAAACAAAGAGAATTGCAACTGAACATGGCCACATCCACAAATGTGACTATAAATATCCTGTTGGGAGCTGTGCCCACAGTAGTGTAGTTAACGGCACCAGCATTGCCTGGATTTACATCCTGATAAGGAGCCATGATGCTATTAGTAGGCAGCAAGGGGCTTGGGATGGCATTGGCAATACTCCAAGGGGAATATTGACTCGCCTGTGTTAAATCAAAAGTAACGTAGTTGTTAGATGCTATCACACAGCTATTGTAAACGTTTCCGAAGAAAGTAAACGGGAATGGAATAGGCACCACACCACTATGGATATCATCAGAAAGTGGCACATTTACCACAGTGCCAGTATTACCGTTATTATTGTTTATGTTTAAAGTAAAGGTAGCTCCGCCACAAATTGTGGTATCAGGCCCAAGATTAACTTGCGCTGCCGCAGGTTTAAAACCAAATATTATTCCAATCAACAATAAGTTAACAGATAAAAATTTCGCAATTTTGGCTTTGTAGGTATTAAACATATTGTTATCCCTATTACTAGGTAGATTTAACGTACAAAAATACTAATAATATTTCTTAACCTAAAGAAAATATTAAATACGCCTTTATTTCCATAACACGGTTACACTACCTACAAAGGTTTGGTTTTCGTTGTTTAAATCCATCAAAGAGAGACGATAGACATATACCCCTTGGGGAACCTCACTGAAATCATCCTGATCAGTGCCATCCCAAAGTTCGGTTGGGTCGTCAGTTTCAAAGATTACTTTACCCCATCTATCAAACACCATCAGGCTATAATCCTCACCAGTAATACCTTCACCTTTTGGCCCCCACTCATTATTAATGCCATTACCATAGCCGGGAGTAAAGGCATTGGGTATGTATACTGTAGTTAAAAAGCTAACGGTTACGTCCGATAATGCTGTATCAGAGCATCCAGCATCATTGGATGCAATAAGCTGAACGGTATAAGTTTGCACCTCAGAGAAAGTATGAACAGGGTTCTGCTCATCTGATATTGGGCTACCGTCTCCAAAGTTCCATTGCCAATTGGTAGCTCCTTGTGATTGGTCAGTAAAATAGGCAACAGGGTCAATGTAAGATATATTCTGCGGCTTCACAGTAAAGTCGGCTGTGGGTGGCGGGATATTATCCACCTCAACTGAAATCTCTTGCGGACACCCCCCGTTTTGGTCAGAAACAGTAACTGAATAGATGCCCTCACTCAACCCGGTGGCACTGACAGTACTACTCACATTAGGATTCCATTGGTAGTTGTAAGGCCCTGTGCCTTGCGGAGTGATTATCTCTGCCTCACCTACCCCCAAATTACAAGTATCAGGTAGCACTTCAGCATCCAAATCAATTGCTACAATGGTAAAAGCAAAGCTATCCGGCACTACTGCGCTATTGGAACATAAATCTTCTATTGAGCCCACCAATATTAAATAATAAGTACCGCCGCTAGGTATGGCAGGGGAAAAAGTAATGGTGTATGTTTTCTCGTAGTCATTACCTGCCAGGCAACTGGCGCCCGTAAGTGAGTTAATGGTGTAATTGCCCCCAGGACCAACCAATTCAAAGTCTGAGATATCCACCTCTGAGCACAAAACATTCTCAACAAACGAAAAAGTTAACTCATCATCACCGCATTGCATATCACTATCTATACCAGCCACCCTCGGTTCCACATCATCATATACAGCAGCCGTTGAAGCTGCCATATCAATGGAATAACCCGATTGAGTAGAACTAAAATTGCTCACGTTTACCATGTAAGTTTCACCTGCATTTACTGGTATTGGGTCTTCGTTTTGAGATGAGCCGGTGCCTGATGTTATTCCGTTAGGCCCTGTGATACCGCCATTGCCTGTATTACCTGAAAAATTACAACTTACCTCCAATGCAGCATTGGTAAAAATATCGGCGCAGGTAGCATTGGTTAAGTTAAATACTGCCCAGTCGTAATCATCTGATGGGTCGTTTGGTGTAATGGAAAAATTGAGTAAGCCGTCACTTTGTATGGTCATGGTGTACCAAACTGAGTTTAGCTCACCACCACCCAGGCAGGATAAATTAGGGTCTATCTCATTAGGGAGATTACCCGAACCACTGTATGAGTTTTGCTGTGAATATCCATTCTGACACACGGCGATTGAGTTTACACAATCTTGTTCCGGAGCTTGAGCGGACACTTGAGTAAATCCCAAAACAATAGCCATACAGACTAATACACGTATATCAGAAATCAGCATACACAAATGGTTGAAAAAACCTTTCCAACTCCACATATTTTCCCTTATACACAAAGATAAGGTTAAATGTTATCAAAAAGTTCCATTATTCACTAAAGGTTTCCTAATTTAGCCGCCCATTTAATCAACGTGTTTTAATTTAAAAAATTTCAATAAACATGAAAGTAACAGTAGTAGGAGCCGGAAACGTAGGTGCAACGTGTGCAAACGTCATCGCTCACAAAGAACTAGCAAATGAAGTTGTTCTTTTGGACATCAAGGAAGGTGTTGCAGAAGGTAAAAGCCTTGATATGTGGCAAACTGCCCCTATCAATCTTTATGATACAAGAACTGTAGGATCAACGAATGATTATAGCAAAACTGCTGGTTCAGAGGTGGTAGTAATTACTTCAGGCCTGCCAAGAAAACCCGGGATGAGCAGGGACGACCTAATCGCTACCAATGCTGGTATCGTTAAGAGCGTAACTGAGAACATTATCAAGCATTCACCTGATGCTATCATTATAGTGGTATCAAACCCATTGGATGTAATGACCTACTGTGCTTACCTGACTGCAAAAGTTGACTCAAGCAAAGTATTTGGTATGGCTGGTATTTTGGATACTGCCCGTTATCGAGCGTTCCTTGCTGAAGCTTTGAACTGCTCACCAAAAGATATACAGGCTGTATTGATGGGTGGCCACGGTGACACTATGGTTCCACTACCAAGATACACTACTGTTGGTGGCATCCCTGTTACTGAATTGATTGATGACGAAAAACTAAACGCTATTGTAGAAAGGACAAAGAAAGGTGGTGGCGAATTAGTAAACCTTATGGGTACATCAGCATGGTATGCGCCAGGTGCTGCTGCTGCACAGATGGTTGAAGCTATCGTTCGCGACCAAAAACGTATTTTCCCATGCTGCGCATGGTTATCAGGCGAGTATGGCTTAGATAAAATTTATTTGGGCGTTCCTGTTAAGTTAGGTAAAAATGGTATAGAAGAAATCATCGAGTTGAAATTGAACGATGACGAGAAAGCATTGCTTAACCAATCAGCTGAAGCTGTGCGTGAAGTAATGGGTGTGTTGGATAACATGAAGACACCTGCTTAATTAAAAATAAGCTTACTTTTGAAAGGCATTCCTAAATAGAAATAGGGATGCCTTTTTTATTGCCTTATGCCTAGTAAGATTCCTATCATTACCCAACCCATTGAAGACAGTGGTCTGCATTTGCTGGTGAGCGCCAAAGTAAATGGCAGGGACGCTATCTTGTTGATTGACACAGGCGCTTCGCAAACAGTGTTTGATATTAACCGCATAAGCAGGTATAGCGACAAGGCGCACGAAACGAGTGAGACGCTATCTACGGGTTTGGGCACCAACACTATGGAAAGCAAGCAAGTGACATTGGAAACACTTAGCATTGGGGCCATAGAAATGACCAACCTGGAAGTAATACTGCTCGATTTATCACACGTGAATGGCAAGTATCTCCATATGAACCTAAAACCAATTGACGGTGTGATTGGTGGAGATATACTTCTGAAGCATAAGGCGATGATTGATTATGGAGAAATGATGTTGAGTTTAGGGTAAAGACATTATCAGCTTTATGCAAAAAACTAATTTGAGATTGCTTCGTCGTTCCTTCTCGTGATGATGCAACTCGCCCTTAAACCTCAATAAACCTCGCTCTTAGTTCTGGAGTGGGTATCCAGCAAGTTTCTTTTTTACCATACCATTTATATCTGTTCCTGGCTATCCAGTCGTAAACCCAATTACGTATGAAGGGTGGCACCATGATAAAAACAAAAGCCAAGGGATAAAGCCCATCCATCTTTTTTGCAATGTGCAGGGCAGCACTGGATTTTACATAGACTCTACCCTTTTCCACCAATACAATACTATCGATATTTTTGTCCGCCAGGTTGTACTTCATCAGTTGTTCCTGGCCATATTCAGATTGCAATGAGGCAAATTGGAACTTGCCCTTTTTGTCGCGCTCAATAATAAACTGTACCGCTGAACTACACAGATTGCACACCCCATCAAACAACACCACCCGTTGCAATGTATCTTTCGCCATGTTAATGTGTTACCGCAAATTTCTTAGTTGTTGCACCGTTACCTGACACCAGCTTGATGATATAGAAGCCTTGTGACAGGTTTTCTGTGCTCAAATTGATAACACTTTTAGGCGTGAATTGTTGTTGCAATAATCTCTTGCCGGCCAAATCATAAATCTCCACACTAATATTATGATTGACGTGGTCAATTTCAAGAGTCAGTTGTTTATCGGCCGGGTTGGGGTAGAGTTTTATGTCCAATTGAGCTGCATGCTCAATGATAGCACTAGGTGGGTTGAGTGTAGTATCACCTTTAAAGTAGGCCAAACCACCGCTATAGTTACCAATCACAAAATCCAATAAACCATCACCATTTATATCGGCCCCATTGATAGATGAATGAATACCTTCCCATATATCCAGATAGGGTTGTGAAACCAGATTAAATGTATCGGTAAGGTTATTTTCAATACTATCATACATGAAAATGTTACCACTTTCAGAACCAACAAAAAGACGCAACTCACCTTCATGCTTAAACATGAATGGGCGCGCATAACCCACATTGAAATAAGGCAGCTTAACGTTTACCGCACCAAACTCATCTGAGACAAGGGTAAACACCGGGTTGCTTGCAGTTCCTGTATTTTGGTAGTAATTCAGGTTTCCATTGCGCTCACCAATCACCAAATCCAACAAATCATCTCCATTTACGTCAAATAGCTGTGGCGCCGAGAATTGTCCCACATCGATAGACTGATAGTTAGGAATAGCTAATGAAAAATCAGCAGGCTGCCCCACTGCTGCACTATTCTCAAATAAATGTATCGCTCCGGTTATCTCGCCAAGTATCATTTCATCCACTCCATCATTGTCGATATCACCAAAAGTGGGTACCATACTTACTAAACCCTGAGAAGTTAGGTTTTCAAAGTCGCGAGTGATGAGTGAAAACTCAGGCTCAGTTGCTGTGCCTGTATTTCTAAAGTAAGCCATTTTGCTTGGGTAAATACCTCCCGAGTTATAGTAACCGTAATTACCAGCCAATAGGTCTATCCTTCCATCCTGGTCTACATCATAAAATACCGGATAGGCCCCTTCACCCAATTCAATCATTTGGCTTTGCAAAAAGTCGTTATTGTGATAGCTAAAAGTTGGGTTGTTATCCTGGCCTACATTTTTATAGAACCAAACACTTCTATAGTTTTGAGAAATGCCGGTTACCAATGGACTTACCAATAAATCACGGACACCATCATTGTCCACATCTTCGTAAAAGGCACAGGGTGAAATAGCCATATCAACAGGAGTACTGTATGATGGGTAGTTATCATCCTTACTGGTGGCATTACAATAGTTGACATCGCCGCCGTTAGAGAGCATTTTCATATTACGGGCAGCTACATCACCAAGTAATAGGTCCATATCACCATCGCCATCATTATCAAACACCACCGAGCATGAACCCGAATGGCGAAGCAATGGATTCTCATTGGGTTGTGGAGCAGCCATACCTCCTTTACAGGTAATACCCAACTGAATGGTGAAAGCATCGCTCCCTTCCTCAAAGTTGCACCAGCATGGGCTTTCCAACTGATATTCCAAATGGTTGGCATCGCCATAGTTCTCCATTGACATGTTTTTGTGGAATTCCATCACTTCACCAAAGATGTGAAAGGTGAGCACGTCTAAATCCCCGTCCTTATCTATATCCACAATGGATGGAATATCATTGGGTGCTATGTATAGTGGGTTTTGCGAGCCAGGATGATAGAAAGAATACACTTGAGGGGAGAATTGCTCAAAGGCCAAACCAACAAACTGGTTAGATACATTTCTGTGGACTTTCATCCCGCCGTTGTAGTAGGAGAATACATCTTTCTTGCCATCACCATCAAAATCGCGAAGCAAAACCCAATCTGTCACAAAATCAAAATACCTGCGATACCCTGGTGCAAAGACATAATCAGGTGTGTTGGGAGTTCCATTGTTGATGTAGGTGGATACCTTCCCTCCTGTTCTGTCAAATACAAACAAATCTTCAATGCCATCCAGGTTTAAATCAATGGTAGAAAACTGGCAAGAGTTAAGCCCACCTACCCAAGGGCTTTTCAGTGCCTGCCCGTTTTGCTTCACGGTTACATTCTCCACTTTGTTGAAAAATGGTTGTGCTTGAGTAGTAAAACTCACACACAAAAGGAACAGCAGAAAGGAAAAACCGAATCGCATATTATAAGGCTATAGAGCAAAGATAGGGAATATTGCTCGAGCTATTAGCTTTTGTTTAGCAGGTAGTACTTGAAAAGTTTGGGGGTTTTGTTGATATTTGAGTGGCATTATAGGTCATGGGAAAAAGAAGAAATTTGAACGGTTTACCTAATTCATTGGTTGAACGCTATTTTTCAACCCTGTTTTATTTGGACAAGGGCTACATGAGCGATTGGATATGGAATGCCGCCAATGAAAAAAATATCATTGATATTGAAATTGACATTATCAATGAAACTGTATCACCAGCAGAATTGCAAATAAGACCTATAACAATCCAGCTTCAAGAGTTGAGAGAAACAATAGACAAAACTTTGATTAAACAAAGATTTGATGCTGACTTTATTACAGAAGCAAAATTTATCATATTCATATCTCAAAGGCAAAAAGTGCTTAAACTATTTACTTGCCAAGCAATTCTTAAAGATATTGAAGGCAGAGTTTATGCTGGTAAAGTGTATACCGAGCGAGCTTACACTCATTTTAAAGTTTTTGATTTTCACAGAACCTTTTTTGAGAAATTAAAGCAATTGTTTAACTAAGCATGAGCAAACCAACCACCATAGATGAATATATCTCCACCTTTGACAAGGAGACGCAAGTCATATTGAATGAAGTGAGGCAGACTATACAAAAGGCCGCGCCTGACTCTACTGAGACAATTGGCTACGGAATGCCTAATTATAAACTGAATGGCAAAAATCTGGTTTATTTCGCTGGTTATAAAGGCCATATCGGGTTTTATGCAACACCAACTGGGCATGGGGCTTTTGTAAAAGAGCTCTCCAAATATAAACAGGGTAAGGGTTCTGTGCAGTTCCCGATAGGTGAGCCCATGCCTTTGGATTTGATTACTAAGATTGTGAAATATAGAGTGAAAGAAGAATTGACAAAAGCTAAAAAGAAATGACACCAAGAATAGAGACTTTTCCTGAAACCATTTTTGTAGGACTAAACATGAAAATGTCTATGGCTGAAAACAAAGCTGGTGAATTGTGGCGCAGTTTTATGTCCAGGCAACGGGAAATATCTAATATTATTGGCACTGAGCTTTATTCTATGCAGATACTGCCAGAGGGGTATTTCAGCGCATTTAATCCCGAGGCAGAGTTTGTAAAGTGGGCGGTGGTGGCTGTGGATGACTTTGATAATATACCAGAGGAAATGGAGCATATCACAGTACCTAAAGGGAAATATGCTGTGTTTACCTATAAGGGACTACCCAGTGAGGGTGGTCAGTTCTTTCAACAAATATTTGAGGTGTGGTTGCCACAATCTGGTTATGCCGTTGACAACAGACCGCATTTTGAAATATTGGGTGAGAAATATAAGAACGATAGCCCTGAGTCTGAGGAAGAGATATGGATACCCATCAAAGCATTGGCGTGAAATCAAATAAACAACTCATTAGCCTGTTTATCACCCTCCTGATTGGTGGAGCAGTATTAGCCTACGTGGTGTACAAGGCCTCTGTTAACGGTTTTACCCACGATGAAAGTTATACCTATTTGCTTTATACCCAGCAGAGTTTTATGGATCTCATTTCATACAAAGGCTGGTATACCAACAACCATATACTCAATAGTATTGGTATGAAGTATATGGCCCTACTTTTCGGGCCCAGCGAGTTTGCACTCAGGTTACCAAACTTGATGGCCATGGCCCTATACATGGTATTTATCTACCTGATGTTTAAAAACAGTAAGCCACTGGTTGCCGTCCCAGTTTTTGTTTTGCTGTGCACCAACCTATTGATTACAGATTTATTTGGCCTTGCAAGAGGCTATGGCCTTTCGTTTGGGTTTATGGTGATGAGTTTATACTTCCTGATAACCTATTTTAAAGACCGTAAAAACTGGAGCATTGTTTTATTTCACCTGGGGGCGCTACTGGCTATCTTCAGTAACTTTACCATGCTTACCTACTATGCCTCAGCAATGGCCGTTTATGGGTTATTCGCCTTGACATACCAAAGAGTGGTTTCAGGAGAAAAATTCAAACTATTACCTCTTATCAAGCCGCATATAGCACCTTTGATTGTGGTAATTATTGTGTTGTATGAGCCTGTGAGAAGGTTATTAACCTACACCGACTTGCACTACGGGGGAAGCAATGGTTTTTATCCAGATACCGTTCACCAAGTGATATACAATATGATACATAGTACTGCCATACCCGATTCAGCGATGTATTTCTTAAAAGCGCTTCTTACCGCTCAAGTGCTAATTTCACTCCTGATTATTGGTAGAGAAATAATAAAAAAGAACAAGGTATTCCTTCAAGAACATCAAGGTTTAATCATAAGTGGCCCCTTACTTTTTATTATCTCCATTCTTATTATCCTATCCAATAAACTGGCTGGCGCCGATTATCCTGTCTCCCGTTTTTCGGCCTTTTTAATTGTGCTGGTGGTGATTAATGCTGGCTTTTTAGCCCAATATTTGTCTGCCAAACATGGCAGACTCATATATACCATACTTGGTTGCATGGCGATTATATCGGCCGCAAGCTTTACACAAAAAACAGATTTATACTCCTCTGCAGAGTGGGTGTACGACATGCATACCAAGAATATGCTTTCAGAAATTGAAAAGCATTACAAAACAAGTAATAGAAAAGAAAAGGTAAGTGTGGGTATCAATTGGGTGTTTGAGCCCACCATCAATTTTTACAGGGAGACCAATGAACTGAACTGGCTGGAACCTGCCACAAGAGAAGGCCTTCAAGGGGATTATGATTACTACTACATTAATAAGGATAGCATTAGCGCGCTTAATACGACCTACCTGCAAGTGATTGCAGCATATGAGCAAAGCAAAACGGTATTGCTCGCTAATAACAAGAGATAAAGTTGGTATATTGGCAATCAATTTTCAAAAGAAACACTCCTAAAAAATCACCAATGAAATGAAAGTATTAAACAAACTACATGATAAGCGAATAAACGCTTTGAATGTTTTGATTGAAATTTCCATAAAAGATTACTATAAAATATCCCAAGAGATAATTAAGAAGAATGAGTTTCAAAGACGAAGAGTAAAGTCTTCTGCCACAGTCTATAGCCTGCTAAAATCAGATCTTCTACAAGGGTGTGTAATCCCACCAATCGTCCTGGCATTATCTAAATTCAAACCCGAATCTATAGAAACAAATGATGATGATGAAATCTTAAAACAAATAAGGGAAAAGCAAGAAAATTTACTCATCCTTGATGGACTTCAAAGAACATACACAATACGTGATTTGATAAACGAGCTTGAAGAAAGCAAAAGCCAAAAAGAACTCAACAAAGTATATGATTATAAGTTACGAATCGAGGTTTACATTGGAATAGATAAACTTGGCATTCTATATAGAATGCTGACTTTAAATACTGGGCAAACACCAATGTCAATAAGACATCAAATTGAAATCCTTTATTCTGATTATTTGCTAGAGGACTTGGGTGAAATAAAACTTATTACTGAAGCAGAAGACTCAAAACCTACAGATTTTGGCCAATATAAATTCAAAGACATTGTTGAAGGCTTTAACTCTTATTTAGAAAGAGATTACTTGACTATTGACAGGTTTGACATACTTGACAACATTAAAAGTCTTGAAAAATTATCTAAAGAGAATCAAAATTCAGACCTTTTTAGATCCTATGTAACAATTTACCATTCTCTAGCTAAAATGTTTAGAAGCAAGGCTTTGGATTGGGAGTATAAAACGGAAAAAAACCAACAAGATAATGGAGCTGAAACTTTTGAAGAAGGAAACAATAAGCTCTCAAGTCAGCCCTTCGGTAAAAACGTTGTGCAAATATTTTCAAAATCACAAGTAATGACCGGTTTTGGATCTGCAGTAGGAAAACTAGTGGACTTTGAACTTGTTTCTTCCCTTGAAGAAGTTGAAAAATTATACGTAAAAATTAACTTCTCTAATGTTAATGAAGATCTTGACGATTTGATTGTGAAGCTTGATTTAATAAGACAACTAGCAAAAAAAATAGGTAATGATCAAAGAATGTTTTTTCATTTCTTTTTTAGAGAACTATTTGATAAAAAGGGCGATGCTTATTTAAATATAGGCAGTGCAATAGATGAGGCTTATAAGTCATACGAAAGAAAAACTCAGTAACCATGGCCATTTCTTTACGAAAGGAGCTAAATAATTCAAAGGTTATTAAGTTTCCATACATTGAATTTGATTCTTCTCAATCTGTCTTTGTACTAAAGTCTTTTGACAAGAAAAGTCAGTTTTGTGTCGAATATATACCCAATGTTGAACGTGGTTATGAAACAAAGGAGTTTGATGTTTTTTTTCTCTCCAATCAATACCTTAATGCGGAAAACGACATATTCGAAATCTATGAGCGACAATGGAATAGAAGAATAGGCTGGTTGTTTCCAATACAAGTATTAGAATCCAATGATAATGACTTTGCAAATAATCCACATTTAAACAAATACAAGTATGTTACCTTTAAATACCTTTTATCTCAAGAACCTACTATTAATAATACTTACAGCGGGAATGCTCAGTACAGTATAACAGACTTTTATAATGACAATATTATAATCTTTGTAATTTCAAGGGACACAATACCAAATGGAAGTAGCTTTAGTATTGAAAACCACCTTCCATCTTTTGCTGATTATGGTTATTATACGTGGAATAAAGAACATCACCAATTATTTCCCCAACAAAGAACATTAGCCTTAAGAAAAAGAGGTCAAAAGAGATTAACCATACACCAATCTAAACAAAATATTTCAGAAAATCAGTTTCTATTAGATCTTTACCAAAGACATTTGAAATCTGCAAATCACTTTTTATTGAAGTTCATTCTTTTATATCAGGTAATTGAACATATGATGGAAGAAAACTTTGATGACGATTTTAAAAAATTGGTTGATAAATATGAACAAAGTAAATTATCTAAGAATGATTTAAAGGAGCAGATCAATATTATTACCAAAGAGAGAACAAACATATCATCTCTGGTTACAAAAACTTTATCAAATAATAAGCTAGTCACCAACTTTCAAAGGGATTGCAAATTACTACTCGATAATTTTTATTCTACTTCTCCAAACAATATAGGGGACTTGATATATAACACAAGAAACTTAGTAGTTCATAGATATAGAGAGGTTCTCAAAGAAGAAAGAAACCAATTTTTATTAGATATCATTACTCAACAATTTGAACTTGTGATAAATAGTATTGTGACGAACTATGAACCTCAAGCTCATGTGAACCAATAAGATGTTATGATTCTTCCTAATCAATAATATCTACTCGTAAAAATGTCTCTCGCACGAACATACCGCATGGAAACAGAAAGGTTGGTAATCAGGTGCTACCAACCTAATGACGCTGCCATGGTGAAAAAGTCCATAGATGAAAGCCTGGAACACCTACTGCCATGGATGCCATGGGCGGTGCATGAGCCCGAAACCTTAGATGCCAAAATAGCCCGCATGAGAAACTTTCGTGGGCAGTTTGATATGGGGTTGGATTACTTGTTTGGCATATTTGATAGGGACGAAAAGATGTTGATAGGCTCGACAGGATTACATACCCGAGTTGGCAAGGGTGCCAGGGAAATTGGGTATTGGATACACGTAAACCATATCAATAAGGGTTATGCTACGGAAGCTGCCAGTGCACTCACCAAAGTGGGTTTTGAAATTGAAGGCCTGCAAAGAATACAAATACATACCGACCCTAAGAATGCAAGAAGCCAAAAAGTACCTGAGAAACTAGGTTATCAATTGCAACCCGGCCTCCACCCTACTATTGACTCAGAAGGACAAAAAAGAGAAGTTGTACTCTGGGTGATGGACAAAGGGGATTACATAAAAAGCAACATCCCAAGAGTAAATATCAAGGCTTTTGATGTTGTTGGGAGGGAAATATGAGGTATTACCAAAAATCCCTATTATAGCGGTATGATTAAAACATTCACGAAGATTGCTGCCAAAGCTGCCCTTAAATGGAGCATTGTATTCGGAGCCGGTATTATATTCTCGGTAGTTTTTCTGGTAGTAGCCTGGATACAAAATTCAGGATTGGGAGATGGATTTTTTAGCCTTATTAAGGCTTTGCTTCTGAACAATACTGCTGCATTCTTCCTGATTTTTGGTTCGCCTGTTTTTATGGCGTTATATTTTGTAATTGCCAATAAAGTGGCTTTGCAGACCGCCATACATGGCATTTGGAAAAACAAGGCCGAAGATTTTGTAACCAATAGAGTAAAGGCTATTGTAAATGGTATCACCAGTAGAAGTGACTGGGCCAACAAGATTTCAGACGGTGCGATGCTTAGGATGAGACTGCTTGAAGCCAACAGTAATGACCCTGAAAGTTCGGGGTTAAAAAAGCGAGTGCTTAAATTCGGTTTCAAACAAATCAAATTGAATGATATTAACCTGAAAGATGAAAATGTCAGGTTATCCGATGTTATCGCTAACAGGATGAGTGCTTTTATCTCCGAGGCCTCAGAGCCTTCTTATCTTTTCTTTTGGATATTACTTGGTTTGCAATTAGTCCTTCTAGTTATTTCTCAGTTTTATACTCCTTAGAAATTAAGATTGTATAGTGTTATAAATTGACTGTACATTATAATTTATTTACAAAGTAAACAAAGTTTTGTCGATACCCTCGAGGGACTCACGGAAAATCTTAGTCGTTGAATAACATCGTATATTTTTGAGGGTTATTTATGCCTGAAACGCACAAATATTCTTCCAAAGTTTTTGCTGTCTTTATCAATCCTATCGTACATCTGCTTGATGTGTTTTTGCTGTAAAAAACGAAGTACGTGCTTCTTGAGTTGCCCACTGCCCTTGCCTGGTATGATTTCTATGATGTCTATTTTTCTATCTACAGCTTCTTGCATGATATCTTTTAGGGCTTTATCAATTTTATAGCCCTTGTTGTATATATCGTGTAAGTCTAGTTTGAGTTTAGACATATTAGCTCGTGTTTTTGGTAAAGAAAGTAATTTTAGAACTTTTCCTATTTCAAATGGTTACTTTTGCCAACCAAATGAATATTGTGAAACAAATAGGATTAATGCTTTTGCTTTTCTCAGTCAGCATAGGTGTTAGTTCATGTCAAAATACTGATAAAGAAACTATGGGAAAAGTAAGCAAGGGGGATATGGCCCCGGATTTTGAGCTACCAGACCAAGATGGCAATACCTTTAAATTGAGTGACTTACGTGGCAAGAAAAACATCGTTCTATATTTTTACCCTGCAGATGATACCCCAGGCTGTACTGCTGAAGCTTGCTCGTTTAGGGATAGTTACGAAGAGTTTGCGAACAATGATACTGAAGTGGTTGGTGTAAGCGGCAATGGTATTGGTTCCCACCAGGCTTTTATTGCTAAGTATAATTTGAACTTCACCCTGTTGAGTGATAAAGGTGGTAAAATAAAAAGGTTGTATGGCGTTACTGATTTCCTGGGCTTAGTAAGTGGCCGCAAGACTTTCGTGATTGATAAAAACGGGAAGGTAGTAATGGATTTTTCCTCAAATACCAATGCCACCAAGCATGTCAAAGAATCACTGAAAGCCTTAGAAAACCTGAACTAAGGATAAAGGAAAACTTTTGCCTGTAAAGGCTATATTTGTTGCCTGAACTAAACTTTATCTCAAGTGAAAAACGCAACCCAAATACTCACCTACGTTTTAGTTATAGCAGTTGGATTACTTTACTATATGCTTTTTTTAGGAAACCTAAGGCAACCCGAGGAGCCTGTAACTGAACAAAGGCTGGCTATAGATAGCATAGGTAGCAACTTAACTGTAGCTTATATTAATTATGACACCCTGATGGAAAAATATAAGTATGTTGAAGATTTGAACAACGAAGTGCTTGAGAAAAAAGCTGAACTTGATGCCAGGTTTGAAAGCCGTTCAAAGCAGTTGGAGAAAGAGTTGCGAAAGAGAGCGGAGAAATTTCAAATTGAGGTGCGAGAATTTGAAAACAAATCAGCTGAAATGCCTGAATTTACTGCCAAGCAAACCATGATGAACTTGCAGAATGAAGAAACTAAAATTCGTGAGTCGCAATACCAAGGCCAATTGGAGTTGGAAGACCTCCAGGACGAGTTCACACAAGAAATAATGGATTTACAACTCAAAAACTCTGATTTGCTACAAGAAGCTATTCATGGGTATATCAATAAATACAACGCCAAGCAAAACCTTAGTTTGATTTTCGCCATGAGCGATGGCAGTAACCTAATGCATGCTCAAAACAGCCTTAATATTACCAATGATATTGTGGATGGCCTCAACAAGGAATACGAAGAGAAATTCAAGGATAAAAGTAAGGAGTAATCAGCCACATGCTTAATTACCTTAGGCTGGTAAGGCTACCCAACCTGGCAATTGTAGTTCTCACTCAACTATTGGTTTGGTTCTGTATTATAAAACCCTCATTGCAAGTGTATGATGGGTTGACCCCTATGCTCTCCACTTTTGAGTTGTTTTGTGTGATTGCCTCTACAGTATTGATAGCCGCTGCAGGGTACGTAATCAATGACTATGAAGATGTAGAGATAGACCGGGTAAACAAGCCTGACAAGCTAATTATTACCAAGCACCTGACTAAAGACCAGGCCTGGACTTTTTACCTGATTCTCAACTTTACAGGCATCGCCATTGGAGCTTATCTCGCATTTATTTTTCAAAGTTTCAATTTGTTTTTTATTCAGGCACTTTCGGCCGGGGCTTTATGGTTTTATTCTACATCCTACAAAAAGCAGTTGATTATAGGCAACTTGATAGTAGCTGTTTTATCTGCCTTAGTGGTTTTACTCCCCGGCATTTATGAAATAATGGCTGAAGCAGAATACTTTAAAGAATACCTTTTCAACTTTAGCCTTATTAGTGCATACGCCTTTTTTGCGTTCACCACTACCCTTATCCGCGAGATTGTAAAAGATGCAGAAGACATTGAAGGTGATGAATTGAATGAATGTACTACTTTACCCATAGTTTGGGGCATCACAGTCGCCAAAGCTATTTCCATTGTTCTTTGCCTGGTTGTATTTGCAGGAGTGATATACGTGCAAATGAATCGCTACGCATTTCATGATTATATCACATTTGGGTATTTCATTATTGGAGTTCAAATACCTTTATTATTGCTGATGTACCTAATACTAAAAGGTAAAGACAAAGTCAGTTTTCATAAAGCCAGTACCATGACTAAGCTGGTAATGCTGGGTGGAGTTTTGTCAATGATACCTTTTTCATTTGCTTTGCACTAATGCTTGACTTAAAAGGGAAAAAGATAATACTGGCTTCCGCCTCACCGCGTAGGCAAAACTTACTAAAAGGGCTGGACATTGATTTCACCATTGAAGTGAGGCCAACTGATGAGCACTTTCCTGAGAAGCTACAAAGAGAAGCCATTCCCGAGTTTCTTGCCAAACAAAAGGCCGCTCAGTTTACCGACTTGGATGACAACACCATTATCATCACTTCAGACACCATCGTTTGGATAAATGACCATGTGATGAACAAACCCGAAAACTTCGCCGAAGCCAAACAAATGTTACAGACCATATCTGGCCAAATGCACGAAGTTTTTACTGCCGTATGCCTCACTACCAAAGGGAAGCAAAGAGTATTTTCTGTGGTATCCAAAGTCTACTTTAAAACACTGGAAGAAGGTGAAATTGATTATTACCTGGCCAACTACAAGCCATTGGATAAAGCAGGTTCCTATGGCATCCAAGAGTGGATAGGCTACATAGGTATTGAGAAGATTGATGGTTCTTACTTCAATGTGATGGGTTTACCATTAAAAGAACTTTACGAAGAATTGAGCGTATTTTAGAACGCAAAAACCACACCCACACTGTTTCCATTAAACGAAAGCCCCTTGAGGATGAGCCGCGACTCCTTTTCGTGTTTATTGTGAGATAAATACATCGCTGAGTCGAAAACAGCTAAAAAAACACCCTGCCAAAATATAGAACGCCCGTAACCCAATAGGCGTTGTTTCTCAGGGTGGCTCGACCTAACTGATTGCAAATAAACACCAGCAATCATGTATCCCACATCCAAAGCCCCATTAATGAGGTAAACTCTTTTATCCCTATTTTGGGCTTCTATGGTTTCATCCATCGCCCAGTCATAGTAATCAGTAGTTGCAGATTTGTAGTGCGCATAACCACTTATGCCCAGGTTCACGATGTTCCAATAGGTATTCATTTGATAGAAATACTTACTTGAACTGGTACTGTTAGGATTATCAGCCCAGAAATAGCCATTGACGCCAATGTTGGCCAATGCCCAGGAACCCAGAACTATCATACCCGTCTTGTTAATCTTGGTGCGTTTTTGGTTGAACTCGCGAAGCATATACTTCTGAGAAAAGCCATAGGATGGTAATAACAAAAACAATAAAAGTAAATGCTTCTTCACACAATGGATTAAGGGTATTAAAGGTAGTTATTTTATCGTGAATAACTTATGATAAACAATACCCTGTTCACCTTGCTGCTAAAAGGGAAAACCTTAATTTTATGCCATTCCAAATCAAAAAATAAAGAATTAGTGAGTCAACATACCCAATTAATGCTTCAAGAAGGAAGCCTAAAAGATAAAACCATATTAGTAACAGGTGGCGGCACAGGGCTAGGCCGCGCCATGAGTGAAACATTCTCTCAATTAGGAGCCAATGTAGTAATCGCCAGTCGCAAACTGGAAGTGATACAACAAACGGCTAAAGAAATAGAGGAGAAAACGGGAAATCCAGTTCTTGGCTTGCAATGCGACGTTCGCGACTATGCTATGGTAGAAAAAATGGTAGCCGATAGTATTGACAAATTTGGAAAGGTTGATGTATTGGTAAACAACGCTGCCGGCAACTTCGTGAGCCCTACTGAAAGGTTAAGCAATCGCGCTTTTGACACTATTGTGGATATTGTATTGAAAGGAACCTATAACTGCACTTTAGCCCTGGGTAAAATTTGGATTGCCAATAAGCAACCTGCCGCTGTATTAAGCATAGTAACCACTTATGCCTGGACTGGTTCAGGTTACGTTGTGCCATCTGCATGTGCTAAGTCTGGTGTGCTCGCCATGACGCGTTCATTGGCTAGTGAATGGGGTAAGTACGGCATCCGTTTAAATGCAATAGCTCCAGGACCATTCCCAACAGAAGGAGCCTTTAGCAGACTATTCCCACAAGAAGTTCACGATATAATGGATCCAATGAAACGTATACCATTAAAGCGCTTGGGTGAGTTACCAGAACTAGCCAACCTGGCCAGCTATCTAGTTTCTGACTATTCAGCCTATGTGAATGGTGAAGTAGTGACCATAGATGGTGGTGAGTGGCTAAAAGGTGCTGGCGAGTTCAATATGTTTGATGATATCCCAAAAGAAATGTGGGATATGTTGGAGCAAGCAATTAGAAAGACCAATAAGAAGTAAATACCATGAGGCAATATCTTGATTTGATGAAACATGTGCTGGAAAACGGCGCCGAAAAAAGCGACAGAACAGGCACTGGCACCAAAAGCGTCTTTGGTTACCAAATGCGTTTTGATTTACAGGAAGGTTTTCCCGTGGTGACCACTAAAAAGCTGCATCTTCGCTCTATCATTCATGAATTGCTTTGGTTCCTAAAAGGAGAAACCAACATCAAGTACCTCAAGGAGAATGGTGTAAGCATTTGGGATGAATGGGCTGATGAAAATGGTGAGCTAGGTCCTGTCTATGGCTATCAGTGGCGCAACTGGCCTACTCCTGATGGCAGGCACGTTGACCAAATAAAGCAAGTGATTGAGAATATCAAGAAAAATCCTGACTCACGCAGGTTAATTGTAAGTGCCTGGAATGTAGCCGAGATTGAGAACATGGCCTTGCCTCCTTGCCACGCATTTTTCCAGTTCTATGTGGCTGATGGCAAATTATCTTGCCAATTGTACCAGCGCAGTGCTGATATATTCCTGGGTGTGCCCTTTAATATCGCTTCTTACGCCTTGCTTACTTTGATGGTGGCACAAGTTTGCGACCTTGAGCCTGGTGAGTTTGTGCATACTTTTGGCGATGCACATTTGTATTCCAACCATATGGAACAAACAGAGTTGCAATTATCGCGCGACCCTAGGCCACTGCCAACCATGTGGATTAATCCTAAAGTAAAAGACATCTTTGGGTTTACTTATGATGATTTCAAATTAGAGAATTACGACCCACACCCACACATAAAAGCCGCTGTTGCAGTTTAAAATATGGGAGCTTGCATAGTTGTAGCTGTTGCCGAGAATAACGTAATAGGCAAAAACAATAATCTTATTTGGCACTTACCCGCCGACCTAAAACATTTTAAAAACATCACTACGGGACACCATATTATCATGGGCCGAAAAACTTATGAGTCTATTGGCAGGCCGTTGCCCAATAGAACTACTGTTATAGTCACCAGAAACGCTAACTATCAGGCTGAAGGGTGCATCGTGGTTAATTCATTACCTGCTGCTTTTGAAGTAGCACAAGGTGATGAACAACCCTGCGTGGTAGGTGGCGCTGAAATCTACAAACAGGCTATGGAGCAAAAGTTAGTGGATGTCTTATACTTCACAAGGATTCATCATAGGTTTGATGGAGATACCTTCTTCCCTGAAGTATCCCCAGACCAATGGGAGATAGCTAGTGAAGAGCCCCACCAACCAGATGAAAAAAATAAATATCACTACACTTTTATAAAGTACGTAAGGAAAAAATAACTTTGTAATTAAACCATTAAACACAATAGGCGTCATACTATGCGTAAACAAAAAATTCACAATTATGAAAACTAGAAGCTTTTTGCTAATCCTAACCACATTGATAATAACAGCGGTTGTTTTGAGCAGTTGTAGAAGAAACAGAGACTCCACACTTTCATCATCTAATAATGCATTGGCTGAAAGCATGTTTGATGATGTATACAAACAAATAGATGATGCAGCCTCTCAGGAAGATAGTTTGACCAGCAAAACTGGCACTTACAACCTGATTACCTCTCAGTGTGCTACCGTAACATTGGAGCCAGTTAATATTGGTGACCAATGGCCAAAGAGATTAACCATCGATTTTGGAACCACTAATTGCACTGGTAGTGATGGTAAAGTACGCAGTGGTAAAATTATCTGTGAATTTACAGGACTTTATCGTGAACAAGGCACTATGATTACTACTACACTTGATAACTACCATGTAAACGGCAATCTTGTGGAAGGCACGCATATAGTTACCAACGAAGGAAGAAACTCTGACAATAACATTTACTTTAGTATTGATGTAATTGGAGCTGAAGTGGTTACGCCTGATGGTACCATTAGCTGGACGTCATCCCGCACCAGGACATGGGTAGAAGGTGAAGAAACCACCTTCTGGACAGATGGTATACCTGGCATCACTGATGACGTCTACGAAATTGAAGGCAATGCAACTGGTGTCAATATTGAAGGCAATGCATTTTCTGTAGTTGTTACTGAAGCGTTGCGCGTACAAATAGGCTGTCGCTGGGTAACCAAAGGCAAACTAGAGTTAACGCCACAAAACTTATCCACCCGCACTGTTGACTATGGTGATGGGAACTGCGACAATCAAGCTAGTGTTGAAGTAAACGGAAATACCTATAACTTTACCATGTATTAATTTGATAGATAATCCCAACAAAAAGCCGCTTAATAAGCGGTTTTTTGTTTCTTTCTGTTCGCTGGCAAAGACCCGCAATTTCATCTAGCTCACAAATATCGGTGATACCAACTTGGGAATAATACTATTATCACTCGCTATTTGATATAGCCTTTCTATGGCTTGCTTGCCTTTTTCACCTAGGTCAACACTAAATTCGTTCACATATAACGCAATGTGCTGTCGAATTATATCATCCTCCATTTCTTGAGAATGTGCCTTCACATACTCTTTAGATGAGTCAGGGTGTGCAAAAGCATACTCAACGCTAGCCCTCAAAACCCTATCTACTTTCTGCTTAATTTCTTCCGATAAGTTTCTATTAATAGCAATCCCTCCCAAGGGGATGGGTAACCCTGTTTTAGTCTCCCAATACTCCCCCAGGTCTATTATTTTCTTCAAACCTTTTTGCCGATAAGTAAACCTATTCTCATGAATAATCAAGCCAGCATCAACTTTATCCTCTAAAATAGCCCCTTCGATGTCTGAGAAAAGCATTGGTACCCTTTCCCCCACTTTAGGAAAAGCCACACCCAATAAAAAGTTGGCTGTTGTATACCTACCGGGTATAGCCACTTTCATGCTCTTTATAGCGTGCTCTATATCATCAGCCTGATTTTTGGCAATAAGCATAGGACCACAATTATTACCAAGGGCACTTCCAGCATTCAACAATTGATACTTATCGCTCACATAGGCGTAAGCATGATAGCTCAACTTAGTAATTGCCAATTCACCTTTGAAAGCTTTGCTGTTTAGCTCTTCTACATCGGCAATGTGAGGTAAAAACTCAATCCCTTCTGTATCTATCTTGTGATGAATTAATGCATCAAAAATAAAGGTATCGTTAGGGCATGGCGAAAAACCCAATGTCAATTCCACACTCATCTGTATTGTGCTATTATTCTTTGCAATTCAACATTCAGTCTTTGCACTGCAAGTGAAATATCCCAGTTATCCCTATCCCGCTCTTCCACATAGTTGGATATCGCCCTTAACTGATAGGAAGCAACTCCTGAGTTTTGGCAAGCTAAATGAAAACCAGCCCCTTCCATACTTTCAATATCTGGGTTAAGCCTTCTTTGCAACCTTTCAATGTCTCTTTGCTGCCCGCTTACAGTATTTACTGAGACTGCTTTAACAACCCTCAAACTTTTTAGTTCAGGCCACTCATAGGTCTTTATTTTGAAGGTGTATTCGCTCTCTTTCGCAAAGCCTAACTCATTCATTGGTATAAAGCCATCACCATTCTGCGCTCCAAGGTCGGCAATAATGTCGCTCTTTACTGCAACAACTTCACCCAAAGGTATATCCATATCAAAGCTACCTGCAATACCCGCATTGATAGCCAAGTCACAATCATCCTGCTCTAATATCTTCCCTGTCCAGTAAGCCGCCGCCGTCATCCCTACTCCACTTATCACTACAGTAATATTATTGCCCAGCTTAAACAAATTGCCTTCATCGGTGTTCTTTATCCCGTGGTGCTTCAAGGTTGGAGCAATCTCCATTGGAGTAGATACTACAATTAATAGCTTCATAAATATTGGCTTCTCGGCAAAGATATCAAAAGCACCAGCTATTCTTTCTCATTAAGCTATATTTGCAAACCGATTATGAGATATGAAAAACGGAAAAGACGATTTTAATCATCATGATGAGGGCTACCCAGGCTATGAAAAGATAGACCGTTATAACCCTGAAATCATAGATAGTTTAGCTTCAAAATACAAAGTCATTTTAGAAGAAGTGGGTGAAGACCCATCAAGAGAAGGGCTATTGAAGACACCAGTGCGCGTGGCTAAAGCTATGCAGTACTTAACACACGGCTATGACCTTGACCCTGCTGAAATTCTAAAATCCGCCATGTTTGAGGAAGAACACAAGCAAATGGTAATCGTAAAGGATATTGAGATATACTCACTTTGTGAGCATCATCTACTTCCTTTTATAGGAAAGGCTCATGTGGCATACATCCCAAACGGCTATATAGTTGGTTTAAGCAAGATACCGCGGGTGGTAGATGCCTTTTCCAGACGCCTGCAAGTTCAAGAGCGTCTTACCAATCAAATAAGGGACTGCATGCAAGATACGTTGAGCCCAATTGGGGTTGCAGTTGTCATTGAGGCTTCACATCTTTGCATGCAAATGCGCGGGATACAGAAGCAAAATTCAGTAACTACTACCAGTGCATTTTCTGGTGAATTTTTCAAGAAAGAAACGCGCAGTGAATTTATTGACCTGATTGCATCTAAACTACATTAATGAACGCATATATTTATCCTGGACAAGGCTCCCAATTTGTGGGGATGGGCAAAGAGTTGTATGATGGTTCGGCTAAAGCCAAGGAACTTTTTGAGAAAGCAAATAAGCTACTGGGATTTAGCATAACCGATGTAATGTTTGAAGGCACAGATGAAGACCTAAAGCAGACAAAAGTTACCCAACCTGCTATCTTCTTGCATTCAACTATACTTACATCCACTATTCAAGATTTTAAACCTGATATGGTGGCTGGTCACTCTTTGGGTGAGTTTTCAACTTTAGTCGCCAATCAAACCCTAAGTTTTGAAGATGGCCTCAAGTTGGTATCAAAAAGGGCATTGGCAATGCAAAAAGCTTGTGAAGCTGAACCTTCAACCATGGCAGCAATACTTGGGTTAGAAGATGATGTAGTAGAAAAGGTTTGTACTTCCATTGACGAAGTTGTTGTTCCTGCCAATTACAATTGCCCGGGCCAGCTAGTGATTTCAGGTAGCATAAAAGGTATTGACATTGCTTGCGAAAAACTTACTGAAGCCGGCGCAAGAAGGGCTTTAAAACTACCAGTGGGCGGCGCCTTTCATTCACCGTTAATGGAACCAGCAAGGGTTGAATTAGCTGAAGCTATTGCCTCTGTTACTTTTAAGAAGCCTATCTGCCCGATTTATCAAAATGTTACTTCTCAGGCAGTCAGTAATCCCGAGATTATAAAGGCTAATTTAGTATCACAACTTACAGCGCCAGTTAAGTGGACGCAAACCATGTATCACATGATTTCAGATGGCGCCAAGTCTTTTACTGAAGTAGGCCCAGGTAAGGTATTACAGGGATTAGTTAAGAAAGTAAGTAGGGAGATACCGACTGCTTCGGCATAACTTATTCCCCAATATCTAGGTCAATATCCACATCTAGCTCTTTCATAAGGGCTTCATTTTCCTCTTTCACTTCTTTCATAGCGGCCCGTGCTTCTTCCATGAAGATTTTCGCGCTATCATAATCCAATTTCACTTCGGTCACCTTGTCTCCAAAAATGGTAATCAGGTTATCAGAATATCGCCAGGCTTCTATCCCCATAAATATCTTCACCTTGTCATCGGGCTCTCCATATTCTTTAACCATTTCTTCGACTGAAGTACCTTTCTCAAGTTTTGAAAAGTCCTTTTGAGCACAACTAACCAAGGCAGCAATTATAAAAAAAAGGGGCATTTTCTTCATGGGTAAATATTTATTTGAAAGTCTCTTTAACAAAGATACTCTTTCAAACGACTTCTCAAAGTTTGTAATTAAGAAGATTTTCTGAACTGGCTATTTTATGCAGGTATTCCTCGCATATCGCCTTTTTCATTGACTCAATATGATTCATGTTGTGAAGATCAGAGCCAATAAGGTCTATCATTCCTTTGTCAATCAGTTCTTCGGCCACTTTTTTGGTTTGCCCGCCATAGTGGCCTCCCAATGACATGATATTTAGTTGAAAGTAAACTCCTAACTCCTTGAAGCGCTCATACTTTTCCCAATCCCCATACCAAAAGGGGTAACGCTCCACATGTGCAAGCATGGGCTTATAACCAGCCGTTTGGAGGTCGAAAACGATTCTCTCAAAACCTTCTGGCTTGTTGAAATAGGATACTTCAAACAACAAATAATTATCACCAAAAGTCAATAGCTTTTCTTCCTTTATTTTCGCTTCAAACTCGAAGTCCATGTAGTATTCAGCAGCAGCTTCAATTTCTACTTTCAAGCCTTCTTCTTCAATCCTTTCACGAACTTTCTCCAAACCGCCCAATATGGTTTCTGGTGTGTTCTTATAGAAATCGCTCATGATATGGGGCGTGGTAATAAACTTGCTATACCCCATCGCATTCAACTCTCTAATAAGTTGAATGGAATCATCTAAGGTTTGGGCGCCATCATCAATACCTGGAATTAAGTGGGAGTGTACATCCGTTTTCAGGATGGACATATCAAAGGGGTCTAAAATTTTCTTCTTTTTGCCAAATATACTGTCAAACAAGCCCATTCTTAAACCTTTTCACTGTTGCGTGCAGCTACATACCAGTCCAGTGTAAGTTTTAAAGCTTCGTTTACTTTTATGGTAGGCTCATAACCTAAAAGTCTCTCCGCCTTTGATGTATCAGCTAGCGAGTCTCTAACGTCTCCCGCACGCGGTTCACGATGAATAGCATCAACTATAGAACCTGTCAACTCTTTCAGAATAATAAACAGTTGATTAATAGTTATTCTTTCACCTAAAGCAACGTTGTAGGCTTCATTGAGCGCTTCCTTATTATTCGTGAGCATGGCCTTCACATTGGCTTGCACCGCATTCTCAACAAAAGTAAAATCACGGCTTTGCTCCCCATCACCATTTATAAAGGGTGACTGCCCATCAAGCAAAGCATCAATAAAAAGGGGAACAACGGCAGCATAAGGACCCTTTGGGTTTTGCCTTGGCCCAAAAATATTGAAGTAACGTAAGCCAATCACCTCTATACCGTATGCGTCAGCAAATACCTGGGCGTATAACTCATTCACTTTTTTGGAGACAGCATAAGGAGAAAGGGCATTACCAGTATTCTCTTCCCTCTTTGGCATTTCCTTGCTATCACCATAAACCGATGATGAACTGGCATATACAAACCTTTTTGCACTGGTATCTCGAATGGCTGTAAGCATATTCACAAAGCCAGATACGTTTACTTTATTGGTGGCTATTGGATTATCTAATGAACGTGGCACAGAACCCAGGGCCGCCTGATGGCTAACGATATCAATACCCTCACATGCCTCTTTGCAAACTTCTGGGTCGCAAATGTCCCCTTCGATGAACTCGAAGTTAGGCAGGTTCATATACTGCTCAATATTTGCCAACTTACCTTCACTCAGGTTGTCCAATACACGTACCTTACCTGCACCATACTTGATAAGGTATTCCACAATATTAGAACCGATAAACCCAGCCCCCCCTGTAACTAAAAACGACTTATCGCTTATCTCGCCCTGATGGAATTTTGTATCGTACATTCTAACGGTCTTGATATTGTGCTGAATAATAATTCTTGTATTCCCCTGAAGTCACATGGTCTAACCATTCTTGATTTTCGAGGTACCAATCTACTGTTTTAGCTAAGCCTTCTTCAAACTGCAAAGAAGGTTCCCAGCCTAACTCATTTTGCAATTTTGATGAGTCAATAGCGTATCTCATATCGTGCCCAGCACGATCCTTCACAAAAGTGATTAACTGCTCCGAAGTTCCTTTCTCCCTGCCCAACTTCTCATCCATCACACTACACAAAAGCCTAATCAGGTCGATATTCTTCCATTCATTATTACCACCTATGTTATATGTTTCCCCATTTCTGCCTTCATGATAAATCACATCAATAGCTGCTGCATGGTCATTCACAAATAACCAATCCCGGATGTTCTCACCTTTACCATAAACCGGTACTGGCTTATTATGGCGTATATTATTAATCGCTAAGGGTATTAACTTCTCCGGAAACTGATTAGCCCCATAATTGTTCGAGCAGTTAGAAATGACAATTGGCAATTTATAGGTATTACCATAGGCCCTCACAAAATGGTCAGAGCTGGCTTTTGAAGCCGAATATGGGCTTTGCGGATCATAAGAAGTAGTCTCTACAAAAAAACCTTCTTCACCCAAAGAACCATACACTTCATCTGTTGAAATATGATAAAACCTTTTACCCTCTGTATCATCAGCCCACAGTGTTTTGGCTGCATTCAAAAGGTTTACAGTGCCTATTACGTTGGCAAATACAAACTCGGTAGGGTTGGTGATTGACCTATCCACATGCGACTCAGCCGCCAAATGGATAACACCATCAAACTTATATTCATTAAATAGGTTGTTGATAAACTCGGTATCAACGATGTCGCCCTTTACAAACTCATAATTACCCTTACCCTCGATATCCTTCAAATTCTCAAGGTTACCAGCATAGGTAAGCTTATCAAGGTTCACTATTTTATAAGAAGGATAATTGTTTACCAACCTTCTCACTACATGTGAGCCGATAAAACCTGCACCTCCTGTCACTAAAATAGTTTTCATTATGCTTTTATCCCTTCTTTTTTACTTAAAGCCAATTCCCATGCCCAAGCTGATTTTAGCATCTGCTCTAAATCCATTTTGGCACTCCAACCCAACACTTCGTTGGCATAACTTGTATCTGCCCACACCTTTTCTACATCCCCCTCGCGGCGCCCGACTATTTCATAATTCAGCTTTTCGCCAGTAACTTTTTCAAAAGTACGGACAACTTCCAAAACAGAGAACCCTTTTCCAGTGCCAATGTTAAAAACTTCATATGGAGTCACATTCTTGCCCTCCAATAGCCTTTCTATGGCCACGATATGAGCCTTTGCCAAATCTACAACATGTATATAGTCTCTAATACACGACCCGTCTTTAGTATCGTAATCATCTCCAAACACTCTTAACTTTTCTCTCTTGCCAATAGCTGTTTGAGTAACAAACGGCACAAGGTTATTAGGCACCCCAATAGGCAGCTCACCAATCTTAGCGCTCTCGTGAGCACCAATGGGGTTAAAATACCTCAGTGCAATACCCTGCAAGTCAGTTGATTTGATGGTATCTTCCAATATTTCTTCACAAATCTGTTTAGTATTGCCATAAGGAGACACCGCTGGCTTTATGGCAGCATTTTCATCCACTGGTAAGTACTCAGGCTCACCGTATACCGTGCATGATGAAGAGAATACAAAACTGTTGACGTTATTATCCCCCATACACTCCAAAAGATTCACAAAAGAAACCAGATTATTATGATAGTAAAGCAAAGGCTTTTCTACAGATTCACCCACAGCTTTTTTTGCCGCAAAATGAATACAGGCTTTTATATCTGGGTTCTGCTTGAAAAATTCGGCTAACTTGGCTTTATCGCATAAATCAAACTGACTAAAGTGAGGCCTTACTCCCGTTATTTCTTCGATAGCGTCAACAATCTCAATAGTGGAGTTAGAGAGGTCGTCAATGATATAAACATCATATCCTTTCTCCTGAAGCTCTACAACAGTGTGTGAGCCAATGTATCCCGTACCTCCTGTAACTAATACCTTCATGAGTGATAGCCCTGATTACAGGCTCCAATAATCCAGTTTACCGTTATATTTTGTTCTGTAGATGCCTTTCACATCAACTAATAGCCCGCTACCGTTAGATATCGATTCAAAATAACTGCTATCCAAATCGACATACTCCTGATGGTTTACAGCAACTATCACAGCGTCATAATCACTGCCAATGTTTTCAGTCAACTCAAAGCCATATTCATGCTTCAATTCTTTAGAAGAAGCATGCGGGTCAACAACATCTACTTGTAGTCCAAAAGACTCCAGTTCACGAATAACATCAACCACTTTCGAGTTACGGATATCTGATACATTCTCCTTAAAGGTAGTACCCATAATCAATACTTTCGATTTGCTCACATCCTTACCACGGGCAATAATTTTCTTTACCGTCTCACGTGCCACATAAGCTCCCATGTCATCATTAACAGAACGACCTGAGATGATTACCTTAGAGTGATAACCCACTTCGCGGGCCTTATAAGTCAAGTAGTATGGGTCAACACCTATACAATGCCCCCCCACCAGGCCAGGAAAAAATTTTAAAAAATTCCACTTGGTACCTGCAGCTTCCAACACGTCATAAGTATTGATATTCATCATATTGAATATCACTGAAAGCTCGTTCATCAAGGCGATATTTACATCACGCTGAGTGTTTTCAATAATCTTGGCCGCTTCGGCCACTTTGATGGATGATGCTTTATGAATACCTGCGTCAACAACCAAAGAGTAAGTCTTAGCTATATTGTCTAATGACTCATCGTCGCAGCCCGATACCACCTTGATTATCTTTGCAAGCGTATGTTCTTTATCTCCCGGATTTATCCTCTCAGGCGAGTATCCAACTTTAAAGTCCTCCTTGAACTTAAGCCCAGACTCTTGTTCTAGAACAGGGATACAATCTTCTTCCGTACAACCTGGATAAACTGTAGATTCATACACTACGTAGTCACCTTTCTTTAATACTTTACCCACAGTTCTTGAAGCAGCCAATAGAGGCCTTAAATCGGGTAGGTTGTGCTGGTCAATAGGGGTTGGCACTGCCACAATAAAAAACCTTGCTTCTTTCAGGTCATCTAAATCGGCGGTAAAGCGGATATCGCAACCTTCAAATGCTTCCGCGTCCAATTCCTCACTGGGGTCAATATTATTACGCATCATCTCAATGCGCTCCTCATTGATATCAAAACCAATTACAGGCACTTTCCTGGCAAACTCAAGCGCGATGGGCAACCCTACATAACCCAAGCCAATCAGGGCAACTTTGGCTTCTTTATTAACTATCTTTTCGTACATATTGGTCCTTGTTTCTAAGGGCGTATATCCTTTCTATTATGTCAACAATTTTAAGTCCTTCCAATGCGTTGGTAGTAGCACTGGTGCGCCCCTTCAACGTATCAATAACATTTTCAATAATGTAGTGATGATTTGCTGCAGAGCCTTTATATGAACCATAATCATTAGCGGGATTAGCTTCAGCCAGCTCTGGCATTTCATAGCCATCTATATTGCAAAATTCTACTTCATTCATGTATTGCCCGCCAATCTTCACACTACCTTTGCTCCCCACAATGGTCATTGAGCTTTCTAAGTTTCTATCCCATACAGCAGTTGTGTAGTTAATACTACCCATACCACCATTCACAAAATCGAAAGATACTACTCCTGTATCCTCAAAATCTGTACTATCCTTATGTGCAAAATCAGCAAAATTGCCTTTGATGTTTACTATATCACCAAATAGCCAGTACATGATATCAATAAAGTGAGAGAACTGGGTAAAAAGTGTACCGCCATCCAAGTCATTGCGCCCCTTCCAACCTTCTTTCTTGTAATAGCGGTCATCCCTGTTCCAAAAACAATTTATCTGCACGTAAAATATGTCACCCAATAATTGCTTCTCTACCACATCCTTAATCCACTCCGATGGAGGTGAATACCTGTTTTGCATTACACAAAACACATTTTTTGACATGTTCAAAGATTTGAAAATAATCTTCTCACAGTCAGCTTTGGTTAAAGCCATAGGCTTTTCACACACTACATGTTTACCAGCTTCCAAGGCCTTTACAGAATGCTCTGCATGAAATCCATTGGGTGTGCAAACACATACCACCTCAATATCGCTGCTTAATGAAAGCATCTCTTCAACGGAACCGTAAAACGCAACACCTTTGAAATTTTCAAGACCTAATTCTTCTTTAGGACGAGTGTCACAAAGGGCTACCAACTCGCTTTCTTTATTGCGGCTAATCATCTCAGCATGTCTCTTGCCTATATGCCCACAACCAACAACCCCGAATTTTATTTTACCCTCGTGTTTTGTCATTGTTCTATTTTATAAACTTGGTTATTCTCCAGCTTGTATTTCTCATTGCTTTCAGGGCAAGTTGCTATGTCGCTTTCATCAAAATCCAACCTATGTCCATATTCACTCATCCAACCCATTTGTCTCGCAGGATTACCCACCAATAAAGCATAAGCAGGTACATTCTTAGTCACAACCGCACCTGCACCGATGAAGGCATACTCGCCAATATCATGTCCACACACTATGGTTGCATTGGCCCCAATAGAAGCTCCTTTTTTCACTATAGTTTTTGCATATTGGTCTCTCCTGATAACCGCACTGCGCGGATTGGTGATATTAGTAAACACCATTGAAGGCCCTAGGAACACATCATCTTCGCAGATAACACCAGTATAGATAGATACATTATTCTGAACCTTTACGTTATTACCCAACTTAACACCTGGAGACACCACTACATTTTGACCTATGTTGCATCCCTCACCTATCTCGCAATCCTTCATAATGTGAGAGAAATGCCAAATCTTGGTACCCTCGCCTATTTGGCAACCTTCATCTATTACGGCTGTCTCGTGGCTATAATATTTGGGGGTTTCGCTCATGAATGCACTTCCTGAAATTCGGGTAAGGTTTTAAAGTAATCAAACGTTATTTTCAAGCCTTCCTGCCTGGATACTTTAGGCTCCCAGCCAAGAACCTCTTTGGCGAGGGATATATCCGGCCTACGCTGCTTGGGGTCATCCTTTGGCAAGTCTTTATAAACTATCTTACTCTTGGTTCCACTCAACTCCACTATTTCTTCAGCGAATTGCTTAATAGTAATCTCCTGTGGGTTACCAACATTCACAGGATATATATAGTCACTCTTCAATAACCTATAAATACCTTCGATTAAATCATCCACGTAGCAAAATGAACGAGTTTGGCTTCCATCACCAAATACGGTAATATCAATGTCCTTTAAGGCTTGTCCCATAAATGCAGGTAAAGCACGGCCATCGTTCAACCTCATTCTTGGGCCATAAGTATTGAATATTCTCACAATGCGAGTATCTAAGCCATGATAAGTATGGTAAGCCATGGTCATAGCTTCCTGAAAACGCTTGGCTTCATCATACACACCACGTGGGCCTATTGGGTTTACATTGCCCCAGTAGGTTTCTTTTTGCGGATGAACCACAGGGTCGCCATAAACTTCTGAAGTGGAAGCAATGAGCATAGTGGCATTCTTAGCCTTAGCCAATCCCAACAAGTTGTGAGTACCCAATGAGCCCACCTTCAAAGTTTGGATTGGTATTTTCAAATAATCAATCGGGCTGGCTGGCGAAGCGAAATGCAGGATATACCCTAAATCGCCAGGCACATGCACAAATTTTGAAACATCGTGATGATAAAACTCAAACTCCTTTAGCTTGAACAGATGCTCGATGTTACTTAGGCTGCCAGTAATGAGGTTGTCCATACCAACCACCTGAAAGCCTTCCTTAATAAACCTATCGCACAGGTGCGAGCCCAGAAAACCGGCGGCACCCGTTATCAGTATTCTTTTTGTCTTTTTAAACCCTTCCACTTGTATATTGTTGTGCTACTTCTTTACGTCCTATGCTTATATAATCGAAACCAAGGCTTTCTATCTGTTGGAGGTCATAGAGGTTCCTACCATCAAATATCACTTTCTCTTTCATCACCTCAGTCATCTTATTAAAGTCAGGTGACCTGAAAACAGACCACTCTGTGGCAATTACCAAGGCATCAACCCCATTCAAGGCTTCATATTGATTATCTGCATAAGCGATTAAATCGCCCTTTAGTTTCTTCACGTTATCCATCGCCTCTGGGTCAAAAGCAACTATCTCAGCACCTTTACTCACCAATTCATCAATGATGTATAGTGCAGGAGCCTCTCTAATATCGTCTGTATCCGGCTTAAAGGCCAAGCCCCATAATGCTATCTTCTTGCCTTGAAGGTTTCCATTATACCTCTCTAATATTTTACCCACTATCACGCTTTTCTGTATCCTGTTCACCTCCATTACTGAGTTCAGGATTTTAAAGTCGTAGTTAGCTTCATTTGCCGACTTTGCCAAAGCTTGTACATCTTTAGGGAAACAACTACCACCATATCCTATACCTGGGAACAAGAAACGCTTGCCAATCCTCTCATCGGAGCCGATACCAATACGTACCTTATCCACATCAGCACCTAACTTTTCACATAGGTTAGCAATCTCATTCATAAAGCTAATCTTGGTAGCCAAGAAAGAGTTGGCTGCATATTTGGTCAACTCAGCACTGCGTTCATCCATGAATATGATTGGGTTACCTTGCCTCACATAAGGCTTAAACAAGTCTTCCATCACTTTCTTGGCCTTGTCGGAACTGGTACCGATAACCACTCTATCAGGCTTCATAAAATCATCCACTGCAAACCCTTCGCGTAAAAATTCAGGGTTCGATACTACGTCAAATTCAGTCTCAGCATTTTCAGCTATGGCAGCACTTACTAACTCAGCAGTACCCACTGGCACAGTACTCTTATCAACTACAACCTTGTAATCTTTAATGATATGACCCAGTTCTTTGGCTACACCAAGCACGTATGATAAATCGGCACTGCCATCTTCCCCCGGAGGAGTTGGCAATGCAAGGAATATAATCTTTGCAGGACCTACAGCTTCCCCTAGGTTAGTTGTAAACTTTAACCTTCCTTGTTCAATGTTTCTTTCAAAAAGCACATCCAAATGTGGTTCGTAAATAGGAACTTGCTTGTTCCTCATTTTCTCCACCTTTTCCTGGTCTATGTCAACACAAATTACGTCGTTACCTGTTTCGGCAAGGCAAGTGCCTGTAACCAAACCAACGTATCCTGTTCCTACTATTGCTATCTGGGCCATTATTCTTAATTCAGTATTCCACTTTCGGTTCTAATAAAACTTTTCACTCCATCAATAATTACATCTTGCTGCTCAGCATCCAACTCAGTGTGTATAGGCAATGAGATTACTGATTTACACAGTTGTTCAGTAACAGGCAATGACCCTTCAGGATAGCGCTCACTCTGGTAAGCCTTTTGCATGTGAAGAGGCACTGGATAATATATCATGGATGGAATTCCTTTCTCAGCCAATGCTTTTTGCATTTCATCTCTATTGATACGCTCAGTAATCAAGGTATACTGGTGATAAACATGAGTCGATTTAGAGCTGGTGCGTGGAGCTGTCAATTCTGCCACATCGGCAAAAGCATCGTTGTAATACTTAGCTGCTTGTTGTCTTGCAGTTAGGTAGCTGTCAAAATATCTTAGCTTAACCCTAAGGATGGCAGCTTGCATGCTATCCAACCTTGAGTTAACACCTATACTGTCATGATAGTAGCGCACTCTTTGACCATGATTAGCAATCATCCTAATCTTAGCAGCGATATCATCGTCATTGGTAAATATAGCTCCACCATCTCCGTAACATCCCAAATTCTTTGATGGGAAGAATGAAGTGCAACCTATAGTTCCTATTGTTCCTGCCTTCACTTTCTTATTATCGCTAAAAGTATATTCTGCACCAATAGCTTGGGCATTATCCTCAATCACATATAGGTTGTGCTTCTCAGCAATTTGCATGATACGCTCCATATCCGCGCATTGCCCAAACAAATGAACAGGAACAATGGCTTTGGTTTTACCAGTAATAGCTGCTTCCACCTGCTCTGGGTCTAATGTGAAAGTCACCGGGTCGCAATCAACTAATATTGGGGTTAGGCCCAAAAGGGCAATTACTTCAGCAGTGGCCACGTAAGTAAAACTGGCAGTGATAACTTCATCACCAGGCTTTAGGCCAAGCGCCATCATAGCTACCTGAAGCGCATCAGTACCATTAGCGCATGGTATCACATGCTTTGCACCGAGATATTTTTCTAACTCTTCACCGAACAACTTCACCTCAGGACCGTTGATGTATTTACTCGAACGAATGACATCAATTACCGCCTGGTCTATCTCATCTTTTATCTTGTTGTATTGACCAATCAGGTCAACCATTTCTATGCTTTTCAATATCGGCGTGTTTAGGTGTTTGAAAAACGAGTGCAAATATAGTCAATTATCGGGCAAACACTAAGATTCATTGAGATAGTAGAGTGTTTCCAGCCTTTTTTTTATAAGCTCAATGAAAATAACAAAAAGAGAGAGGTTGTTTACCCGTTCAACAGGGCTTTTGCGTAGTTCTCCCAACTTAGCTTTGAAGCTGTTTTAGCAACGTTTTCACGGGGTATTGGCGCATCAATAAATCGCAACATTTGTTCAGCCATTGAGTCGATGTCTCCCGGCTCGGCCAAATAACCATTAAATCCATCTTGAATGGTCTCAGGAAAGTGCCCTACCCTTGTAGCCAATACTGGCATGTTAAAGTTATAAGCAATTGATTCAACCCCTGATGGAGTAGCTGTTTCGTAATAGGTCAAGATAGCATCACTCACCTGGAAGTATTTGTGTACATCCTCATTCGGCACAAACTCATTGATAACAGTAACCCTATCTTCTATACCCAACTCAGGTATCATAGCCAATGGATTGTAATCGCCTTCATCAGAAGATTTCGGCAAGAAGATTGACTTTAAAAAGCCAAAAACAGCCTTCTTAATTCGGGTGCCCAATTTATTTTGGTCAAGCGTATTCCAAAAGGATTCACCCACTATCAAAAGAGATACGTCATCCCTTTTTTCGACTACTTTGGCAAAGGCGGGCAACACCCAATGCAAGCCTTTGTACTTCCTGATAAACCCAAAGAAAAGGAACACATGTTGCTTCGCATTTAGCTCCTTCTTTTGCCCCTGCACATCAAAATCAGGGTTGATTTTGAACATATCATACACAGGGTGATATAAATTGATAATCGTTCTGGCAGGAGCCTGCGCACGCTTACCTTGCACATCATCTTCAAACCTGAGTTTCGGGAAGATTTCCATCAACTCATTAGCCGTTTTCCTGGCATGAGTAATATAAGAGTGCGAAAACTTGAGACCGTACTTGGTAAAAAACCTATCAATAAAACTGGCTTCTTTCTGCACGATTAGGTGGCAATCGAAAACTACTTCTATGTTGGTTTTCTTAAATAGCTTCCTTGCAATATATCCCATAGGCAAGCCCTGAATGGCAATAGCCCATTGAAACACCACCATCTCCGGGTTGAGTTTCTTAATCAGCTTATAGGTTTGGTTCCAGGTAACCGGATTGTTATAATTGGTGATATACTCCACCTTGATGTTAGTCCCCTCCAACACATCCTTCTTACTTTTCCTGTCGATAAAATCACGAGGGATAATAGCAGGATATTGCTGTGTCCAAGAGACGATAGTCACTTCAACGCCTTTAATCTTGTCCAGCGCTTTTGCAAGCGAAGTATTGTAGTTGGAAATACCGCCTTTGAAAACAGGGCCAGGCCCAAAGAGCACTACCCTCTTTTTCTCCATTTAGATGGCTTCTTTTTCAAGATTTTTCACAGCGGCATCATACACCCTTTTCATTCCTTCACGAACTGAAATCTTAGGCTCCCAGCCATATTTTTCTTTCACAAAAGTCATATCACTATGGCGGGCATGCACACCAACAGGTTTATCTAATAACGGCTTAATTGTTGGCTTATATCCAGCAAACTCAGTAAAGAGTTCAATTATCTCCAAGAATGATGTCAACCTGCCAGCACCAATATTGATAGCAGTGCCATCAGATATCTTTTCCAAAGCCATAAGGATGGCATCTATACAATCGTCAATATGCACAAAATCACGGCCTTGCTTTCCACTACCCCACACTTCAAATGGGTCTTCTTTGGCTGCAGCACGGGCAGCAATGGCGGGTATTGGGTAACTCAAATCCTGGTCTTCACCATAACCTGAGAAAGGCCTTACACAGGCTACTGAAATACCGTAATGTTCAGCTGCAATTTGTGCCAGGTACTCACCTGTTAGCTTCGACCAACCATAGGTCATATCAGGCTGCCCAAGATTGCTTCCAAAATCTATATCACTTTCCTTCAGCTTAATAACCTTATCCTCAGTTTGCATGTTCACAGGATACGCAGCGCTTGAGCTTGGATACATCACCCTATCAGGTTTGTACTTACACACCCAGTAAAAAAACTCGGCATCAATCGCCAAATCTTGAGCTACCATCATTGGGTCGCCATCTATCTTGGCCCTACCTCCTACTATTGCAGCAAAATGGAATACATCATTAAACTTGAATGGTTCTATTTCACATTGGTCGGACACAAAACTTGGATCTTCAGTAATGCTATTCAAAAAGCCACGAAAGTCCATATTGAAGAAAATGAGCCTTTTATTGCCATATACTTCTGCGTCGCCCATCAACATACCTTCTTCCTCGCCAAGGTCACCCACCCACATGGATGGATGTTGCCCTACTGAAAGGTCATCCACGAATACTACAACGTCATTCGTTGATTTATAGAGTCTTTTAACCAGGTTTCTGCCTACAAATCCACATCCACCTGATACCAAATGATACTTCATACTGTTCGATTAAAGGGAACAAAAATGCGACAATGAGTTGAATATACCAACCAAAAAGTTGGTGAATTACTCCAAGCCCTTCTTTTCCTCTATCTGGTAAGAGTTTCTATCCCATGAACTGCGGGATATCATATCGGCCAAAAAGCCTGTTAGGAATAATTGCGTACCTAATATCATTGCCAGCAAACCGAAGTAAAACAACGGCCTGTCTGTCATTTTGTACTGGTGCCAATAGAATTTGGCGAAAGCGAGATATGCCGCAATAGCAAAGCCAGCCAAGAAACTGAGCATACCTAAAGTACCAAAAAGGTGCATCGGTTTTTTACCAAAACGAGAAACGAAAGTGATGGACATTAAATCCAAAAAGCCATTCACAAAGCGCTCCAGCCCAAACTTGGTTACCCCATACTTTCTTTCCTGATGCTGAACTACTTTTTCACCAATTTTGGTAAAACCAGCCCATTTAGCAATAACGGGAATGTAACGGTGCATCTCGCCATACACGTCAATATTCTTTACTACATCACCGCGATAAGCCTTTAAACCACAATT
>JANQJC010000041.1 GCA_028281825.1 Flavobacteriales bacterium
CTTTATGATGATGGATCCTGAAAAAATGATGGGGTCTGACTTTGAGCGTGGATTGGAGAAATTAAAGACTTATGCTGAAAATATGGAACCTGTTACCGATGAAGCTCCAATACTTATTAAAGTTTTAGAGTCGTATCCTGTAATAACCATCAGGGAGAAAACAACGGATGCAGAATTACCTGCCACTTTGGGTAAGCTTTATGGTGAGTTGATGGCTTATGCGCAAGAGCAAGGTATTGAGGTAGAAGGGATGCCATTCGCCACCTATCATGAATGGAAGCCGCCTACAGTAGATGTTGAAGCTGGATTTAGAACCAAAACCCTGACAAAGAAAACAGGCAGGATAAATGCTTATGAAACTGGAGAAAGAGAAGTGGTTTATACTACGCATTATGGTGCTTATGACGATAGCGAAGCTACACACATGAGAATAGGTAATTGGTTGGAAGAAAACGGCAGGGAAGCTGATGTTCCATTTGAGATTTATGTAAATGACCCCGGCAGTGAGCCTGATACTTCAAAATGGCAAACGGATATTTATTATCCTTTGAAATAGATACTAGACAAGAGATATTAGACTGGTAAGAAACTCAATAGAGGTAGAATGTCTTTTATTATTAAGTTTGAACAATGGAAAAACTAAGTGTAGTTTTATTGGTATTAATCTCTACTTATTCATTTGGGCAAAGCTCTATTAATTCTGGGGCTTCTACCAATAATGACTTGATATATAGCGTAGGGGAGATATTCACCCTGCCAACTAGTCCTGATGAGGTGGCTTCAGGTACGGTGGGTGCTGTTTCTTACATTGAGTTTTTTGTTGTTGGAGTTGATGAGGTATTGACTTCTGACGATATGAGAGTTTATCCCAACCCTACTACTGGTGCGCTGCAATTTAAGGTGGTAGATTACCAAACTATAACAGAAGTATCAGTATTGGATGTTCATGGAAAGTTGGTATTAAAAAAGGCTGTTGATGGCAATAGAGTTGACCTCAGTGAACTGATCAGCGGTGTTTATTTCATTCAAATCAACCAAGACAATAGCCAATTATTTAAAATCATAAAACAGTAAGCATGAAAAAGCTGCACACTTTTATCACACTTGTTCTTTTTTCATTCATTTCTTTTGCGCAAGTGCCGCAAGGTATTAGCTATCAGGCTGTTGCCTTTACTACTGGTGGTTCGCCTGTGGTTAGTGGTAGCGTAGGTGTAAAGATTAGTATTCTCGATAATTCAGTATCGGGTACGGTTATCTATGAAGAAACGCATTCAGCTACCACTAATGCGCAAGGGCTTTTTAATTTGAATATAGGGCAAGGGACACCATCAATAGGAATATTTTCTGCAATTAACTGGGCGTTAAATTCAAAGTTTTTAAAGGTGGAAGTTGACCCGACTGGTGGAACTAATTATACTGTTGTGGGAACTAACCAACTGATGAGCGTGCCCTATGCCTTGTATGCAGAAAGTACTAACAATAGTGGAGTGGCGAGTGCAACAAATTATGCGGGCGCAAAAGATGGTGTAGTTGCAGTTATATATACTAATACTAATGCCTATGGTTTTGGGCATAATAGTGCAGGTAACCCAGACTGGTATGGTGAAACATTATCAGGGAATGTATTGGGAGCAATAGCTACTGATAGTGCGATTGTTGTTTATACAAATACTACCGCTTATGGATTTGCACACAATTCAGCGGGAAATATTGACTGGTTGTCTGAATCGATAAGTGGTACTCCATTGGGTGCCACAGCTAGCGGTAACAGTATAGTGGTTTATACCAGCACTAATGCCTATGGCTTTACTCCAAGTAATAGCGCTGGCAACCTTGATTGGTTGAGTGAATCAATATCAGGAACTCCTATTGGAGTAAGTTCTAATGGGAAAAATTGTGTGGTAATTTATACCAGTACAAACGCCTATGGATTTACTAATAGCAATAGCGCAGGTAATCCTAATTGGTTGAGTGAATCACTATCAGGAACACCTATTGGGGCTACTTCAAGTGGTGATTTAATTATTGTATATACTTCGACTAATGCATATGGATTTACCAGAAATAGTGTGGGTAACCCTGACTGGCTGAGTGAAACCATATCTGGCACTATAGTAGGAACTGCACCTTAAAAACAGTTTAAGTGATTTGATGAAATAAAAAAGCGGGATAATTCCCGCCTTTTTAGCTCTCGCCACAATCACTCAAAACACCAATTATTTGGTTGCAACAAGATTTACCTTGTAAGCGATATCATCGCTAATAGCTTTATCAGCAGCCAAGTCTTCGAAGAAGTTACCTGAAGCATATTTGATGCCCCAATCTGTACGATTGATGGTGAATTCAGCATTAGCTGTTAACTCATTGTCAGTAACATTTACTTGAGCCGGAAAGCTGATTTCTTTGGTAACGTCCAGTATAGTCAGGTTACCGCTGATATTCCCATTCTCTACTTTGGTGATGGCAAACTCAGAAGTGGGAAATTGCCCTACCTTGAAGAAGTCGTCACTCTTAAGGTGTCCGACAAGTTTTTGCTCTTTCTCTTCGTCGCTGGCAGTAGTAGTTTCGTCCATGGTGTTCATGTCAATAGTGAAATTGCCAGCCTTTAAAGTGCCGTTCTCCACACTTACTTCACCGTCTTTAATCTGAATAACACCAGTGTGGCCATAAGCTAATTTTTTTCCAGTCCACTCTACCGTGCTTTTTTCGGTATCTACGGTGTAGGTTGTGCTCTCGGTAGTAGCAGTTGCTTCAGTGCCTTCTTCGCCTGCATCAACAGTTTCTCCGCCATTTCCGCATGACATTAGGAAAGCAGTGGAAGCAGCTAATAGTAAAAGATTTACTCTCTTCATAATGGTTTGATAGTTTTTAGATTATTAAATGTGTTGCAAATATAATTGTATAGACAAACGTTATAGGATTTTGTTCATGATAATTGTAAATTTTTTATTAAGCCTTCTAAAAGCCTTGATAGGTGAGGGTTGTAGAAAGGGTGATATTTAAAAGTGTATGGTGTTTTTTTGAGACAATGTAAAAACAGTGTTTTTTGATACCCCTTAGGGACTCACGGAAAATCTTCATTTGAAAATAACAACTTACTTTTTGATGCAAAAAGTGTTCAAAAAAATATGGTGCAGGTAGTTACTTGAAATAGTACTGTGCCTTATATTTACCCCAAAGGAAAAAATATAAAGATTGACTAAGATGAGAAAACTATTGACGGCAGTGGCTTTTACACTAATAACGGGATTTGTGTTTGGGCAACACACGGTAACTATGAGAAATGGTGCCACACTACAAGGGTATGTAATGGAAATGCAAGGTGGAGTTTTAAAACTTGATGCCGATGGTGGCGTGCAAAGCTTAAAGGTGAGTGATATTAGTATGGTTAACTTTGGTAGTGGTGATGCCACTAGCAGTGGTGGTCAGTTGCCAGAGAAGATGGTTGTTTCAGCAGATGGCAATTATAAGATAAGGTACCGAATGAAGGACCGCGAAATTGTAAAGGCTCCGCGTATGGCTTTGGGCACGCAGGATAAGGGAATAGTGGTTGTTAACATCACTATTGATAAATATGGTAGCGTGAGAAGTGCTAAGAGTGGTGCTGATGGTACCAATACCGATAATGACTATTTGCTCACTAAAGCAAGGCAATTCGCCGAGGAAATTAAGTTCGATAAAGTGCCTACCGCTCCATTGGAAACAAGAGGTACCGTTACTTTTACTTTTTAAGCAGCTATTAACGGATGATAAAAGACGGTTATACCAAGAAACTGAGCATTAAAGCTTGGGCTGAAGCTGACCGTCCGCGTGAGAAGTTGCTGGAAAAGGGTAAGACAGCATTGAGTGATGCCGAGTTAGTAGCCATTCTTATAAGCTCAGGTAATGATGAAGAAAGTGCAGTAGAGCTTTCACGCAGAATATTACAGGCAGTAAATAATGACCTGAATGAATTGGGTAAACTTACAGTTGCTGACTTGATTAAGTTTCGTGGGATAGGTGAGGCAAAAGCGATTAGCATTATTGCAGCGTTGGAAATAGGGCGTAGGCGCAAGAACAGTGATGTTGCCCCCAGAACAAAGATTACGGCTAGCACCCAGGTTTATGAGGAATTGTACCCGTTATTAGCTGATTTACCCCATGAGGAATTTTGGCTTTTGCTTTTAAACCGAGCCAATCAGGTGATTAAGAGGGTAAATGTGAGTAAGGGTGGGGTGTCTCAAACTACTGTTGATGCCAAGGTGGTATTCAAAGCGGCTGTGGACAATGTGGCTTCCTACGTTATCCTTTGTCATAATCACCCTAGCGGAAACCTTAAACCCAGTGAAGCAGATATAAAACTGACTAAAAATTTGATTGAAGCTGGAAAGATGCTAGATATTCCTATTCTTGACCATATTATTATTGCTGAAAACAAGTATTTCAGCTTTATGGACGAAGGCCTCATGTGATTTTTACCCTTTTATCCGTGTTTTTTACTAATTCCGTTTAATTTTGGGCGGAATGCAAGTTTTATTGAAATGTTGAAGATACTGACCATAGTTGGCGCCAGGCCACAAATAATAAAGGCTGCTGCCATCAGTCGTGCTATTAAGAACCATTATGGCGATACCATCCATGAATTGATATTGCATACGGGGCAACATTACGATGCTAATATGTCTCAGGTGTTTTTTGATGAATTGGGTATCCCTGAGCCTAATTACAATTTGAATATTGGTTCATCTTCACATGGCAAGCAAACTGCTGCTATGATGGCTGGTATAGAAGAAGTATTAGAGAAAGAAAAGCCAAATTGCCTAGTGGTATATGGTGATACGAACTCTACTCTGGCTGGAGCCATAGCAGCTGCTAAAATTCATATTCCAGTAGTGCATATTGAAGCAGGCTTGCGTTCTTTCAATAAATCAATGCCTGAAGAAATCAATCGTATTGCCTGCGACCACGTTTCCACTTTACTTTTTTCTCCTACTAAAACAGGTTATGACAATTTACTGAGAGAAGGATTTAGGGAATTGGATAATGACGATACTTGCGATATTGATAATCCTCACATTTTTCATTGCGGTGACGTGATGTATGATAACTCTTTATACTTTTCTGAAGTAGCTGAAGGTAAATCACAGGTACTTAGGGAAAATGATTTGCACAAAGAGAAATATGCTTTGGTTACTATTCATAGGAATGGCAATACAGATGTACCTGAGAGGTTATCGGCTATCCTATCAGCTTTGAATGAATTGGCAGAAGAAAACGAGCTGCAAATGATTTTGCCTTTACATCCGCGCACTGCTAAAATCATTACCCAGAGTCCTGATAATCCAATTTATCGGGCAATTCAAAATAATCCGCTAATAAAGATAACGACTCCTGTATCATTTCTGGATATGATTTTATTGGAGAAATATGCTCGCATAGTGTTGACCGATTCAGGGGGTGTTCAGAAGGAAGCTTACTTTTTTAAGAAGCCATCGGTTATCCTTCGTCCCGAAACGGAATGGCAAGAGATTGTAGATATGGGAGCCGGTATTCTTGTTGATGCCGATAAAGAGAGGATAAAATCAGCTTTCAACCAACTAATAAACTCTGAAAGTTTGGAGTTCCCAGAAATATTTGGTGATGGTAAAGCTTCTGAGTTTATCTGTGGTCAAATGTTGGAGCTTATCCCCCAAAGCAAATCAGTAAGTGCTTGATGCTGCTTATTTACAGCCATAAAATAACCCCACGTTTACGGTATGCTTTCGATGTAGCTCTTAAGGGTATCTTGGGCCTGGATATTGAGTTTACTGATGATGTTAAGGCTTTCACCGAGAGTAAAGCCATGAAAATGAGCTATACCAGAAGCGCCCTAAGTGATGAGATTTTTTTTCAATGCAAAGATTTGCTGTTTGAAACAGGAATTGGTGAGCAAAACATCAATGTGTTTGAATGGGGAGATACTAAGGCTTTTTTTGCTGTGGGAAAAAACTCAGTTTTGCCCTTTGATCCCTTTGCGGCTACCTTTTATTTAGTGAGCAGGTATGAAGAGTATTTACCTCATATTCGTGATTCATATGACAGGTTTGAAGCTAATGAAAGCATAGCCTATCAAGGCAATTTTATCCACAGGCCTGTAGTTGATATTTGGGCATTGAAAGTGGGTGAAGTGCTTAAAGAAAAGTATCCCAATATTAAGCTTGGTGAAAGAAAATATAAGTATATATCAACCATTGATATTGATAATGCTTTCGCTTATAGGCAAAAAGGTATTATGCGAACACTAGGTGGTTTTGCACGTGCCATATTGAAGTTGGATACTAAAGATTTTTTGCGAAGGGCTAAGGTTATACTGGGCACTGAGAAAGACCCTTACGACACTTATGAGTTTCAATTCAAGGTGCAAAAAGATTATAATATCAAAACTATATATTTCTTTCTGCTTGCTGATTACGGGTTAAATGATAAGAATGTGCCACATTATAATCGCCATTTTCAATCATTAATTAAGTCCATTGCTGATTTGGCTGAAGTAGGTATTCACCCGTCTTTTGGTTCGAATAAAGATGGTAGCAGGTTAAAAACAGAAATAGAACGTTTATCGGGTATTGTGCATAAAGAGATTACCAAAAGTCGTCAGCATTTTTTAATACTTCATTTGCCACATACCTATCGCAGGTTGATTGACCTGAATATAGAAGAAGACCATACAATGGGGTATGCTGTTGAAACAGGATTTAGGGCTGGGACTTGCACACCATTCTATTTTTATGACTTAGACCTTGAGACAAAAACAAAACTAAAGGTATATCCATTTGCCGTAATGGATGCTACGTTGAAATATTACAAAAAGATATCACCAGAAAAAGCCATAGAACATACCCAAATGTTGATTAAAGAAGTAAAAAAAGTAAATGGCACCTTTATCAGTTTATGGCATAACGAGACACTTTCTGATGAAGGGCTGTGGGAAGGGTGGAGAAAAGTGTACCTTGAAACAGTAAAAGCAGCTACTGCCTAGTGGTATGATACAACATCTCTTACATGAGCAGATTAACAAGAAAAAATGGGACGAAGCAATTGCCCGTTCTTTCAATGGCATGGTATATGCCTATTCATGGTATTTGGATGTTGTAGCGCCAGAATGGGAAGCGTTGGTAGCTGACAATTATCAAACTGTAATGCCACTAACCTGCAGAAACAAGTTTGGCATAAACTATCTATTTCCTCCATTTTTTGTGCAACAACTAGGGGTTTTTTCTTCTCAAAAGCTGGATGGTGGTAAGGTGAAGGATTTTATATCTGCCATACCCGCAAAGTATAAGCTGGTTGAAATTACGCTTAATGCTTTCAATAAATTGGAGCAAGGAGACTATACTATTAAAGAAAATGCTAATTATGAGCTAGACCTTATACAACCTTATGAGCAGCTTTATGCTGGCTATAGCGATAACCTAAAGAGAAACCTCAAAAAAGCAAAAAAGAACGGTCTATCTATTAGTAGAAAGGTGGCTCCCGAAGAAATTATTAAGCTCTTCAGAGAGAATAAGGGTAAAGAAGTGGGCAATTTCAAGTCGATTGACTATAAGCGGCTGAAAGATTTGATGGAAGTGGCTGTAAAAAATGGAAAGGGGCAATTATGGGGTGTAAGTACTTCCGATAAACAATTGTGTGCGGGAGCTTTTTTTGTGGAGAGTAACGATAGGGCCATTTTTCTCTTTTCAGGGTTGAATGAGGCGGGTAAACAAAAAGGAGCAATGCCTTACTTGATAGACCAATTCGTCAACAGCAATTCAGAAAAAAAGTTGACTCTTGATTTTGAGGGTTCAAACATTCCTGGCTTGGCTAAATTTTACAAAAGCTTTGGCTCTAGGGAATGTACCTATTTATTTGTTGGAATAAACCGTTTGCCGTTCTATCTTAGGTGGCTGAAAAAATAAGTTCAAGTGTATGAATGTAAACATCATTGGTAGTAAAAATAGCATCTTCAATCAGTTTATGTCTGAAGTGAGGGATGCAGAAATTCAAAAGGATAAAATGCGCTTCCGTAGAAACTTGGAGCGACTGGGTGAAATATTTGCATATGAGATTAGCAAAGAATTGGAATGGCAGGATAGGGAAGTGGTCACTCCATTGGGTGTTACTCAAGTTCCGGTTTTAAAAGAGCAACCCGTTTTGGCTACCATATTGAGAGCTGGTTTACCTTTTCATAACGGCTTTCTTAATTATTATGACCATGCAGAGAATGCATTTATCTCTGCTTACAGAAGGCATCATAAAGACGGCTCATTTGATATCCAGCTAGAATATGTATCCACACCAGACCTTAATGGCAAAGAATTAATTATTTGCGACCCTATGCTGGCTTCCGGTGCTTCACTCTCTCTAGCTTACAAGTCATTATTAAAGCATGGTAAACCAAAACATACTCATGTGGTAGCTGTTGTTTCTCATGAAGAAGGTATTAATCATTTGAGACAAAACCTGCATACCAATACCACAATATGGGTTGGCGCCGTAGATGAAGAATTAACTGCACATGCCTATATCGTACCAGGGTTGGGCGATGCAGGAGATTTAGCCTTTGGAGAAAAAATGTAGTATTTATGACATTCGTTGAGTTGTAGAAATTTTCGGACGAACGACATATCCTATTGAATGACTTTTTCGTTATATTAGCAAACCCAAATAAAATAATGTAGTGCAAGACATACTCGAAATAATCTCCGTTGCGGCAATAAGTGCAGTTAAATTTGTTTTTGGTCCAGCGATGGCATTCGCATCAGGGCTTACCTATTGGCAAACCTTAATAATTACTGCAGCTGGTGGTATTTTCGGAGTTCTATTTTTCTTCTACTTTAGCCAATGGTTAGCAAAAATTATCTCTTCCTACAAAAACAAAATGTATTTCTTGTTTGGAGTAAATGCTGAGCCTGGCAAAAAGAAAGTATTTAACTGGAGAAACAGAATGTTGGTTAGAGTAATACAAACTTTCGGGCTAGCGGGTATTGCAGCTATAACTCCAGCACTACTTTCAATTCCTTTGGGAACTTTCATCGCGGCGCGCTACTTTAGGAATAAGAGAAAAGTTGTTGCTTATTTGTGTGTATCAGTTATATGCTGGTCGCTAATCCTTTCTACCTTTGTGTTGATTAAGCACTAAAAGGTTGCCCAAGAAAACTTATAATCACGTATTTTTTGACCTTGATAGAACCCTTTGGGATTTTGAAAGAAATTCTCATGAGGCGCTTTCAGAACTATACCTAAGCCATAAATTGCCAGAAGCTGGCATACTTGACTTTGAGCACTTTATTACAAGGTATCGTGTTTGGAATGAAATGTTTTGGGAGCAGTATCGCAAAGGGAAAATAGAGAAGAATGAATTAAGGTATGTACGCTTCCATGAAACCTTTAAGGAGTTTGGAATTAATGACATTCCATTAGCCAAAAGATTGGCGGAAGGGTATGTGCAACTAAGTCCACGAAAAACAAATCTCAGGCCATTCACTTTAGAAATACTGGAGTATCTGCAAGACAAGTATCACTTGCATATTATTACCAATGGCTTTGACGAAGTGCAACACATCAAGCTGGATAACTCAGGGTTAAAACTTTTTTTCAAAGAAGTGATTACTTCAGATATGGTGGGCTTTAAAAAGCCAGCACCCCAAATTTTCACGTATTCGCTCAAGGCTGCCGGCGCCAAACGCAAGAATAGCGTTATGATAGGGGATAACCTGCACGCTGACTTAATTGGAGCTAAGCTAGTGGGTATTGACCAGGTTTTCTACAATGTAGATAGTATGAAACATGAGGAAAGGTTAACTCATGAGATTACTTGCCTGAGTGAGTTGAAAGATATTCTTTAACCCATAAAAAAAGCCATCCCAATTTGAGACGGCTTTATAAAGATTACTAGATAGGTGTTACAATTCACCTTCTTCTTTCTTGGCATGACCCGAACATCCAGCGGATTTTTCAGCATGCTCAGCACAAGCTTTAGCTTTGCCAGATGAAGCGCAACATCCTGGTTTCTTCTTTCCTGAACATGTTTTAACAGCTGCCCCTTCTGCAACTGCTTCTTTTGAAGAAGACTCCGTATTAACGTTTTCATTCTGGCTAGCATCGCTTCCATTATCATCAGTACTGATAGTAGTAACGGTGCTAGTAGTAGCGCTTTGCGCTGAAGCTGTAGTGTAGCTTGCTAAACTAAGGAAGCAAACTGCTGCAAATGCCATGATTAACTTTTTTTTCATCTATTTGTGTGTTTTATGTTTCTATATGATAAATATACGTGTAAAGCAGTTAGGTTGGTTTCAATACTATTTAAATTTTGCCAAAACTGTCTCTCCACCGACTACCTTTTGCTCCAACTCAACATTTATTTCTGCATCTAACGGTAATAGCACATCTACCCTTGAGCCGAACTTGATAAAACCAAATTCTGCCCCTTGACTAACGCTATCACCTTCACTAACATACCATCTGATACGACGGGCAACTGCACCTGCAATTTGCTTTAACATCAAATCATTTTCACCACGCGACACTACTATCGAAGTTCTTTCATTCAACTCACTTGATTTTGGGTGCCAGGCAACCAGGTAATCACCTGGGTGGTATTTTACATATTCCACCTTGCCTTCAATGGGAGAGCGATTAACGTGCACATTCAATGGCGACATAAATATAGAGACTTGCAACCTTTCAGCATTAAAGTATTCCTTTATAAAAACCTTTTCTATCACTACCACCTTGCCATCAGCAGGGCATATCACCAAGTCATCGCCCTGTGGTGTATTTCTGGTAGGGTGCCTAAAAAACTGAAGTATCAGAAGGAACATTACCGCACTTGCCAAATACACCAATCTATGTATCCAAACATAAGTAGGCAGAAAGTAATGAACGGCCACAATTACAATAGCTATGATTGCAACAGTTATCAGTAAAGGAATATATCCCTCTCTATGAATAGTCATGGGTTAGTGTTTGATTTTATGCAAAAGTAGTGAAGATTGCTTTACGCAAACAACTCAAGGTAGACAAATACAAAAGGGGCGGACATAAATACACTATCAAATCTATCTAGTATTCCACCATGCCCAGGCAGTATTGAACCTGAGTCTTTAATGTAAATACTTCTTTTAAGAAGGGATTCTATCAGGTCGCCAAAAGTACCCATAACTACTATAATAGCCCCCATGATAATCCAGTCAACAAATGTGAGAACAGGAGATAGCCCCAAGGTTGGTATAAGCCAGTATATTAAATATCCAAAGCCAAGCACAAAAAACGCACCGCCTATGCTCCCTTCCCAGGTTTTGTTAGGTGAAATACGCGGGAATAGTTTGTGCCTGCCAAATAATCGGCCTGAGACATATGCACCAGAATCACTTGCCCAAACCAATAAGAAATAAGCAATAAGTATCCAAGGGCGATAGACAATATGCTGCTCTTCTCCAACAGAAATGGATGTAATGTTTATCAATAGAGAAAGAGGTATGGCAATATAGATTATACTGAAAAAGGTAAAGGCGATATTGGTAAATGGGTTGCTCTTTTTTCGGAATAGTTCCACACCAAAAAAGATAAAGAAAAATAGAAAAGAAAGAAAAAGGTACTCTCGCCCGAAATAGCCGTAATTTACACCGGCATTAATCAAAAAGATTGCACCACCAGATACGGCGCCAAGTATTTTTTGAGGATAAATGTTTTCAGTGTTCAGCAGGCTGTAAAACTCTAGCAGTCCCAGAACCGTTATCAGCGAAAACATAGCCGTGAATGAATAATGATTCCAAGCTATGCTGCCAATAATTGCAACAATAAAAAAGATACCTGTTATGAGGCGCTGTAAAAAGTCGTTCACTCGTCAGTATTACTTTTAATCAAGTGATTTGCCTTGAGTTGGTTTTCTTCAGTCACATATACTTCCACATCACCGAAAGCATATGACGAGTCCTGCTTATTCAACACTACAGCCTCGATACCATTCTCCTGAAGCATTGCCTTAATGAGTTCAGCTCTTTGAAGATTTCCTGTACTGTAAACTAAAGTCCAACCTTTTTCCATAGCTATGAAATGGTCATTAAGCAACTAAAATAGAAATATTTACGCAGTGAATTCCGAGCTTTTATTTTCAGCAGGATTGTCCGTAGGTTTTTCAGGTTCACCATTTCCATTTGCTGATGGTGAAGTTCTTTTCTCGTCGGCAGGATTATCTTCATCCAGCATCTGCTTTGCTGTTTTCTTTGGTTCTTCTATAACGTGCTCTTTCTCAAATGGGCGCTTACCAAAGATTTTTTCCAAATCTTCTTTAAAGATTACTTCTTCTTCAAGCAACCTGGTTGCAAGCTTTGTAAGTAGCTCTTTATTTTCATTAAGTATCTTTTTAGCCCTTTGGTATTGCTCTTCAACCAATTTCTTCGCTTCTTCGTCAATGGTCTTGGCAGTATCTTCACTATACGGCTTCTGGAAAGAATACTCATTAGCCCCGGTTGAGTCATAGAAACTAATGTTGCCCACTTTGTCATTCAATCCATAGACAGAAACCATGGCATAGGCTTGCTTGGTAACCCTTTCAAGGTCGCTTAAAGCTCCAGTAGAAACTTTTCCAAAAATGATGTCTTCGGCAGCCCTGCCGCCCAAAGCAGCACACATTTCATCTTTCAATTGCTCTGCTGTTGTAATTTGTCTTTCTTCAGGCAAGTACCAGGCCGCACCCAGGGATTTCCCTCTTGGCACAATAGTCACTTTTACTAGTGGAGAAGCGTGCTCTACCAGCCAACTTACCGAAGCATGACCTGCCTCGTGAAAAGCAATCACTTTCTTCTCTTGTGGAGAAATTATCTTGCTCTTTTTCTCAAGGCCACCAACTATACGGTCAACAGCATCTAGAAAATCACTCTTGTCTATTTGTTTTTTATCTCGTCTGGCAGCAATAAGTGCAGCCTCATTACACACGTTTGCTATATCAGCACCTGAGAAACCTGGGGTTTGCTTAGCCAGGAAGTCGATATCCACACTGGAGTCTATCTTCAGGTTTTTTAAGTGCACTTCAAATATTTGTTTCCTTTCAGCCAAATCGGGCATATCAACATAAATCTGTCTGTCGAACCTACCAGCACGCATCAAAGCCCTATCTAGCACATCAGCACGGTTAGTAGCGGCTAATATGATAACGCCACTATTGGTTCCAAAACCATCCATTTCTGTCAACAGTTGGTTCAGAGTGTTTTCTCTTTCATCATTAGCGCCTTGTGAAGGTCCACGTCCACGGGCACGACCTATTGCATCAATCTCGTCAATGAAGATAATAGCAGGCGCTTTCTCTTTAGCCTGACGGAAAAGGTCACGTACTCTTGAGGCACCAACACCTACAAACATTTCCACAAAATCAGAACCTGAGAGTGAGAAGAAAGGCACTTTTGCCTCACCCGCCACGGCTTTTGCGAGTAAAGTC
>JANQJC010000057.1 GCA_028281825.1 Flavobacteriales bacterium
CCACCTGTAATGCTATAATCGACCACGAAATACATGCTGGTGATATGACAGAAGAGCAGGCGCTTGATTTGATGATTAACGAGGCATTCCAGCAAAAGAAAGAGGCAACCAACAAGTGGAGAAGGGCTAAACTATCACAGGTTCAGTTGAGTAGTTATTTTACCGGGTTTACTGAGATATATGAATTTAGGGAAGAGATGAAAGCAAAGCAAGGCAATGATTTTGACCTTAAAGCGTTTCATGAAAAATTCTTAAGTTATGGCAGTGCCCCGGTAAAGTATGTGAGGCAGCTGATGACAGAGGAGTTTGAAGAGACTCAAAAACTAACGGCACAATAGAAACAAGGTAACAATTTGAATCCTATTGATCACATAAAAAACAAATTCAAGAACCTCAGAGGGCAATGCGCCTTTGGGTGTGAGAATGCCTCGAAGTACGGAATAGCTCTATTCAGTTCAGTATATAGGATACCATACGAACACTGGAATAAGGTCTTGAATGGTGAAAACTTATTACTATCAATTCCATATCTGGCAGCTTTGGAAAATGACCCTGCTCGTGGTATGGAGTTTCACTATGCCATTGTTTATTTGGATGATAGACCACAAGCAATCCTCTATTTTCAAGAGTTTGATTTTAGGCTTAACTCAGTCGACCAAAACGTTGAGTTGGATAAAGTAAAAGATGCCAAAAGTCTTTTGCAAAAGGCTAAGGATATGGCTCTCAAGAGTTTTCAGAATATATCAGCTAGATTACTCACTTTTGGTAATTCGTTTGTGAGTGGTGAGCATGGATTTCACTATACCCGTGAGTTTGATACCAAAGACTTAGGTTTTGTAATTGATGCTACCACTGAGAAAATATGCTCATTAGAGGGTAAGAGTGGGAATGTTAAAGCGCTTTTGGCTAAAGACTTTTATCATGATACAGAGGAGTGCATTCCTCATTTAATGAAGAACTATCATCAGTTCAAAGTGCAGCCCAATATGATACTCCCCCTTGAAGAAGAGTGGAAAACGTTTGATGACTACCTAGATGCCATGTCTTCAAAGTATCGGGTGCGCGCCAAGAGTGTTATTAAAAAAGGTAGCGATGTAGCCATGAAAGAGTTAGATGCTGACCAGATTGCTGAGTTAAATGGCACACTGCTACAATTGTATAATTCAGTAGAAAGTAGTGCCAGTTTTCAGTTAGCTACTATTGGTGCCAATTACTTTCTTGACTTGAAAGCTGCCTTGGAGGATAATTTCAAGTTTATGGCTTATTACCTGAAAGATAAACTTATCGGCTTTGCGACAGCCTTCTACGGTAATGGGCACTTGGAAGCCCATTATGTCGGGATTGACTATGATTTGAATACTGAGGTGGCCCTATATCAAAATATGCTGTATGACTATGTGAAATTAGGTTTGGCTATTAACGCCAAACAAATAAGTTATGGGCGAACCGCCCTGGAAATCAAAAGTACTGTAGGTGCGGAGCCGCGTGAGTTGATGCTTTTCCTAAAGGCTAGTAATTCTATTACACATAAAATTATGAAGCCTTTTATTGATAATATCCGTCAAGAGAAATGGATACAACGTCACCCATTTAAAAAAGATAGCAATAATAACGGACAAGCAGTTAGCAAGAAAAAAGCTAAGACTAAAACAGAATTAAAAAAAGCAGGTTAAAGACCTTTAATCTTATCTTCTGATTTTACTAGTTTCTCGCTTTATCCTATTATTTTTGCGCACATGTTATTTCAAGAAAAATTAAGCTCAAATACCATTGAGGCTATAAAGAGCCTTTTTGATGCAGATATAGTACTCAATCAAATAAGTTTTCAGAAAACTAGGAAAGAGTTTGAAGGGGATATCACATTAGTGGTTTTCCCTTTGACCAGGGTTTCCAAAAAATCACCTGAAGAAACCGCTAATTCTATTGGAGATTATCTTGTGAAAAATGTTTCAGAAGTTGAGAAGTTCAACGTGATTAAGGGTTTTCTGAATCTAAGCTTTTCATCAGCTGATTGGTTGCAATGGTTTGCGGGTGTACAAAATGAGTCCAATTATGGTTTTGCTGCTCCCAATAGCGGCAGAACTGTGATGGTGGAATACTCTTCGCCAAATACTAATAAGCCTTTGCATTTAGGACACATTCGTAATAATTTATTGGGCTATTCTGTTGCTGAGATACTTGAGGCAAATGGGCATAAGGTCATTAAAACGCAGATAATTAATGATCGGGGTATTCATATTTGTAAGTCGATGTTGGCTTGGCAAAAGTGGGGTAATGGCGAAACACCTGAAAGCTCTGGCTTGAAAGGTGATAAATTGGTTGGGAGGTATTATGTTGAGTTTGATAAGCACTACAAATCTGAAATACAGGAGCTAATTGATACTGGTCAGGAGAAAGGCGACGCAGAGAAAAATGCACCCTTAATTCTAGAAGCCCAAGAAATGCTCAGAAAATGGGAGGCAAAAGACCTTGAGGTATATCAACTTTGGGAAACTATGAATGGATGGGTGTACCAGGGTTTTGGCGAGACATATAAAGCGTTGGGTGTTGATTTTGATAAGTTATACTACGAGTCTGATACATATCTGGTAGGTAAGGATGAAGTATTAAAAGGGCTTGAAAAAGGTATTTTCTTCAAAAAGGATGATGGCTCAGTTTGGGTCGATTTAACTGCTGATGGGTTAGATGAGAAGGTGCTTCTGCGTGCAGATGGCACTTCCGTATATATGACGCAGGATATAGGCACCGCAATTCTTCGTTATAAAGACTTTCCTGCTTTAGAGCAACAAGTATATACCGTTGGTAATGAACAAGAGTACCATTTCAAGGTGCTTTTCTTGATATTAGACAAGCTAGGATTTGAATGGGCAAAATCATGCTATCATCTTTCTTATGGTATGGTAGATTTGCCTTCGGGGAAAATGAAATCTAGGGAAGGTACCGTGGTTGATGCGGATGACCTAGTTGAAGGTATGTTAGTAGAAGCAAAAGAGCAGTCTCAGGATAAAGGCAAGGTGGAAGAAATGAGTGAGGCTGAAGCCAATGAGTTGTACAAGACATTGGGCATGGGAGCACTGAAGTATTTCATCCTTAAGGTTGACCCTAGAAAGCGCATGCTTTTTAACCCGGAAGAATCAATTGATATTAATGGGCATACTGGACCATTCATTCAATATTCTTATGCAAGGATACAATCGTTGCTGAAAAAAGCACCACGGAATTTAAATCTAATGGCAACCGATTTTGAGCTAAATGAGAAGGAAAGGAACTTGCTCAAAATACTTAATGATTATCCGGAAATTGTTATTGAGGCAGGTAATGAGTATAGTCCGGCAGTTATTGCTAATTACGTTTATGAGTTAGCAAAAGAGTATAATCAATTTTATCAGGAGGTACCAATACTAAAAGAGATCGACGAACATGTTATGGCATTTAGGTTGGTACTGTCAAAAATGACAGGTGAAGTAATAGAATCAGCGATGAAGTTGTTGGGTATCAATGTACCTGAAAAAATGTAAACTGAGAAGAGAGGATTTTAATGAAGGTGTAGGTTGTTGAACGCGAAATACTTATGCTGCCAAATCTTGGCATTCACTTCAATATCTATATCTTTGTACATTAAATAACAGTAAACAGGATGTTTGAGAATTTATCGGATAAGTTAGAAAGGGCGTTTAAGGTTCTAAAAGGACAAGGTACTATTACCGAAATTAATGTTGCCGAGACCTTAAAAGAGGTAAGGAAAGCCTTACTGGATGCCGATGTAAACTACAAAATAGCTAAGAACTTCACCGATACTGTTAAAGCCAAGGCATTGGGGCAGAACGTATTAACGTCAATCTCCCCAGGGCAATTAATGGTGAAAATTACCAAAGACGAGCTTACTCAATTGATGGGTGGCTCAACTTCGGAAATTAATATTGAAGGTAACCCTGCTGTAGTTTTGATAGCTGGTTTGCAGGGTTCTGGTAAAACCACTTTTAGTGCCAAACTTGCTAACTATCTGAAGAAAAAGAAAAACAGAAAGGTGCTTTTGGTTGCAGCTGATGTTTACCGTCCTGCGGCTATTGATCAGTTGAAAGTGCTTGGTGGTCAAGTTGATGTTGAAGTTTATACAGAAGTTGAAAACAAGAACCCAGTTGAGATTGCTAAGAATGCCATACAACATGCCAAGCAAGGTGGTTTCAATATAGTGATAGTGGATACTGCTGGTCGACTGGCAATTGATGAACAGATGATGAACGAGATAGCGGCAATCAAAACGGCTGTTCAACCTCAAGAGACCTTGTTTGTAGTTGACTCAATGACTGGTCAGGATGCTGTTAATACCGCTAAAGCGTTTAATGACAGGCTTGACTTTAACGGAGTTGTACTTACCAAGCTAGATGGCGATACTCGTGGTGGTGCCGCTTTATCTGTTCGCTCAGTGGTTGAGAAGCCTATCAAGTTTGTGGGTATAGGTGAGAAAATGGATGCGCTGGATGTTTTCCACCCTGATAGGATGGCGGACCGTATCCTAGGCATGGGTGACATAGTTTCACTTGTTGAGAGGGCGCAGGAGCAGTTTGATGAAGAAGAAGCTAAGAGGCTGCAAAAGAAAATCGCTAAGGATCAATTCAATTTTGATGATTTTCTTGACCAGATACAGCAGATAAAGAAAATGGGTAATGTGAAAGACCTTGTGGGTATGATACCTGGAATGGGAAAGGCACTAAAGGATACTGAGATTGATGATGATGCTTTTAAAGGTATCGAGGCTATTATTCGGTCGATGACCCCACAAGAGAGGGAGAACCCAAATATTATTGATGGAAGCAGAAGAAAGAGGATTGCCAATGGGAGCGGAACAAATGTGCAGGAAGTAAACAAACTGTTGAAGCAGTTTGAACAAACCCGTAAGATGATGAAGATGTTTTCGGGACAAGGAAAAATGTCTCGAATGATGAGAAATATGCCTATGCCAGGACGTGGGTGATATTTATCGAAGAAGACCAACTATTTATCGAATACAGTTTTGATGCGTTGTTAAGCTTATTAGCTTTATGGAAGCGTGTTGAAAAATGCTACTGAAAAGGATGACTGTTATTGATGGTAAGCAGACTGCGGCTGAGATAAGAAAAGAAATTGCAGCTGAAGTAAAATTGATGTTAGGGGCTGGCAAAAGGGCGCCGCACCTGGTTGCTATATTAGTTGGCAATGATGGTGCAAGTGAAAGCTATGTCAATCATAAAATCAAGGACTGTGAGGAAGTAGGATTTACTTCAACACTTTTCCGTTATCCATCAGATGTAACAGAGGGTGAAATACTTGCCAAAGTACGAGAGATTAATAAGGATGATAGCATTGATGGAGTAATTGTTCAATTGCCTTTACCTAATCATATTTCTGAGAAAAACGTCACTGAAACTATAGACCCGAAAAAGGATGTAGATGGTTTTCACCCAATTAATGTGGGAAGAATGGTGCTCAATCTGCCGGCATTTATTTCCGCAACTCCTTATGGCATCATTTTGTTGCTGGAAAAGTATGGCATTGAGACATCAGGAAAGCACTGTGTGGTTATTGGTAGGAGCAATATAGTTGGTCGTCCAATAAGCATATTAATGTCAAGAAGCGCTAAGGTGGGTAATTGTACTGTAACGGTTTGTCACAGCAGAACGAGCAATATTTCAGATTATACTAAAGAAGCAGATATTTTAATAGCAGCAATTGGAAAGCCTGGGTTTGTAACCGCTGAAATGGTGAAGAAAGGGTCGGTAGTGATTGATGTTGGAGTTACGAGGGTTGATTCATCAGATACAAAAAGCGGATACAGATTGAAAGGTGATGTTAAGTATGAAGAAGTAGCTGAAAAGTGTAGTTTTATTACACCAGTACCCGGTGGAGTGGGGCCTATGACAAGGTTGGCTCTTTTAAAGAATACCTTGTTGTCAGCAACCAATGCAATCTATAATTAACCCTTAATACAACCTAAATCAATCAACTATGCTGTACAAAATCAAGCTCAAAAATGCTGACAAGGAAATTACCTTGGATGAAGACGGCTACAATGAGATAATGGAGAACAAGTATCTCCAATCAATCAACTTTCATAAGAACTTAAGAGAACATTCTAATGGGTACGGCGTGTTTCAACGCAGTATCACTACTAAGAAAGGAGTGATTTTTGAGACTATATACTTACATAAACATCTTGCAGAGAGGTTTGTACCAAAACCTGAGAGCGAGAAGAAATTATTTGTAAGGTTTATAAACGGTGATGTATTGGATAGCCGCATTGAAAATCTAGAGTGGGTGACGATGGGTGAGTTGAGAAGGCAAATGAAGAACTTCAAAAGTAAAACAGGTTTTCGTGGTGTGACTAAAGAGAAGAACAGATATCGCGCAGTGATTTATCATAATCGTAAACCAATCAATTTGGGTTTTTATGATACTGCTATTGAAGCAGCAAAGGCTTATAACAAGAAATCGATTGAACTATTTGGCGATACCGCAAGTCTAAACCAGATACCAGGCGAGAGCAATACTTAGTTTGATTGCTTATCTCACATTGAAATTAGCTCATTAGGCTGCTTTTTTCATTCTTCTATTTTTAGTTTTAGGGTAAAGTAAGAGTATTCTTTATCCAGAAGCTTGAATGAGTAATCAATCTTGTGACCTGATTTTCTGCACATTTCAATTAAACCTAATCCCGCACCACCTTTTTCAGAAAGTTCGTTCTCTGTGATAATCTTGCCATATTGGTCTTTAAGTTGCCTTTCATTTAACTTATTTACAGCATCAATTTTATGCTTTAATGCAGCGACCCTATCATTGTCTATTACATTACCGCACACTACAAAATATGCACTTTCGTTACGTCCAAGTATAAATAGTGAGGCCTTTCTGTATTCTTCGATATGAAGAGCGTCACTGTGCTTTACAACATTTTGCAGGCACTCAATGAGAATGTTGAACAACTTACGTTTGAGTTTCTTCCTGTCGCCGCTTACATTCATCTTCACTTCGGCGATGGCTAGCAGGTTTTCAGTCGCAGTTTGATCGATAGTGTCCCTATACATAAGAAGTAGTTCGTTACCCTCCATCAGCTTAGGGATTCCAACTATCTTACTTAGGTTAACCGTATTTTGTCTACTTGTAGGCATTTTTTAGAAGGCAACAAATCTAATCAAAAGATGTAAGCCATTGGCTAATAATTGTTTAACAGCAATTATTTTCGGTAAACGCCAATAATCGTGCCACCTGATTATTTCTGTATTTTTGCGGCTTATGCTTCAATTAGAGGAAAGTCAAAAAGAGTTATTGAATAGGGGCAGGTTACTGCCATTAATGGAGGAATTTTATACCATTCAGGGGGAAGGCTATCATACAGGAAAGCCTGCATGGTTTGTAAGAATAGGTGGTTGTGATGTTGGTTGTCATTGGTGTGATGTGAAAGAATCTTGGGATGCAACTCGTCATCCATTAACAAAAACGGATGATGTCATTATGAGTGCAATGAACCATCCAGCAAAAACGGTAGTGATAACAGGTGGAGAGCCGCTGATGTACAATTTGGATTACTTGTGTGAGCAATTAAAGGAGAGGGGAATTAAGATTTATATAGAAACATCAGGAGCATACCCTTTAAGTGGGAGTTTTGATTGGGTTTGCTTATCTCCAAAAAAGGCCGAATCGCCAAAGCCAGAAGTACTTGAAAAAGCCCATGAACTCAAGGTGATTGTGTACAATAAAGATGATTTTAAATGGGCTGAAAAAAATGCAGGCATGGTTTCTGCTGAATGTAAATTGTATCTTCAGCCCGAATGGAGCAAGGCAGAAAAAATGATACCGCATATAGTGGATTATGTAATGAAAAACCCTAAATGGATGATATCACTGCAGAGCCACAAGTATATGCACATACCTTAAAGTAAATTCATGTTAAAGCGAATAATTCAATATACAATCTTAGTCCTGATGTTTTTACCACTGTTGGCATACTCCCAGGACAAATATTCAACTCAATCAAAAAAGGCTATAAAATATTACGAAGATGGCTGGGCTTTGCTTCGCCAACAGCGTTTTGATGAAGGAATTGAGTTATTAAAAAAAGCCGTAGAGACCGATGAGAATTTTATTGAGCCAAGGTTAATGTTAGGAGACGTATTAAGTGATTTAGGCAGATATGATGAGAGTATAGTACATTTTAGTAAGGCAATTGAAATAGACCCAACTTATTTCACCGGAGCTTTTTTGAATTTATCAGAAGTGCAAGTAAAAGCAGCTAGATATGAGGATGCAAAAGTAAATCTGGAAAAGTATTTGGGATTACCCAATAGACATCCTACTATGGAGGCGAAGGCTAAAGAATTGTTGGTGACTGCTGAGTTTGGCTCAACAGCGATTAAAAATCCTGTACCATTTGACCCGAAGAACCTGGGACCGAACGTAAATAGTGAACATTTTGAATATTTTCCCGCACTAACGGCCGATGAACAGACAATCATTATCACTCGCAACCAAAGAAACAAGAATGGAGGACGCGATTATCAGGAGGATTTTTATGGTAGTTGGAGAGATGAAAGTGGGGAGTGGAGCCTTGCTAGAAACCTTGGTGAACCACTGAATACTGACAATAACGAAGGAGCACAAACCATTAGCCCTGATGGAAGATGGATGTTTTTTACTGGATGTAACAGAAGAAGTGGCCAAGGAAGTTGTGATATTTATTTCTCAAGGAGAGAAGGCAATGATTGGACAGAACCAGTTAACATAGGGCCGCCAGTAAATAGCAGGAAGTGGGAGTCACAGCCTTCAATTGCCCCCGATGGAAGAACGCTTTACTTTAGCAGCAGCCGCGATGGTGGAGAAGGAAAGAAAGACATTTGGTATAGTGTAATCAATGAGAGGGGCTTTTGGAGCCAACCAGTTAATCTGGGTACCAATGTCAATACATCAGGAAGTGAAGAGTCTCCATTTATACACCCAGATGGAAAGACGCTCTATTTTGCTTCTACCGGTCATCCGGGAATGGGCATGAGTGACATATTTGTTTCAAGGAAGCAGGAGGATGGAAGTTGGAGCAAAGCCATGAACCTGGGATATCCTATCAATACTGCTAATGATGAAAATAGTTTAATCGTTGGGGCTTCAGGTGAGAAGGCCTATTTTGCTTCTGATAGGGAAGGCGGTTATGGCAATTTGGATTTGTATGAGTTTGAATTGTACCCAAAAGCCAGGCCGGGAAGGGTTACTTTCATGAAGGGTAAGGTATTTCATGCAGAGACTAAGGAAGCATTGCAAGCTAAGTTTGAGTTGATTGATTTAGAAACAGGAGAGTCTGTGTATAACTCAAGCTCTGATTCTAAAACAGGAGAGTTTTTAGTAGGATTACCTGTCAATCATGATTATGCCTTGAATGTTTCAAAAGATGGATTCTTGTTCTATTCAGAGAACTTTGCCCTGAAAGAGAGAAGCGATGCCACTCCATACAAGAAGGATGTGGCAATGCAGCCTATCAAAAAGAACGAAAAGGTTATTCTGAAGAATATTTTCTTTGAAACTGCCTCTTTTGAATTATTGGAGGAATCAAATATAGAGTTAAAGAAACTACTTACTTTTCTGGAGAAAAACCCTACTTTGAAAATTGAAATCGGCGGGCATACTGATAATGTAGGTAGTGATGATGCTAACCAGCGACTGTCGGAAAATAGAGCAAGGGCAGTAAAAGACTATTTGATACAAAGCGGAATAGTGGCCGAAAGGCTTACATCAAAAGGATATGGTGAGAGTAGCCCAATCGATAATAATGATACTGAAGAAGGAAGGGCTAATAACAGAAGAACAGAGTTTACCATTACTTCAAACTAATTGGAAAGTAAGAAAGTTGATAGCTTTTCTAACTGGGCTGGCAATATAAAGTTCAAGCCCGAGGGGGTATATTACCCTGAGACTGAACAGGAAATAGTTGACTTGGTCAATAGCGCAAATAAATCAGGCAAGAAGATGCGTCTGATGGGTGCTAAGCATTCATGGTCTGCATTAATAGAGACAGACGATTATTTGGTAAGCCTGGATAAGTATAATAACTTATTAGAAGTAAATAAAGAAGCCAAACAAGTCACGGTTCAATCGGGTATTCGTCTTCATGAATTAAATGAGGTGTTATGGCAGCATGGTCTTTCTATGAGTAACTTAGGTACTATTACCGAGCAAAGCGTAGCGGGTGCAATTTCCACAGGTACTCATGGCTCGGGCATTAACTTTGGGAACATATCCACTCAAGTAATTGGTGTGACCTTGGTTAAAGCTAGTGGAGAAGTGATAGCCATTAACCAGAAAGAGAACACCCATTTGTTACCAGCAGTGCAAATAAGTATGGGGGCACTTGGTATTATTTCAACTATTACTATCCAATGCGAGGAAGCCTTTTACCTGAAAGAGGAAAGTTATCCACTTTCATTTGATGATGCCATGGAAGTTTTAGACGAGCAGTTGAACACCGTGGAGCACTTCAAAATGTGGTGGTTCGCTCATGCTCCTAAAGTTCAAATGTATCGATGGTATCGCACCAAGGATAAACTAAAACCAAGAAATAAAGGAGTGGCGTTTTTGGAAGATAAGTTTCTTACTAATCATTTCTTTGGTTTTTTACTCAAAGCAGGTTCAGCTTTTCCTGGTTTAATCCCCTCTATCAACAAGTTTATCAACCTTGTTCATTTCAAGAAAATAAACAGGGTAGAAGAGAGCTATAATGTGTTTAGTATTGTGCTACCGCCTAAGCATAGGGAGTGTGAATATGCTATTCCTGTTGAGCACGCCAAAGAAGCTATTGTAGCTTATAAGCAAATGATAGAAGAGAAGAAATTTAAAGTCAATTTTGTAGTTGAAATTAGGTTTGTGAAGGGTGACGATATATGGCTGAGCCCATCCTATAAGAGAGATGTGTGTTATATTGCCGCATACCAACACAACGTGAGGCGATGGGATGAATTTTTACAATGCTTTGAAGAGTTAATGGGCCAATATGATGGAAGACCTCATTGGGGTAAGGAATTTAAAATTAACCCTGAAGTATTAAAAGAAAGATACCCAATGTGGAATGACTTTAAAGACCTAATGAAAAAGTTTGACCCAAAGGGTGTATTCCAAAATGTCATGACAAGACATTTGTTCAAGAATTAGGTCTTGAAAATTTGCCTGCCGAACATTAATTGCATAACTTCAGTGCAAAATACCCTTATGGCAGACTATTTACGCCATTATTTAACTGTTCTTCTGACCCTATTCCTATTCCCTGTAATAGGTATGTCTCAATCAACTGTGCTTGATAGAGGGGACATATTAGTGTTTGCTGTAAATACTGATTTGGGTTCTTGTGGTGATTTTAGCGGTCAGGATGAAATAAGCTTTGTATGCCTAAAGGAAATTACATCAGGTACTACCATCGATTTTACAGATAATGGCTGGGAAAAAAGCAATTTGAATAAGTGGGGTGAAAGTGAAGGGGTAGTCCGTGCTACCAGAACAGGAACTGCTATTCAGGCGGGTACGCTTATCACATTTAGGACTACCAATAATGGGTTGTTTAATGCTGTTACACCAACTGATGGTTGGAGTTTCACCCGACTTTCTGGGTCTGGAATTTTTGATTTAAGTGTAAATGGCGACCAATTATTCATCATGCAAAGTGGTAATTGGGCAAATCCGACTGGTGCTGATAATGCTACTTATTCAGGCGAGGTGTTATTCGGGTTTAGCACCACAGGTGGTTGGATAACAGATGGTTCGCAAAATCAATCTAACTTATACCCCTATTTGGATTGCTTCAGTGCTGCAATTCCCAATACAGGAGAGGGTTTTAAATTTACTGGTAGCTTATTACCACGCACTAAAAAGGAATGGGTAGAACAAATAAAAGATGCTCAAAATTGGGATGTTTACAATTCAGATTGTAGTGCTTATCATTCATGGCCAACTTATTCAAATGGTTGGATGATAATGCAATTGGCGGGCTCTTTTGAGAAGGGGTTATGGAATGGTAATAGTAGTCGCGATTGGTTTGAATGCAATAACTGGGATAATCTTACTATTCCTAATGACAATACAGATGTTATAATTACCAATTCAGCCGCTAATCCAGTTGACGTAGGAAGTAATAATTCAGCAAGGTGCAATAATTTACTAATTGAATCTCAAACAGTTTCCTTAATTGGTAATTCACCATCAATGTTGATAAGGGGCAACCTTTCTGTGCTTGGACAAGGTTTGTTTGATATGGAGCAAGCGATAGGTAGCCCAACAATTAAGCTGGATGGTGATTTAATTGTTTCAAGTGGAGACAATTTACATACAAGAAATGCCACATTTGTGTTTAATGGAGCCAATAGAACCATCTCTGGGCATGGAGCCATTGAACTGAATGAAGCACAGTTGGGTGCTAATGTATCTGTTACCTTACAAGATGTTGACCTGGAAATTGAAAATACTTTATTTCTCAATCAAAATTCTAAGTTGATACTTCAAGGCGATGATGTTATTATCAACAATCCTGAACCAGATGCTATTATCAGATTTTCCAATAGTTACATAATAAGCGAGACTCCTTCAAACAACTATGGTTATGTGGTATGGAACATAGGGAATAGAACCGGTGATTATACAGTGCCATTCGGTTCTCTTGATAATGGTTCAGTGCAGGATGTTACGTTTAAGTATAGCATTAACGAACTAGGGCAGGGTGGAACGATGGGCGCCGTGAAGTTTGCAACTTATCCAACTAATGCACAAAATCAACCAATGCCTCCAACTGTAGAGCATTTAACAAATGATTTTGGGAAGGATAACTCACATCATGTTTTGGATAGGTTTTGGGTTATAGAAAATGGGGTATCTAATGCTACGTTTACTGTGTATCCTAAGATAGGGTATACGTTTACCTACAACGAAGCTGATTGGAATGATGCAAACAACAAGATTGATGAAGAAAGGCTTGTGCCACAGAGGTATAATCATGAGGATAATACTTGGCAAGATTGGCTTTATAGCTCTACAGCCTTGACATCTTCCAACACACTTTATATTGATTTGGATGATAAAAATGACTTTTATGATATTTGGACGTTAGCAGACGATAGTGACCCGCTACCTATTGAGTTGATATCATTTTCGGCAAGTTGTGATGAAGGTAATGTTGGATTAAAATGGACAACAGCTTCAGAAACCAATAACAATCGATTTGTGGTGGAGAGAAGTGCTGATGGTGATTATTTTAATGAGATAGTTGAAGTTGAAGGTTCGAATAATAGCAGTTATATTATTGATTATACTGCCGTTGATGAAGCACCACTTGAAAAGCTATCATATTACAGGTTGAAGCAAATAGATTATGATGGAAAAACAGGGTATTCTAATTTGATTGGTATTCAACCTTGTGTTAACCAACCAGGTTTTAGTTTTCATCAAATATACTTGAATGAGGTAGGCTTAAAAGGGAGCTTATATTCTAATTATAAGCAATCGGCTGATTTGAGTTTGTATAACTCGTTTGGGCAAATTGTAGAAAGCACTCAAATAAACATTGACGAAGGCTACAATCAGTTTGAACTACCATTGCTTAACTTATCTCAAGGTAAAGTCG
>JANQJC010000083.1 GCA_028281825.1 Flavobacteriales bacterium
TACTTTTTATGGCACAGGGCTACGGTATTGACCTATCGGTGATGAACGTACTGTTGATCACGGTTACAGTAGTTGCTGCTTCTATCGGTACTCCGGCAGTACCTGGTGGTGGTGTAATTGTATTGGCTTCAGTTCTGAAAAGTAGCGGCATCCCAACCGAAGGACTGCTGATTATCATCGGTATTGACCGTGTGTTGGGAATGTTCAGAACCGCAGTGAACGTAACTGGTGATCTTACAGCAGCGGTTGTGTTCAACAGGTGGTTCGCTAAAGCACCGAGCTATATTGAAACATAATTGAATGGAAAACGAGAAAATTAAAATAACTAGCTACAACAACGAATATAGCACATGCCCTAAGGGACACGTGCTATATGTAAACCGTTATTAAAATAATGAGGTTTATCAATTACATAAGGGTCCTTCCACTTGTTGCATTCCCGGTAATGTTTATTCTCTTTAGCATTTACCTGATGAAGAATGTAGATGATGACCAAGAGCTAATTGATAAGGGAGTTGAGCTAATTTCCCAGTTTGACCAATTTAAAAGAGAAGTGAGAGCATTTGAAAATCTATTGAATATTGATATCGAAAATTACTCCAAAGAACAACTCGACTCTATAAGAACTGGTCAATTAAAAACCATACTGACACTATCAGACACCTTGAAAAGAGGAATGTATGCCTCTTTCAACACTTTTCACCCTGACTTGTATAAGATAGACTCGATACTCTATAGCACTGAGAAACACATCAAGCATTTACATACAAATATTAAGGCGAGCAATTCCCCCGGAGTACCGTTATATCTTGAGCGCTCAGCGAGAGATAACCTTCATGACATTATTTTTCAGGTGGATGGATATATCAAAACCATAAGAACTAGGCTTGGAGAAGTCTCATTAGACATGCAGGACTTATGGAGACAACTCAACCAGATGGTGTGGTTCTCCTGTGGTCTGGCCATCTTGATTGTAATCATGCTTTTCCTATATCGCCAACAGCAATCAGCATTGGAGGAATCTGAAAAAAGAACCAAGCAATATCTTGAGGCATTACCCATTGGGGTTTTTGTGTTAGGTGCAGACGGGAAACCGTTATATTCCAATCAAAAATCTATAGAACTTATTGGTAAAACCGTTGATGATTTTGATGGTGATACTGACCTATCCGAAATTGCTTCTGCCTATATCGAAGGCACTGACACACATTATCCACATGATGAGCTACCTGTGATAAGAGCAATAAACGGGGAGAGTACTGAGATAAATGACATGGAAATACAACGTGGTGATGAGCGCATACTACTACATGTGCGTGGCACTCCCGTTTATGACCAAAGGGGGCACTTGGTTTCGGCTATTGCTTCGTTTGATGATATTACCAAGTTGCGAGAGGCAGAAAAGACTATATCCATCAAGAATAAGGAAATCAACTCTAGTATTAATTATGCTAAGCGCATACAAAAAGCCATACTACCTGATGTTTCAGAGATAAAAAGCGCACTGCCAGAGTCTTTCATTTTATACATGCCTAAGGATGTTGTGAGTGGGGATTTCTATTGGTTTTCACAGATAGATGATACCATTTTGCTGGCTGCTGTAGATTGCACTGGGCACGGTGTTCCCGGTGCTTTCATGTCATTAATTGGTAACGATATGCTTAACTCTATTGCCAAACAATCACCAGAGCTTGAAGTGAGTGATATGCTTGAGCTACTCAACTACAAGATTAAGAAGGCTTTGTATCAAGGTGAAAATGGACAAGGTTTACACGATGGAATGGATATTGCCCTGTGTAAGATTGACAAAGAGAATAGTATGGTAGAGTTTGCGGGTGCATATCGTCCGCTTTATTACTTTAGTGGCACTGAGCTAACAGAATCAAAGGGAGATCGCTTCTCTGTTGGTGGTCGTAGAAAGAAGAAAGCCTCCTTCACCAGTCATAAAATTGAACTTAAATACGACCAAACGTTCTATATATTCTCTGATGGTTACGCCGACCAATTCGGTGGTGACGAAGGTAAAAAATACTCCTCAAGACGCTTTAGAAACCTTCTGCTCTCCATACAAGACCAACCCATGGACACTCAAAGAGAAATACTTGAAGTAAACATACAAGCCTGGAAGGGTGAAGAAGAGCAGACGGATGATATCCTTGTAATTGGCTTTAGGGTATGATGAATGGTCCTGACCCTAAGCTATTGCTACAATTGGTCAAAATGAAAATGCCCTTTGGCAAATATAAGGACTGGCTGTTGTGTGATTTACCTGTTTCATACCTAGAGTGGTTTAAGGCCAAAGGATGGCCCAAAGGAAAATTGGGTGTGCTGCTTGAAACCATGTATGAGATTAAACTAAATGGATTGGATTATCTTCTCATACCTCTCAAAGAGAAACAAAGCTAAAGTGAATTAATCAAAAACTCAGTCCGGCGATTGCGAGCCCTTCCCTCTTCCGTTTGGTTGGTGTCAATAGGTTTGGATTTACCAAAGCCTTTATAGTTCAATCTGCCTTTGCTTATACCCTGGCTAATCAAGTATTCATAAACAGACTTTGCTCTATTTTCTGATAGCACTAAGTTATCCTGTGCACTTCCAACGAAGTCGGTGTGCCCATGGATAGCCACTTTCATGGTTTTGTTGGCTTTCAAAAACTCTGCAAACTCACCCAGCATAACTTTTGAAACCTGGTCTAACTCATAGGAATTAGTCTCATAGTTGATATTATTAATCTTATAAGTGCCCCCAGTTTTTACCTTTTTTACTTCCATTTCTACCTTAATAGGCTTGTCATCCTCCGGCTTTTCTTTAGGTATATAGGTAGAGTTAAAAGCGGCGCCCTCACTTTTAACCGTCATGATATAATCCTGCTTTTTCTCTACTACGGCAACAAATTGGCCCGTAATTGAGTCAACTGGTATTTCAGTTACTTCTTTAGTCTTCACATTCTTCAGTTCAATCTTAGCTTTGCGACTTAGTTTTTCGTCATCAGTGTTTGTATTACCTTTCAAGATAGTCATTGCTTCGGGGCGGGCTTCTTCATACAATTCAAATGAATATAGGTCCCAACCACCTACGCCAAAGTCCAACTCATTACTACTAAAATAGGCAGTCTTTGCGCTTGTACTCACAAAAAAGCTTACTTCATCTTTCTCTGAGTTTATTGGATAGCCAATATTCATGGGCTTCATCCAATTGCCTTCTTCATCCTTCCTTACGTAGAAAATATCAAACCCTCCTAACCCCTTATGTCCTAGGGCTGGCTCTCCATCTGCAGATTGTTCCGCGTCTCCTGAGGTGAAATATAAAGTCTCACTATCACTATGGATAAATGGTGACTTCTCATGACCTTTAGTATTAATGGTCTTACCAAGATTTTTAGCCTGGCTCCAGGTTCCATCAGCTTGTAGTTTAGATTCATATAAGTCCATATTGTAGATATCCCCAATCGCATCTTCTCGAATACTCACAAAATACAGGGTCTTGCCATCAGCAGTTATAGTTGGTTGCCCTTCGAAAGAGTTTTTTCCATTCACTCCAGGCCCGACGTTTTTAGGCTCTGTCCATGCTCCATCAACATAATTGGATGAATAGATATCACAGTTTTTATAGCCTTCCATGTCTATTTCACAGATAGTTAGGTACATGGTTTTATTATCCAAAGTAACCATAGCGCCACCCACATTTTCCGTGAGATTAAATGGCGCAGAAAAGGGAGTACCACTATCAAATAAGCCATTAGCCTGCCTTTTTGAATAAGTAAACTCTTCTACCCATTTGGATGTTAAATCTCCCTTTTTCTTCTTGTGGTAATTGCGTATATATAGAGCCAATTCATCATCTGGAGAGATAATAGCCAGGTACTCATTGTCTTTAGTAGAAATACCATCTACAACCTTGGGTTCAAACGGTACGGGATTATCGTAGATATCTTTGTAGTACCTGGCTGTTTCCTTCATCAACTCTACTTCCGCCACTTTCTCATCAAAATCTTTGGGATACATTAAACCGTCGTCATACTCAAAATTAATCATCTTATCAAAGTAGCCCAATGCTTTGTCGTACTCCTTAGCCCCAAGTGCCAGACTGCCCAGGTAGTAGTAATTGTAAACATGAAATTTTGGACATTGCTCCAGCGATTTCTCAAAAAACTTCTTAGCGTGCTTTACATCTATCTTAAAGTCTTTCTTTGCACGCTCGATTATCTCTTGCCCATAATAGAAATTAGCTGCAAAATGGTCCGGTTCTTCTTCAAGAACTAGCTTTAGTACTTCCCTTCTTTTGAAAGAAGTTCGTTCTTTCATTCCCTCTTCAAATAGCTTCTGGACTTTTTTATTGCCTGGTGTATCGCAAGCTTCAGGGTTTTGAGCTTGAGTGACAATAGATAATCCAAGTAGAATGGCGACGTAAACTATTTTTCTAGTCACACTTTTCAGTTTCTATTCTTTAAACCTATTTACACCAGGTATATTGCACCAATAGTCTTTTTATTTTGGCTTTCCGAAAATATTTTGCAGTCCCTTCTTGGCTTCCTCTTTGGCTTTTTCTTCTGCTTCTTTCTTTTTCTTTTCAGCCTCTTGTTTCAATCTTTCCGCTTCTTGCTTAGCTTTTTCTTCTGCCTCTTTTTTCTTCTTCTCAGCCTCTTGTTTTAGCTTGTCTGCTTCTTCCCTGGCTTTTTGCTCCGCCTCTTTCTTCAATTTCTCAGCTTCTTCCCTAGCCCTTTTCTCTGCTTCTTCTTTGGCTTTTTGCAATTCCTCTTCAGCTTTCTTTTTCAAATCATCAACAAAGTTTTGTCCGGCATCCTTCAAACCCGTTTTGATAGTCGGATTATCAACAGTACCACCAATCAAAACATCTAACTTAACAGTTTCACCCAGATTTACATTAGCTCCCTTGCTATTAGCCTGCGATACCAATCCACTCAACATATCATTAGCAGCACTGCCAAACGCTGCGCGGGGTATTTCAAGGTTCATCACATAGTCTAAGGTTTGGTCAAAACCGCTAATACCCTGCACAGTAGAGTTTATGTTACCTATCTTGTATGATGTTGGTTTTACTATAACTTGTCCGTTGGAAAATGAAAATTTCACATCCACATTGTTCAATTCTTGCTTTTTCAGCTTATCCATTTTAATGGCACTAGCCAATTTATTGATTGGTTCAAAGCCTTCTAACACAACACTCTTGGTAAGTAGCCCACCACTACCGTTAAGTGATGAAAGAACAGGGCTCATGGTCTCATCCAAACTTGTAGTGAATGAAATATTTGAACCAAATTTACCTTTGGCATATTTAGCTATTGGCGCCAGTGTTTCAACTGTATTAAAGGTTGTAACGGTTTTACTGATATCAAAACCATCAATATTAGCGCTGAAGTTTACTTTCGGTTCCTTGATATCATTGACATCGTAAGTACCATTCAATACCATTTTGCCATCTAGGAAGTTCATGGAGAGACCGTCAAGTTTTACTCTCTTCTCTCTAATAGTCACCTTACCTTTTACATTAGTCATTTCCATATTATCATAAACCAATTTCCCAAACTGAGAGATAAGTACGAAGTCTACATTTCCTGGCACATCAACTACTTCTATATCACCATCACCACTTTCTTCTTCAGTAGTTGTTGTTTCCTCACCACTGTAGACCATAAATTCATTCACGTCCAACATTTGAGAGGTCAGGTCGAAAGTACCTTTCAAGGTTTCATCCTTCATGGCATAGGCAATAAAGTTTTCCATACGGCCCCTGGCTTTGAAGTCACTCTTACCCGATTTGGCATCAAAGGAAGAAAGCTCAACATATTGCGGACTGAAATCCAATTTCGCGTATTTCACACTAGCACCTTGCGGTAATGATTCTGACTTGTAATCTACATCCATTACTATCAGTTGGCCTTTGGCCTGAAACTTCTCATATTCCCCTTTATCAATAGAAGACATTTTACCTTTCAATACAATATCAGAAATGATGGAACCTGAAAGTTCATCTCCTTCTTCCATTGGAACAACATCCTTCAAACTAGCCAGGTTAATCTTGCCATTTATCATTCCATCAATATCAGGGTCGCTTTCTGGAGTTTTGATAATCATCTTAATATCAACGGGGTTCTCCGCAATGCGGAAATGGAATTGTTGAAAATTGATAACGGTGTAGTCAGCTACCCCACCCGGATTGGTTATCTCACCTTTTAGGCTAATTTCTTCAACTGCTTTTGGCAGGTCAGGATATTGGAAACGGGCCTTATCAACTTGTAAATTAAGAGCAAAGGCAGGAAGACTAGTTTCAGTATACTTTCCTTTGGCATAGCCATTCAAAGTTAAGTTACCTTCTGTTTTTACATCAGCAAAATCATTAGCATATACCGCCGGAATAAGGGACAAAATGCTCTTGAAGCTGGTTTCCTTAGCCTTAAAGGTAAGGTCCATATCAATATCTTCATCAGGCATAGCTACCCAGCCATCAAAGCCAATGCCTAAATCATTCAGGTCAAGTTCATTCTCGCGAAAAGTATATTTAGACCCTGCCAAGTCAGCATCAATACCAGCTTTATACTTCAAATGCACATTGCTCAAATACTTCAAGCCATTCATAATTACGTCCAATGACTGGGCGTCAATATCCATATCCAAGTTAGTTTGGTCGGCTGTCATATCGCCCTTAAGCGCAAAGTTTAAGCCATTGATATGGGCTTTCATGTCACCTGGCTTATCATCGTATACAATACGACCATCATTAATTCGGAATGACTTCAATGCAATTTTGTATTCAGAAGATTCAGTTGGTTCAGTTTCAGCCGGAGCTTCTTCTGCACTTTCAGGAACGATATCCCAGTTTGCTTTTTCACTTTCATTCACTAAAGCGTTTACCACTGGTTTATCCAATAGTATGGCATTGATACCTATTTCTGAGCCATTAATTACACTCATTAAGTCCAGGTCTAGCTTAAGGCTGTTGATATAAACCAAGGTATCACCTTCAAAGTCTTCTTTGCCAACAACGGAAAGGTCATCAATAGAAAGTCTGAAATCAGGAAAGCTGGTTATCAATGAGAGGCCGATATCCTTAAAATCAACCGTGGCATTGAGGTTAGCGTTAGCCTCTTTCTTTACTATTTCAATTATTCTGTCTTTGTAAATGATAGGTAATACAACTGCGGCACCTACCAATATGATAATGAAAGCTAATAAGCCGATAAGAACTTTACGCATAGTAATCGTTTTTTGGTGTTAATCGTTCAAAGTTAACAAGAGAACAGGTGAATTATTTTAATTGTTTGTAAATAATTCATTCTTGTTAAAAGTTTTTTGGTGATTGTAGACAAAAATCGCTCCCCTTAATGTGAACTCAACGTTAATTGAGCTTTTCTCCTTCGCTTCTGGCAATGATAGATGATACTGTAGCATCACTGGTTACATTTACCACCGTTCTACACATATCCAATATCCTATCAACTGGCAGGATGAGACCAATCCATGCCGGGTTCAAACCAACAGACTCAAGCACCAATATCATTAATACTAGCCCCGCACTTGGTATAGCTGCGGCACCAATGGATGCCAATGTAGCTGTAAGCACTATTACCAATTGCTGGCTTACAGTGAGGTCAACCATATGAAATTGAGCTAAGGCGACAACTGCTACCGCCTGATAGAGGCTGGTGCCATCCATATTTACAGTTGCCCCAATAGGTAGCACAAAACTTGTGACTGACTTGGAGATACCAATATTCTTATGCATGCAATCCATAGTGACTGGCAGTGTTGCTAATGATGAACTTGTTGAAAATGCCGTAATCTGAGCATCTCTAATAGACCGCATAAACCTAAGGTAAGGTATCTTAGCCAGACGAGATGCAATAAGAGGATAGACACCAAATATCATTACCAATAGACCAGCAATTACCGTTAGTGAATATCTCAATAAAAAGCTCAATAGTTCGGTGAATTTATCAGGGTCGGTGCCAGCGGCTTTTACAATTTGCCCAGCCATTAATGCGAATACAAAGAAGGGCATGGCTTTCATTATCACCCATATCATCTGCACGAATACCTCATTAAGTCCGTCAACCAGCTTGATTACAGGTTCACTCTTGTCACTTGGCAGCATAGTAACTACCACCCCAAATATAATGGCAAAGAATATCACCTGAAGCATTTCCATAGCGGTTAAAGCATGGAATATGTTAGAGGGGACTACATCAACCAAAGGTTGGAGCGGTCCACTTTCTTTTGCATTAGCTGCTTTATTGAGTTTATCATCCACCCAGGCATTTGAACCCGCTTGCCCGGATTTTTCCTTCACTTTTTCTACCAGAGCCGCATTCTCAGGTTTGCAGGAAAGGCAAATATCATCCAACTTTTGTACATCAGGATTAGCTTCTTTCCAAAGTTCATAACCGAGCCTGTTCTCCACCCTAAGTTTTTTATCGGCTCTTTTACCAGGAGTAGCAAGGTTTACAAGAAATAAACCAAGCGTTACAGCAAACATAGTTGTTAACACGTAGGCACCAAGGGTTTTAGCACCCATCCTACCCAGCTTGGTAATATCCTTTAATGATACTACTCCTGAAATGATGGAAAACAATACCAAGGGTACTGCAATCATCTTTAGTAGGTTGATGAAAATATCACCAAAAGGCTGGATATAATCTAAAGTGAAGTCGTTCCAATCATATTTCACGGATAGGAAAGCATAGATGGTGCCTACCACCAATCCTATTATAATCTGCCAGTGCAGGGCAATTTTTTTCATGCAACTTAGGGTTTGCCCCAAAGTTGTGAAATTGCAGGGAGATAAGGAAATTTAATTCTTCAGGCATCATATTTCGGTTTCATTCGTCCAAAAAACGGAACTTATTCTGCAAGGCTAACGTTCTGGTTAATAATTAATTCTTTTATTTGAAAGATAGAAGAAGGCAATTTAGACATACTGCCTCACGTTTTATAAAAAGATGGATGCCTTAAATCTCATATCAGTGCCTTTCAAGAATAAGGAAGCCGAAAAGGGCAAGCTATTGATAGCCGAGCCTTTTTTGAGTGATCCTTATTTCAAGCGTTCTGTGGTGCTGCTAACTGAGCACAATGAGAAAGGTAGTTTTGGTTTTATTCTCAATAAGCCGATTGACTTAAGGTTAAACGATGCCATTGGCGATATGCCCCAGATTGACGCACCTATACATCTTGGTGGGCCTGTAGGTAGAGAAAGTCTTCACTTTTTACACACGTTAGGTGATAAACTAAACGGCAGTCTTGAGGTGATACCAGGACTATATTGGGGTGGTGATTTTGACCAATTAAAGACCTTAATTAATACCCAGCAAGTTCAACCTAATGATATTCGTTTCTTTGTAGGCTATGCGGGATGGTCGCCTAATCAATTAGATGAAGAGTTAGAGAGAAATGATTGGATGATAGTGCCAGCTAAGTTAGACTACATTATGAAGCAAGATACCCAAGACTTGTGGAATAATATACTTACCAATTTAGGTCATGAATACGCCGTGATTGCCAACTTTCCACAAGACCCGGGAATGAACTAGCGGCTGAGCTTTTCCTGCTTCTCTGAAGGCCTTAATTTACCTAACAGAAAGAAATCAATTATCCCTAAGAGGTAGCCAGTACCGTAGGACAGGTGGATGCATAAGAAAGCGATTACTACATTGAGCTTTTGTCCAACTCCAACTTCAGCACGCATAGCTACCAAAATAGCCAGGGCAAAATACAGCAACAAAATAGCTGAATAGACCATGGCCAGCCAACCCGACAAAACGGAAAATACACTTCCTGCAATAATAAACAGCACAAAAAATAAAGGCACTAGTTGACGAAGCGTTGTAATTGCCCTATGCTTGCGGTTGACATATACTTTCCAATACCCATATTGGTAGTACTGTCTTATCAGTTTTTTAAAAGAGGAGCGAACATGATAAGTAACACTAGTCTCATTGCTAAGCCATAGCTTCATGCCATGCTTCGTCATCCTATAATTAAACTCATCGTCTTGGTTGCGGGTGAGTTCTTCGTCAAACAGACCAATTTGCTCAAAAACCTCTTTTCTATAAGCTCCAAAAGCAACGGTATCTACATAACCTGACCTGGTACCAGTCCTAAAATGTGCCGAGCCCACCCCAAAAGAGGATGACATGGCTGTTGCAATAGCTTGGGTCAGTTCGTCCTCACTGTGATTCTTTAGCACACCCCCAACGCAGGAAACATCTGGCTTCTGATTCAATATAGAGACAGATTTACTGATATAATCGACAGCTAACTCACTGTGTGCACCCAATATGATAATCACATCACCTATTGCATTCTTAATGCCCAGGTTTAAGGCATAGGGAGTTGTTTGTTGCGAATTTTCAAGCAGCTTTATCCAAGGGTATTTTTCGGTAAAACCAGCAACTATACTAGCCGTAGAATCAGTGCTTAAACCATCACAAACCAATATTTCTAGTTTATCTTCTGGATAGTCGGAGTTGATGACTGACTGAAGGCATGGGCCAATGTACTTCTCCTCATTTCGCGAAGGTATTATGACGGATACTTTCGTCATTTGGCACTCATACTTTTGTAAGCCTCGAGCATCACTTTTTCTTGTTTCTCCCAGTTTAGTTCTTTGGCTGCCTTTTTTAAGTTTTCAACTTGAGAACCTACTTGTGGAAGTCCCTTACCTTCAAACAATTCTACAATTGCGTTCACAGAGACATTTTCATCAATATTGATGCCCACCCCATAATGGTTCATTATTTTCGACATACTGTACAAACCATTGGAAATAGGAATTACGCCCGCCATTACATACTCGAAAAACTTATTATTGAGCGCATAGTTATGATTGAGACAGGTATTCATTAAAAAAGTGAAGCCAAAATCAGCCGATGATGTATGGGCCAACAATTTATCACCACTAACCGCAGGATGAAAAAAGACTTTATTGTTGCGGCTAGATAACTCCTTTATTCTTCCCTCCAATGAGCCATAGCCCATTAACACCAATGCAAAGTTGCCATTAGCTTTCTCGGCTGCATCAAGTATTTGCTCTATCCCCCTATTAATGGTTAGCCCGCCCTGATACAAAAAAACAGGGGTATCATCAGGAATGCTGAAAGTATCTCTAAAAGTGCTGGTTGAGTTGGTGTCCTCATAAAAGGGACAGTTCATCACTACTCCTGGCTTTTCAATGCCATAGTTCTTGGAGTATTCTTCCGCTATCTCATTACTAACAGTAATGGTGGCATCGGCATATTTAATACAAAAACCTTCCAGCAATCGGCGCATCTTTTTCTCAGAATCACCTATGTATGCCAACTCGGTTTCATACTCATGGGCATCGTATAGTATTTTGACCTTACGGTTACCTATCCACTTCACCAAAACCCCAATAGGAAGGGTTCCCAAGTCATTACAATGAATGATATCATAATGCTTACAATGACTGAAAGCCTTAAACATAAACTCCAGGTACTTGAAAACCTGCATAATTCTTCTGCTGCCCCAGTTTTTAGACCTCAGTTTGAGTCGCTTAACCGGTATCCCCTTTATAACTTCTTCTTCAGGTATTTCGCCATCAAGTAGCGCAAAGACCTTGGGTTGGTAGCCTGCACCAGCCAGGGAAAGGTTTTCCTTCAACACCCTATTATCAAACAGGAAATTATTAAGTACTAGCGATGCTACCTTCATTTGCTTTACGGAGTCTTTGTTCGGCCACCAAAGTTAAAACCATTAAGATTACAAAAAGACGAAGTGAAAATATTGAGTTATAAGAGAACAAAATATTATAAAAAACCAAGGAAACTATAATTACAAATTCTGGGTAACTTCTCAAGAGTCTCAAAAGTTTCCACATCATTAAAGCGGTGAATAAAAGCAATATCCCTATGCCCAATATACCTGAATAAAGGATAGCTGATATGTAAAAGTTATGTGGATAATCTTCTTTATCAATGCCATGAGGTTTGAGGAATTTTTCTCTAAAAAGGTCAATGTAGTCAAATCCTGCACCAAATATTTTCTCAGCAGTTGAGTATGACTTGAATATCTGCCAAGCATACTTATAGCGTGCCATTCTTCCAACATAAGCGTTTTTGGTTGTTTTAGCTTTTCCAGTGCTGCTTCTTGTATATGGCCTACCCCAAAAGTTCAGATAGTAATCATCAATATTGGCTTCGTCAACGGTGAGTGTGTAATATCTGAATGCCAGCTTGATGGTTTCTTTGGTAAACCTATTCTCATTAAATGGTGAACGCTGCACCCACTCCAGTCTATCTTTAGGTTGCATTCTCACAGTAAAGTTCCACACCATTAGCCCTGAAACGAAGATAAACAGCGCAACAAAACTTACGGACATCCAGTTTTGTTTTAGGCTTTCCCGAAAGTCTTTATTGAAAAGTAGAATAATAATCAAAGCTGTGATGATAAAAACACTTGTGCAAAGCAACAGAAATGAACGCCTGGAACCACTCCCTAGTATATTGAGTGTCACAGGTATCATTAAAACTACATTGAGTAGCCTATACCATTGGTTTTTGGATTGCCTCACAACAGCCACACCTGCCACCCAACCAATGAAGCCTGCAAGGGCATTATTATTATAGTTAGCAATAAGATTTGTACCAAACGGATATGACTCGCCTTGCCAAAGAAAGGGTACTTCAATATCAAGAAATGTAAGCACAATCTTTATCACTCCAAAACTAGAAAACAAGGCCACCGTGTGGAAAACAAAAGACAAAGCACGTTTTAACAACAGGTTCACTGACTTCAAATCTTTGGCTACATTCCAAGCCACAAAACCTAGCATATAACCGATGATAATATTGAGCCCGCCTTGCTTGTTTTGGTAGTAAATGTCTTTGGATAAAACGATGCCAACTGCATAGAATAAGGTGATGATTGCAAATGGCCATAAACTTAATGGAAGGCTGAAAGACTTACGGGTGACAAAAAAATAAGCAATGAAAAGCCCGAATAATGGAGTGAAAAGAGATATTTCCCAAGATACCATCAAGCCAGCAATGGTCAAGGCCAAAAAGCAGGCAATGGCATAGATATCTATATCCTTATATTTCTCCTGCCACTTAAAAATCACTTTCTTATCTCTTTAAAACTTAGCATTACTGCCGTCATTATTAAATAGAATGTAGAGTAGGAAGCCGACAGGCAGCCAACTATCCAATAAGAGTCTTGAATGAAGTGAGGCGCCACAAATATGGAGGCCACTATCATTGCAAATAGCATGATTTGTAATACCAGATAAGCCTGTGTTTTATTGATAATATAGAACACAGAGCTAACCGGGCTTAGTGTAAAACCCAGAAAGAAAGGAATAGTCATGATACGGGCAAACTGCCCTGCTATCTCCCACTCCTGACCAAACAAAAAACCAAATACAAAAGGTGCTACCGCAAAGAAAACCAAAAATGGGAGAACGGAAATAAGTAACAGTTTTTTAATGGTAGAAAAGAATATTCTTTTGCACGAGCCTGTATTGGCAAACTCTTCGGAGGCCTGTTGTTTGAACACATCAGAGAAAGCATTGGAAACAGCCATAATGGGTGTGCGCACAATACGATTAGCAAAACCCAAATGCCCCACTAAGCCAGTAGTGAAAAATGTGATTGATGGTAATAATAGATTAGGTGCCTGATAAGCAAGAGTATTGAACAACTGCCCTGCAATCAAATGCCGGGGGTGATTGGAGTACCTTTTGGCTTGCTCCTTTATTTTTTGCCATGAGATACGTTTGTAAACAGGGCCTTCTTTACGCAACAGGAAAAAACCTAGGAGGCCAAAACCAACTACCTGACCAATTATGTTTCCACCAATAAGGCCACCGGCACCAAAGCCTGCATAGCCGGCCCCTATCCTACTTCCGCTATTTGAAGTAGAGTCGCAAACACGAGCGGTAACCAAGTTTTTGTAATGTTTTTTCCGGTTGGTGTAGTATGTAAGAGATTGATATATCCCCACAAAGAAAACTGAAAGCGGAATGACATATAACCAAGGTGAAATGCTTGGTTCGTTAAGCATTTCGGTTATTTGGGTATTGAAAAAGTGTACTACCGCCAGAAGCACACAACTGGACAAAAAAGCCAATATGATAGACAATGCAGTCAAGTTAATGGCTTCTTCATCTTCCCTGGGTAAAAGAATAGCCAACTCATACCTACCTGTGCATAGAATACCGAAAATAGAGATGGCCGAGACAATGATAAATAGCGTACCGAAATCCTCAGGGGAATATAGCCTGGAAAGTATAAATGAAGCTGCTAAAGGAATGGCTTGAGACAGTGTGGTGCCAACCATTACAGTTAAAACGTTGCGGGAATACTCCGACTTCGGTTTAAATGGCAGTTTCAAAATAGTGCGTGCAGGTGTTTAGTCCTGCAAAGAAACGAAAATAACACTACCTTATTACTTGGCGTAGTTAACCGCTCTTGTCTCCCTGATAACAGTAATTTTTACCTGTCCGGGGTATGTCATTTCGTTTTCAATCTTTTGTGATATATCTAATGAAAGCTTTGATGCTTGCTCATCTGTCACCTTCTCACTTTCTACTATCACCCTCAATTCACGGCCTGCCTGTATCGCATAGGTTTTCATAACACCAGGGTAAGACAGGGCAAGGTCTTCTAGCTCCTTGATACGCTTGATGTATTGCTCGACTATCTCGCGCCTTGCTCCTGGCCTTGCTCCTGAAATGGCATCACACACCTGGATGATGGGTGATATCATACTGGTCATTTCTATTTCATCGTGATGTGCGCCGATAGCGTTACATATCTCCTTGTTCTCTTTGTATTTCTCAGCGAGCTTCATACCCAAAATAGCGTGAGGTAATTCCGGCTCATCATCAGGCACTTTACCTATATCGTGCAATAGTCCTGCCCTTTTGGCAAGTTTCACATTTAAACCAAGTTCTGAGGCCATGGTAGCACAAAGGTTAGCTACTTCACGGCTGTGCTGTAACAGGTTTTGTCCGTATGATGAACGATACTTCATTCTACCTACCATTCTTGTCAATTCAGGATGGAGACCATGAATACCTAAGTCAATACAAGTGCGTTTGCCTGTTTCGATAATCTCTTCTTCCAGTCGTTTTTTCGTTTTGGAAACTACTTCTTCTATCCTGGCTGGATGAATACGTCCATCAGTTACCAATTGATGTAGAGATAAGCGCGCTATCTCTCTCCTTACGGGGTCAAAGCATGAAAGTATTATCGCTTCGGGTGTATCATCAACAATTATTTCCACCCCAGTAGCTGCCTCAAGTGCCCGAATGTTACGCCCCTCGCGGCCAATGATACGCCCTTTTACTTCGTCGCTTTCGATATTGAAAACCGATACAGAGTTCTCAATAGCGTGTTCAGTAGCTACACGTTGAATGGTTTGTATTACAATTTTCTTTGCCTCTTTATCAGCGGTAAGTTTGGCTTCATCAACCATCTCGTTGATAAGTGCCATGGCATCAGTTTTTGCTTCACTCTGCAAAGCTTCTACCAATTCTCTTTTAGCTTCTTCAGCTGACAGGCCAGATATAGTCTCCAATTGCTGAACCTGTTGGCGATGGGCTTTGTCCAGCTCTTCCATCTTTTTGCGGTTCAATTCAAGTTGATACTCAAATTGCTCCTTCATTTTGTCAGCATCAGCTTCTTTTTTCTTTAGCCCCTCAAGCTTTGAATTGAGTTGTCCTTCTTTAGACCTCACGCGCTG
>JANQJC010000101.1 GCA_028281825.1 Flavobacteriales bacterium
TTATTCCTTAAATTTGTAGTGCTTAAGTGTTTTAGGGGATAAGAATGAAATTGAGAATCACGACGGTGATGATGTTTTGCATCACTGCTATTATACTGCTGACCGTAACTTGTGGAAAAATAACCCCACCCGTGAATGTGGATATTGCAGGTAAGGCTTTCGACAATCTATCTGAGTACAATTTTTTTGTTGGTGACATGAAAAACCTCGAGCCTAATGACGGGGTTTTGCCTTATGATTTGAATTCTCCGCTTTTTACTGACTATGCCCATAAGCTGCGTTTTGTGTGGATGCCTGTGGGTACTTCAGCACAATATGACGATGTGCAGAGTTTTGATTTACCAGTAGGGGCAGTGCTTATCAAAAACTTTTACTATCCACATGACTTTACTGATGAGAGCAAGGGGCGCAGGATAATGGAAACCCGGCTTTTGGTGCACACAGAAAAGGGCTGGGATGCCCGCCCGTATATATGGAATGAGGAGCAAACTGAAGCCACGCTTGAAGTAGCAGGTGGCAGGTTTGACATCACGTGGATACATTATGATGGCGAGGAGAATGGGACTAATTACGTTATCCCGAATAAGAACCAATGCAAGGGTTGCCATGAATACAAGGGCATCTTGACCCCAATAGGCCCTAAAGCCAAACACCTTAATAAGGACTATCCATATGCTGATGGAGCGAAGAACCAATTAGCCAAATGGGTAGAGATGGGTTACCTTGCCGGTTGCCCAACACCTGATGAAGCTCCTAAAGTGGCTGTTTGGGATGACCCAAGCACGGGTTCTTTGGAAGATAGGGCTAGGGCTTGGTTGGATATTAATTGCGCCCATTGCCATAATGATGGTGGGCCAGCTAATACAAGTGGCTTGTTGCTGAATACTGAAGTGACTGACCGCACCGAGATGGGGTTATGCAAAACACCAGTGGCTGCTGGCAGGGGCTCAGGAAACCTGAAATACGATATATTGCCGGGCCATGCCGATAGTTCTATTATTGTATACCGCATAGCTAGCCTTGACCCTGGAGTGATGATGCCTGAGTTGGGCAGAAAAATGGTACATGAAGAGGGGCTTGAATTAGTGAAGGAATGGATAGCATCGCTGGAAGGGGAATGTGAATAGCGGTATAATCGCTCAATTTTCTTATTTTTAGCTATCCAAACCTCGACAAATGAAAAATCTACTTTCCGCTTTCATCCTCACTTTTATTGGTTTTGGAGCGTATGCCCAGCCAGAAATTAGTTTAACCCAATATGCCACAGGGTTTAGCAAGCCTATTGACATTAAAAACTGTGGTGACAATCGGCTGTTTATAGTTGAGCAGCGTGGTGAAATATACATTATCAAGAGAATTAATAATGTAGATAGCATCTTACCGACACCTTTTATTGATATCTCTAACCTGGTGAACCAGACTGGTAATGAGCGTGGTTTATTGGGTTTGGCTTTTCACCCTGATTATAAGGACAATGGTTATTTCTATGTGAACTATACCCGCTCAAGCGATGGAGCAACACGTATTTCAAGGTTCAGCGTGAGCCAGGCAGACTCTAATTTGGCTGACGCTGGTAGTGAGTTGAACCTGATAACGGTTTCTCAGCCTTATACCAACCACAATGCTGGTGACTTAGCTTTTGGGCCTGATGGTTACTTGTATTTTGGTTTAGGCGATGGTGGTAGTGCAGATGACCCGCAGAACAGGTCGCAAAACGGTCAAACGCTATTAGGCAAGATGATAAGAATTGATGTGGATAATGGTAATCCATATAGTGTGCCTTCTGGTAATCCATTTGTAGGAAATGGAGCTGTTCTTGATGAGATTTGGGCGATTGGTGTGAGAAACCCCTGGAAGATAAGTTTTGACAGATGCACAGGCGATTTGTGGATAGGTGATGTTGGTCAGGATGATTGGGAAGAAATAGATTTTGAGCCTGCCGGAGACCCGGGTGGCCATAACTACGGCTGGCGCTGTTATGAAGCCAACCACACTTTTAATACCAGTGGTTGTGGTCCGCAGGGTGATTATACTTTTCCAGTGGCGGAATATGCCAACCCAAGCATAGGCTGCTCAGTTACGGGTGGTTATGTGTATCGCGGTTGGAAGTATGGTAAGTTGTTTGGCCATTATTTGTTTGCCGACTATTGTAGTGGACGTATATGGTCTACAACGCCTGATGGGCAAGGTAGTTGGAATACCCAAGAGATACTGAACTTTAATAACTTTGAATTGGCGAGTTTTGGTGAAGACCAGCACGGGGAGCTATACATGGCTGGGCAAGGCAATGGGAGGATATATAAGTTAGAGGAAGATAGCTGCTATCCCGTGGCTTACATCAAGAACATGGATACTGTAATACCTTCTGGTAGCTCCGTTACTTTGGAGGCAATTTATGGCCCAGGCCTGACCTACCAATGGCAGTTGGACGGACAGGACATACAGGGTGCTACTGCACCTGATTATGCGGCTGGTACCGCAGGTGATTATACGGTAGTGGTTACTAATGCAAGCCAATGTGAGGCTACTTCAAACACAGTGAATGTGGATGTGAGTATTGGCTATGAGGAATTGGTGTTAGGTAGTGTGAATGTATATCCCAATCCTGCGGAGGATATTGTGAATGTGAGTTTTGAGAATGTGAGTAATACCGAAGTGAGACTTAGCCTGTACAATACTATGGGCCAAGTGGTGATTGCCAGCCAACAACAAGTGGGTAGTGGTAAAAATGTGCTACCAATTAATATTGCAGAATTGCCCCCTGGCTTCTATACATTAGATATTGAAGTGGGTAATGGTAGGCTTTCCAAGAAAGTGGTGGTGAGGTAGGTGGCCCTTCTCCCAATCTCTCCCCTTTGGGGGAGAAGAGTTAGCTGAGTTTTTCGACAAGTTTTATAGGTAAAACAGGGATTGTAAATTCCTTATGTTTAATGTCTAAGGGTTGCACCCTTCGCAGCAAGAGATAGTGGAAAGATGGATATATCGTTCAAATTATTCGAAGCCGAAGATAAAAGGGATGTTTTAGAAATGATGACTGCATTTAATGAGATGTACGGTTATGATTTTGACCTGACAAGTCGAGAAAAAAACCTACAAAGCTTTTCTTCGGATGAAATGCTGGGACGACTTTACTTAATCCAGCTTCACAACAAGAAGGTGGGTTACCTGGTGCTTACTTTTGGGTTTAGCTTTGAATACAAGGGCAGGGATGCATTTATTGATGAATTTTACATACAAAAAGCATATAGGAAGCAAGGGATTGGAAAGCTGACAATGGACTTTATTGAAACAGAAGCTAAAAGGCTTGGTGTTCATGCTTTGCATTTGGAAGTGGAATTTGATAATAAGAGAGCTAATCGTCTCTATTTAAACAAAGGGTATGAGACAAACAACCGAACACTGCTTACTAAAAAAATGGAATAGTCATGACCGACTTTATAGAAGAATTGAGAGTTTTGGGAGGGAAGTAACTATTGTTTTGTACCACTTTTTGCTTGACCAAAAAGTAATCAAAAAGTCAAGGCTGTCTGAATTAGTCTTGAAACACAGACAACCCTCAACCACGGATGAAAAAAAAACCGTTGCATTCACACCAAACTGCTCTGGCACTTCTGCTTTTCATCCTCAATCCGCACCCAACTTGTCGTGTTTACTACGACTAATTCAGAATGCCAAATACTTCTTAAGAATTTTAGCTTAAGAAAGGTTAGGCGTATCAGTTTTGTGGTAAATGAAATTAAAAGAGAATAGTTTTAGTGTGAATAATGTAGCAACTAACTATTGGGATTTTAATTACGTGTAATGTTACAGAGAGCATAGAACAGTATATTGCACTAATGCACGACTACGTTGTTGGATAGGACTTGAAACTAGCACCTATGAAGTTAAGACTTACCGTTCTGTTGATGATTGCCACTATAAGTGGTTGGGCACAAGACCCTGAGTTTAGCATGCCTAATACTTCGCCATTATATCTCAATCCGTCTATGGCAGGAATAGAGGTATGCCCAAGGGTGGCGATGAATTATAGAAACCAATGGCCCAAAATAGGGGACTCACACACTATGACGTTTTCATTTGACAAGTATTTTCGGGCTATGCGCGGTGGTATGGGAGTGCTTTATACCCGTGATATTGCTGGTAACGGCTCCTTTAGAACTCAAAATTTTCGCGTTATGTATGCGGCCCATATCAATTTAGGGGCTAAACACAGGTATTTGAGGCCATCTGTTTATGGAGGGTATGGAAACAAGAAAGTAAATATTGATGACCTTACGTTTGGTACCATGGTTGACCCAAGGTATGGCTATATATATGACTCAACTACTGTATTTCCTACCACTTCGGCAGGGTATCTGGATTTTGGGGCAGGGTTGCTTTATAATTCGAGGCGATTACTTTTTTCTATCGCTTTAGACCATATCAACCAGCCTGATGAAGGAATTTTTGGGGTGAGCAGGTTGCCCATGAAAATAAAAGGATATGTTCAATGTAATTTGGAGTTTAATGCTTTATGGTGCTTTAATCCTCAACTGTTTTATGCTCAGCAACAAGATTTTCAGCAAGTAGTACCAATGGTTGCTTTTAATTATGCCCAGACATTGAAATTTGGCGGAGGAACGCGTTTTAATCCTGGTAATTTTGATGCTGTAATTGGTATGGTCGGGTTGGGCCTAAAAGGTTTTACTATTCAATACTCGTACGATTATACAGTGAGTAAACTTGGCAACTCAGCAACAGGGGGTAGTCATGAGTTTGGTGTGAGATATACGTTTGGTTGTAAAGGGGAGGGTGAAGATGGCGAGAAGTATTTTGAAAGACCTGCTTTTGGAGGGTTTTAATATTTTTTAAAGTGTTGATTTTCAGGATTTAACAAGGAAAATGATATAGTACAGTACTCGTTTTTTAAACACTATACAGTTGCAAAATAACAGTGTTAAAATTGAGAAAAAAGGCCAAAAAACGCGTTCGTCGACACCCCCGAGGGACTCACGGAAAATCTTGGTCGGCGAATAACACTGTATATTTTTTCAGTTCGTTTCTGGTATTCCGGTAGGTAGTGTAGCTTTTTCGTATTCGCCCAGTTTTTCTACGTCGATAGTGGCTTTGCCGTCATTGACGCCATCAAACATGTTGACAAATTTTGCTCCCCAAACTATTTCGTTGTATTTATAGGATGAACGAACGTGTATCAGCCTTGATGAGGTGTCATCAAAGGCTTTGATGAGTATCATTACCTCAAGGTCTGATTCATTGAGGTCTTTTTCGGTCATATCAAAAAATGGACTTTCCTTATCAACTGGGTGAACGATGGTCCAACTCATTGCAAACATGTTTATACGGTTGATTTCCAGCTCTAATGGGTAGAACTTTCTCATTCCGTTGTTACGTTTACTGTCCACCATGCTGGCTATTACCTGTACTTCAACCTCAGTAAGTTGGTTTCTTCTTGCGTTTACTATTCTGAACATCAAACCGCGACCGCCTTTGTATGGGGCTATCAAGGCTTTCTCGCTGAAGATGATTTTCTCCACTGGCCTTGAAAACCGCCCGTAGACTAGGCCTGTTACCAGTGCAAAGCCCAGCAATCCATTTAGTGATTCAATTGCCGAAATTAAACCAGCCCAGGTACCAACAGGGCTTACCTTGCCGTAGCCCACTGTGGTAAAGGTTTGTGTGCTGAAGTAGAATACCTCAATGAATTTCTGGAAGTTCGTAGTGCCTTCAAGACCTACTAATTGGTCATAGCCTACCATCCAATACAAAGATGCATAGAAAAGATTTATCAGAAAAAAGGCGCCCGTTACCATCCCTAAAAACTGGAGCCATGACATACTAACGAAGGCGTGGTAGTAACTCAATTGGTCAAAAAAACCCAGTCCTCTTTTTCTTACATTGAATGAGCCATCACGGTTAATAAGCCTATCGCCCTGCTGGGAGGCTTGCTCACCAAAGCCTGTGTTCTTTATCGAAGTAAAAAGTTTGTTGAATCTTGAAGCCATGCAGCAAAATAAACAGATATTTTATTTTCTGGTCCATCCTATTGGCTTTTAATTTGATACATCCCCCTATTGTTCGTATTTTGTAGCCTTAATAACAAAACTTAATCAAAAATGAAAGTTGGAAAATCATATAAACGCAATGATATTGATGAGCAGTATGATGCCATAGTGATAGGTTCTGGTATTGGTGGCTTGAGCACGGCAGCATTGCTATCAAAAGAAGGCAAAAAAGTATTGGTGTTGGAGAAGCATTACGTAGCTGGTGGTTTTACCCATGTTTTTAAGCGCAATGATTATGAGTGGGATGTGGGCGTGCATTACATTGGTGAGGTAAACAAACCTCACGCAATACTCACCAGAATATTCAATGATATCAGTGATGGTGCCCTTAAGTGGGAGGATATGGGTGATGTATATGACCGTATTATTTTTGGTGATGACGAATATAAGTTTGTGAAAGGCCTGGGTGAGTTTTCCGATAAGCTAAAAGAATATTTTCCGGGTGAAGAAAATGCCATTGATGAGTATATAAGAATGGTGAAAGAAGCTACAAAGGCTACACGTAGTTTTTTCACTGAGAAAGCATTACCTCCAGTGGTTGCAAGCCTTACGGGTAGCTTTATGAAGGGTAAATTCTTGAAATACTCAGACAAAACTACCCTTGAAGTATTGCAAGGGCTTACCCAAAATGAAAAACTGATTGCCGTGTTGACTGGTCAGTATGGCGATTATGGATTACCACCAGCCCAAAGTAGTTTTGCAATGCACGCCATGGTGGTGAAGCATTATTTTAACGGCGGAGCCTACCCCGTAGGTGGTTCACAGATGATTGCCGAAACTATTTGGCCAGTAATTCAAAAAGGTGGCGGTGAAGTATACGTAAACGCTGGTGTTGAAGAGATAATAGTGAAAGGCGGCAAGGCCGTTGGCGTGCGAATGGAAGATGGAAACGAGATATTCGCTCCTATTGTGGTAAGTAACGCAGGTGTGGTGAACACCTATGGTAGTTTACTAAACGAAGAGGTAGCTAAGAAATATGGTGTTCGTGAGAACCTGAAAAAAGTAACACCATCTGTGGCGCATGTTTGCCTTTACATTGGTTTGAAAGAAAGCGGTGAGAACCTCAAAACCGGAAAAGCCAACCTTTGGATATATCCGCACTACAATCATGATAAGGCAGTGAATGATTATCTAGCTGACCCACAAAATAATCCTTTCCCTGTGGTTTACGTGTCATTTCCGTCAGCTAAAGACCCTGATTGGGATAATCGCTACCCTGGTAAATCAACCGTAGAAGCCATTAGTTTGGCGCCTTACGAATGGTTTGCTGAGTGGGAAGATACCCGCTGGAAGAAACGTGGTGAAGACTATGACAAATTGAAAGAAGAGTATTGCCAAAGGATGTTGGAGGTAATCTATAAATATGTACCACAACTGAAGGGTAAAATAGATTATTACGAGCTTTCTTCACCGTTATCTACTAAGAATTTTACTTCTTATGAGAAGGGGGAGATTTATGGTCTAGATCATACTCCCGACCGTTTTCGTCAGAAATTCCTGCGTCCGCGAACACCAATCAAAAATCTTTATTTAACTGGCCAGGATGTGGTTACAGCTGGAGTTGGAGGTGCGTTATTTGGTGGTATTCTGGCGGCATCAGCCATTTTAAACAAGAATGTAATTGCTGATGTATTGAAACGCACTGCCCCCGAGCATGCCTAAACAATGATTGAAATCTTCTTCTTGGGGAGAAAGACTTAGGATGGGGGCATATTTCTTACTACCATTTGAATAGTATTGCGGCTTTTTAGCTCTAGTAATACTTCTTTGCCAACCAACACCCTATCAATGGTGCTATCATCAAAATGGCGGATAGTGATGAGTTCAAGTCCCTCATTTAGTAAAACCTTAAAGTCTTTTCTGAGGTCTTCAATCAATGTCGGTACTTTTAAGTGGTCATGGTCAACGGTTACAGAAAAGCTTACAGCAGAATTCTGCATGATATTGATTTTTACCTGATGACTGGTAAACAGGTTAAAGATGTCCCTTAGGTTTTCCTCGATGATAAAGGAATAATCCTTTGGCATGATGGAAATCAATATTTGGTTCATTCTGAAAATAAAAGAGGGAACGGGCAGGTGATAAGGCTCCTTATTGATGATAGTGCCAGGACTATCTGGGTCAACAAATGACTTTACTTTTAGTGGGATACCTTTGTTCTGAAGCGGTTTAATGGTTTTTGGATGTATCACGCTGGTGCCAAAGTAGGTGAGTTCCACAGCATCGTGGTAATTCATTTGTGGGATAAGTATTGTATCATCAAACCATTTGGGGTCGGCATTCAATACGCCAGGTACGTCTTTCCAAATAGCTACTTCTTCCGCATTAAGGCAATAGGCAAATATGGCCGCTGTAAAATCGCTACCCTCACGGCCTAAGGTGGTGGTGAAATTTTCTGAAGTTACCCCTATAAAACCCTGAGTAATAGCAAGATTACTCTTTTCATAATAAGGCTTTAAATTTTTGGTGATAAGTCTTTCAGTTTCAGTCCAGTCTACTTTTGCATTGCGGTAGGTGTTATCAGTTTTTATATAGTCTCTCGCGTCTACCCATTGGTTGGCTATACCTTCTTGGTTCAGGTAAGCACTGATAATCTTGGTAGAGAGTATTTCACCAAAAGAAACAATTTGGTCATACTCAAAATCATAATCTTTAATGGGCTCATCTTCCAGCTTCCACTCTAGCTCCACAAATACATTATTGAGCTCGTCCAGTATATCATCAGGAGCATTATCAAATAATTCTTTGGCTACATTAGTATGGAAGGCTTTTACTTCATCTAAAGCCTCTTGTGTATCGCCTTCTTTAAAGAAATATGCCCGGGCAACTTTTTCCAATTTGTTGGTGGTTTTGTCCATCGCTGACACTACCACCAATAGCTGCTCCCCTTCATATCTTTTAAGGATACTAGCTACATTTCTTACTGCTTCGGCATTTTTAACAGATGCCCCACCAAACTTAAATATCTTCATTTACTTAGTTTACAATTGGCAATTTACAGTAGGCAAAGCCTTCATTTCTTCACAGGAATGTTTCCACGATATTTTTCGGGATATTGCATCATGTGTCCTATCATTCTGCCAATTTCTTCTTCAAAGGCCTTTTTATAAACAGTTAAATCTTTAAAACTTGTAGTCATTTTCTCGATTTTTGTCAACTGCCTAATGAAATTTTTGTAATTGCTCAAACACCAGTTTTCCATTTAGCCATTCATCATCAAGATGGGCGTTATACTTCTTGTAGAAATTAATAGCTGGCTCATTCCAATTCAGCACTTGCCATTCCAAGCGTTTTACTTTAGCCTGTTTCGCAACCTTCACTACTTCCTCAAAAAGCTTTGCTCCAATTTTTTGTCCCCTCAAGCTCTCAGTCACAATGATATCCTCTAAAAAGAGGCATTTGCCTTTCCATGTGGAGTATTTCCAGTAGTATAGCGCTATTCCAACAATTTTTTCATCTAGTTCAGCTACAAAAAGACCATAAATCGGGTTTTCACCAAAGCCATCTTCTTTCAGTTGTTCAACTGTAATAACTACTTCATTTGGCGCTTTTTCATATTCAGCCAATTCCTTAATAAGGGCCAAAACTCCTGGAATGTCCTCTTTCGTGCCTTTTCTGATAATGGTTTGCATGGTGGGCAAAGGTAGCAGATTTCAGAAGTTAGACTTAGTTGGTTGTTTACAATTTATAATGGGTAAAACCTTCAAACCGCTCTTAAATCCACAAAATTTGCCAACTGATAAGTGCCAACTGTAAACTTCCCCTTAAAAATTCCGATATTTGTAGCCCTAAACACCAATACATGGATACTACGAGAAAAATTGTCTCACTGGGTGAGTTTATCATTGATCGCCAAAGTGATTTTAAATATGCGAAGGGTGAGTTAAGCCGCTTGTTAAGTGCTATAGGTTTGGCTGCACGTATTGTGAATAAAGAAATCCGCAGGGCTGGATTAGCAGATATACTGGGTGATTATGGCTCAACCAATGTGCAAGGTGAACAAGTAAAGAAACTGGATATCTATGCCAATGAGCATTTCATAAAGGCTCTGAAAGACCGCGGTGAGGTATGTGCCATTGCTTCTGAGGAGAATGATAATCTGGTGGAGTTTCATGGTGAGTATTGCCGCGATGGTAAGTATGTTGTGGCTATGGATCCGCTTGATGGTTCAAGCAATATTGATGTTAATGTTTCTGTAGGTACCATCTTTTCCATTTACAGGAGGAAATCAGACAACCCTGCCAATCCTGATAACTTTATGCAACCAGGTTATGAGCAGGTAGCAGCAGGTTATGTTATCTACGGCTCATCCACCATGATGGTATACTCAACAGGTAATGGGGTAAATGGCTTTACTTTAGATGAGTCTATAGGGGCGTTTTTCCTTTCTCATCCTGATATGCAAATGCCTAAGAATGGCAGGATTTATTCTATTAATGAGGGTAATTACGTTCACTTTCCGCAAGGGGTGAAGGATTATATCAAGTGGTGCCAGGTGGAGGATAAAGAAACCAATCGCCCATTTACTTCAAGATATATCGGTTCTGCGGTAGCTGATTTCCACAGGAATCTGATTAAGGGTGGCATTTTTATCTACCCTGCAACTGCACCAGCCCCCAGGGGTAAGCTAAGACTATTATTCGAGTGTAATCCATTGGCATTTCTGGCTGAGCAAGCCGGTGGGCGCGCTACAGATGGTTTCAAGAGGATTTTAGGGATACAACCTACTGAGCTTCACCAAAGAACCCCTCTTTTTATAGGTTCTGAAGATATGGTGAAAAAAGCAGAAGAATTTATGAACAAATATGCTGAAGTAGAGGCATAGTTGGCAGTTGAGAGGGAGCTATTAACAGATAAATAAAGACGTAGTTTTGACCCTCTCTGATATTCTTTCCGCCTATCGTAATAGTGAAAAAGTCAAGCAAGTGGCTGGCAATATGCAAACCCTTGCTGAAGGCCGTTTTTTCTTACGTCAAATGGTCGGGGCTTCACAATCTTTTGTGGCTTCTGCTATAACTGCGGAAACTCCCAATTTTCACCTCTTTATACTTTCAGATAGGGAGGAAGCAGCATACCTGCTCAATGATTTAGAACAAATCATAGGCAAGGAGAAAGTACTCTTTTTCCCCATGTCGCATCGTCGTCCTTATGAGGTAGAGGAAGTAGACAATAGCAACATCCAGCAGCGGGCAGAAACGCTCAACCGCATTAGCCAAAGTAAAAGAGCGAGGGCAGTTGTTACCTATCCTGAAGCCCTGTGTGAGAAGGTAGTTACTAAACGCCACTTGGCTAAGAACACGCTCAATTTACAAGTTGGTGAGAAGATTTCAATTGATTTCTTGAACGACTTGCTATTCGAATACGAGTTTGAGCGAACCGATTACGTTTATGAACCAGGCCAGTTTGCCATTCGCGGTGGCATAGTGGATATTTTCTCCTTTGCCAATGAAAATCCTTACAGGGTAGAGTTATTCGGAGATGAGGTAGAATCACTTCGCACATTCGGCCCAACTTCACAACTTTCCATAGCCAACCATAAAAAGATAACTATTGTCCCTAATGTTCAAGCGCATTTATTAAAAGAGAGCAGAGAATCATTTCTGGAGTTTTTACCTAAGAACACTGCTGTTTGGATTAAAGACTTGGAAATTACCCAACACAAATTGGATAAGGAAATGCAAGTGGCCGAAAAGGCTTATGAGCAGGTAAGTAAAGATTTGAATTTTTTAAAGCCTCATGAGAAGTTTGTGAGTGGAGACTACCTAAAAGAGGTAATGGATAAGTTCACTATCGTTGAGTTTGGTCAGCGCAGTTACTTTACCAAGCCCGAAGAAGTTATTTTCAATACAACCCCCCAGCCAGCTTTCAATAAAAACTTTGAACTGTTGGCGGCCAATTTAAGGGATAATACTAAGAACCAGATTCAAAACCTTATCGCTGCTGACAATCCAAAGCAGATAGAGCGGCTTTATGCCATTTTTGAGGACATCCACTTCAAGCAAGAAGAAAAGGATAAAATTGACTTTACTCCCCAAAACTTCTCTGTCCATGAAGGTTTTGTAGACCACGATTTGAAAATTGCCCTGTATACTGACCACCAAATATTTGAACGTTATCATAGGTTTAAACTGCGCAGCAATCATTATCAGCGCAAAGAAGCCCTTACCCTCAAAGAACTACACGGGCTTAATCCTGGAGATTATGTAACTCATATTGACCACGGTGTTGGCCGTTTTGCCGGATTGGAAAAAATTGAGGTAAATGGCAAGTTTCAAGAGGCTGTAAAACTCTTTTATAAAGACAACGATATCCTTTATGTGAGTATACATTCCCTGCATCGCATAGCGAAATACTCAGGTGGTGAGGGGGTAGAACCCAAGATGAACAAGCTGGGGACTGCTACCTGGCAAAACCTAAAGAACAAGACCAAAGGCAAGGTTAAAGATATTGCTAAGGACCTGATAAAGCTTTACGCTAAGCGAAAAGCGCAACAAGGTTTTGAGTTTTCCCCAGATACTTACTTGCAAACCGAGTTGGAAGCTTCTTTTATTTATGAGGATACACCAGACCAGGAGAAGGCAACAGTGGCCTTTAAGAAAGACATGGAGTCATCATCTCCCATGGACAGGTTGGTATGTGGTGATGTAGGTTTTGGTAAAACAGAGGTTGCTATCCGTGCTGCCTTTAAGGCGGTGTGTGATAGTAAGCAGGTGGCGGTGTTGGTGCCAACTACCATTCTCGCATTACAGCACTATAAAACATTTAGTGAGCGCTTAAAAGATTTCCCTTGCAAGGTAGATTATGTGAACAGGTTCAAAACTACGGCTCAACAAAAGGAAACCCTAAAGCAACTCGCTGAGGGAAAAATAGATATATTGGTGGGCACCCATCGTTTGGTGAGTAAGGATGTCAAGTTCAAGGACCTTGGCTTACTCATAGTGGATGAAGAGCAGAAGTTTGGTGTAGCTGTTAAAGAAAAACTCAAACAGTTACGAGTGAATGTGGATACATTAACACTCACTGCGACACCCATACCACGTACGTTGCAATTCTCAATGATGGGTGCGCGCGACTTATCTATCATTACCACTCCGCCTCCTAATAGGTATCCTGTAATCACTAAGGTGCATACTTTTAATGAGGAAACCATTAGAGATGCGATAGCTTATGAGTTAGATAGGGGAGGTCAAGTTTTCTTTGTGCATAATCGAGTACAAAACATTGAAGAGGTGGCTGCTATGGTAAAAAGGCTGGCACCCAATGCCAAAATAGCCATCGCTCATGGTAAAATGGATGGTAAAAAACTGGAAGATACCATGCTCGGCTTTATTGAGGGAGAGTTTGATATTCTGATTGCCACTTCCATCATTGAATCAGGACTGGATATTCCCAATGCCAATACTATTATCATCAACAATGCTCACTACTTTGGTCTGAGTGATTTGCACCAAATGCGCGGAAGGGTGGGGCGAACCAACAAAAAGGCATTTTGCTATTTGTTTGCACCACCAGTCACTCACATGACAGAGCAAGCACGTAGACGCCTGAAAGCGATAGAGCAATTCTCAGAATTGGGCAGTGGTTTCAATATTGCGATGCGTGACTTGGATATACGCGGAGCAGGTAACTTATTGGGTGCAGAGCAAAGCGGGTTTATCACAGACATTGGTTTTGAGATGTACCACAAGATATTGGACGAAGCCGTCCAAGAGCTAAGAGAAGAGTTGGCTGTTGGTTTGGCGAAAGGTGAACAGAAAGAACTGGAAGGCGGTGAAGAGTACAAAATGGTCATGGCAGAACACTTGCTATTTGTGCGTGATTGCCAGATAGATACCGATATGGAAATCCTGTTGCCTGATTATTACGTGAATACAGTCAGTGAGAGGTTGGCATTGTACAAGGAGCTTGACGAACTGAAGACAGAAGAGGAACTACAAAAATTTGAAGAGGGTTTGAAGGACCGTTTTGGTCCATTGCCCGACCAAGCACATGAACTCATGGATACCATTCGCTTGCGTTGGCTGGCGAAGGATATTGGTTTTGAGAGGTTGCTGCTAAAGAACAAAAAGATGATTGGCTATTTCGTTGCCAATCAAAATTCACCTTATTACCAATCAGAGGGTTTTGGTAAGGTGCTAAAATATGTACAGGTAAACCCTGCCAAGTGCAAACTAAAAGAGAGCAAAGGGAAGCTTACCCTAAGGTTTGAATTTGTTGATTCAGTGGAAGCTGCGATTGAAATGTTGGGACCTTTGGTGGAAGTGCAAGAAGCTTCAGCAAAAGCTTAATGTTTTTAGCTATTTTAGGCCATTCCAAAGATGAAAACCCTAAAATTATCAGCTTTTCTACTATTAATTACCTCCTTCACAGGGTGTATACCAGTGACAAGTTTCTTTTTGGGCTGGCCGGATGATAAAGATTTGAAACGTTTTCCAGGTCATGAGATAAAAGCCAGCAATGAGTGTTTTGAATTTTATAGACTGCCAGAAGGTGAATATGTAGACATAAAAGTCAACGACTGGACTACGGATATACCCTTATTCAAAACCATAGAAAAATTGGCTCAAGATAGAAACACAAGAAGTGTTTTAATCATCAGAAATGACACCATTCTTAAAGAATACTACTCAGAAGGCATCTCCGAAACTGACTTAAACCCTTCCTACTCAATGGCTAAGTCATTCGCTTCTGCCCTTACAGGCATAGCTATTGAAGAAGGCCATATCAAAAGTGAAAAAGACCTGGTAGTAAAATATATCCCTGAGTTGGCCAAACATACTGAGTCAGAGCAACTCACCATTGAGCATTTGCTCAACCATACTTCAGGGATTAAATACGGTTTTGGAATGGATGCCCGTTTGTACTACGGAAACAACGTACTAAAGGAATTGAAAAAAGTGAAGTTTGAGGCAACACCTGGCACCAAACAGTACTATCTCAATATCAATATTCAGTTGTTGGGCATGGTGTTGCACAGGGCCACAGGTGTTTCACCTTCGCAGTATATGGAAGATAAGCTGTGGAAGCCCATCCAAATGTGTAATGATGCAGTATGGACAACCGATAAAAGGGAAGAAGAGAAAGCATTTTGTTGCATGGGAGCTACAGCCCTGGATTATGCCAAATTCGGTCGCCTGTTTCTTAATAAAGGCAAGTGGAATGGTAAACAGGTTATTAGTAAAGAGTGGTATGAGAAATCCATTGAGCGCGACACGACTGAGGGTAGCAGCTACAACTACAATTACTGCTGGCATATCGGTTTAAACGAGTACGAAGATTATATGGCCATAGGTATGTATAAGCAACATATCTACATCAATCATCAGAAAAACCTGTTAATCGTTGTCCTGAATGACAAAGAAAAACTGCTTGAGGCTGAGAGAGTTAACTGGTGGAACGTTTTCAGGCAAATAGCAGATCAGCTTTAATCAGTAAACACTTTATCTTATTTCAGCTTGCAACTTAGCCTTATAGGCATTGATTAGCCTATCCATGGTTTTATTGATTTCCTTGTCAGTCAAGGTTTTTTCTTCATCAAGTAATGTGAAACTTACTGCATATGACTTTTTTCCATCAGGTAGGTTTTTGCCCTCATATACATCAAACAGGTTAACCGCTTTCAAGAGTTTTCTCTCAGTTTGGTGCGCTAGTTGCTCAATCTCAGTATACTTAATGTTTTTATCTAGCAACAATGCCAAATCTCTCCTCACTTCTGGGAAAACGGGTATCTCTTTATATTTGATTGGCTCACCTACCAACTTTAGGATATTCCCCCAATTCAAGTCGGCATAAAACACTTCTTGCTCAATATCCAGTTTCTTCAGTTGCTTTTTAGTAATGCTACCCAGCTGAACTATTTCCTTTCCATTCTTATTAATTGAAAGCCCATATTGTAACTCCGTACTACCTTCCAATTCAGATGTTTTGGTATCATTCAGGCCTAAACGGTTTAGTATGGCATCTACAGCCCCTTTCAAAGTGAAGAAATCTACATTTTCTTCTTTTACTTTCCAGCTTTCAGCATGGCGTTGACCAGTCACAAAAACAGCAAAGTGAGGAAATTCAAGATATTTATCTCTGCCTTCGCCCCCTTTCAGGTGGTAGGTATATCCAAACTCGTAAAGCTTTAAATTAGCCTGCTTTCGGTTGATATTGTGTGCAATGGCCTCCAAACCATTGAAAAGCAGGCTTTGTCTCAACACCCCTAAGTCACTACTCAACGGGTTAAGGATTTCAACACTTTCTTCCTGGTTTTCATAATAAGCCCCTTTAGTAAGGGAGTTGCTCATAATTTCAGCAAAACCATTGGCACTCAAGTGGTCAGAAACCAAGTTTCTTAAATTCTCTTTATCAGGTTTTTGTGAGTAGGAAATTGACGATGAAATCTTAGAGGTAAATTCCACATTATTGTAACCATATATGCGTAGGATTTCCTCAATTATATCGGCTTCTCGTGTCACATCATGGCGATAAGCAGGCACCGATACTTTTAAACCATTACTGCCATCACTTAATATCTCAATTTCCAAGGCTGCCAAAATAGACTTGACCTTTTCAGCGGGGATGTTCTTCCCAATTAAGCGGTTGACAGCAGCATAACCAACCTCAATTTCATGAGCTGGTATTGACTTGGGATAAATATCAATCACCTCAGATGAAATAGTGCCACCTGCTACTTCCTTAATCAAAAGTGCAGCTGCTTTCAAAGCAAACACCGTTTGGTCTGGGTCAATGCCGCGCTCAAAACGGAAACTGGCATCGGTATTCAGTGTATGTCTTTTAGCTGTTTTACGCACATGAACGGGGTCAAAGTAAGCGCTTTCAAGAAATACGGCAGTTGTTTGTTCAGTTACTCCCGAATGAATACCACCAAAAACACCTGCTATACACATTCCATCTTCTGCATTGCAAATCATCAGGTCGTTAGCATCCAGCTTGCGCTCTTCTTCATCTAGGGTGATAAAGGTGGTACCTTCATCCATTTTGCGAACAATTACTTTACCACCCTTGATTTGTGCGGTATCAAAAGCGTGTAAAGGTTGTCCTAATCCATGCAAAATGTAATTAGTGATGTCAACTACATTATTGATTGGTTTTTGGCCAATAGTTGTAAGGCTGTTTTTCAACCAATCAGGGCTTTCTTTCACGGTAACTCCGTTAATTGTAACACCCGCATATCTTGGGCAAGCTTCGCTATCCTGCACTTCAACTGGTATAACTAAATCAGTATTCTCAGTTTTGAATGCTGAAACATCTGGTTTTTTCAGCTCAACATTTTCATACCCTTTGCGATTGGTCTTCAGCGTAGCCAATAAATCACGAGCAACACCATAATGACTCATGGCATCTGTTCTATTCGGAGTCAATCCAATCTCAAACGTATAATCGCTTCCGATTTTAAAATAGTCTTTTGCCAGCATACCCACCCTTGCGCCGTTTTCCAAAACCATAATTCCGTCATGGCTGGTTCCAAGCCCAATTTCATCTTCGGCGCATATCATCCCTTGAGATGCTTGTCCGCGTATCTTAGCTTTTTTGATGGTAAAAGGTTCTCCTTCAGTAGGGTAAATGGTAGCGCCAACAGTAGCTACAACTACTTTTTGCCCCGTATCAACATTAGGTGCCCCACACACGATATCCAATAATTCACCAGTTCCCACATCAACTTTTGTTATACTTAGGCGGTCAGCATCCGGGTGTTTTTCTTTTGTTTTCACTTCGCCTATCACCAGGCCCTCAAGTCCTCCCTTCACGCTTTGGTGTTCTTCCAGTCCTTCTACTTCAAGGCCAGTATCGGTTAAAAGCTCAGCCACTTCTGTTGCGGGTAGGTCAATATCCAGATACTCTTTAAGCCAGTTGTATGAAATCTTCATGTTGCAATGTGTATGAGTTGGCAAAAGTAAGGTTTAGGGTGGAATTTTTGAATTAATTCGTTCCTTAAAACCCTTACCTTTGCAGTGACTAAATAACCAAACCATGAGTACAACTATTTCAGCAGCAGCAGATATTAAGCAAATACTAGATGCCTTTGGTATTGCCGATGTAAGCAAAGCAGCCAGCACAGGTAGCCAGGAGTATGCATCAGGCGGCGATTTGATAACTTCTATCTCACCGGTTGATGGGCAGAGCATTGCCAGTGTGCAATCAGCTAGTGCCAATGAGTATGAACAAGTAATTGAAACAGCTCAAAAAGCTTTCAGGGAATGGAGATTAGTGCCTGCCCCCAAGCGAGGTGAAGTAGTAAGACAGGTAGGAGATGAGTTAAGAAAATATAAACAAGAGTTGGGAACCTTGGTTTCTTACGAGATGGGTAAAAGCTTGCAAGAAGGCTTGGGGGAAGTGCAGGAAATGATAGATATCTGCGACTTTGCAGTAGGGCTTTCCCGCCAGCTGCACGGCTTGACTATGCATTCTGAAAGACCCAACCACAGGATGTATGAGCAATATCATCCACTTGGTGTAGTAGGGATTATCTCTGCCTTCAATTTCCCAGTTGCTGTGTGGTCTTGGAATAGTATGCTGGCTTGGGTTTGTGGTGATGTATGTGTTTGGAAACCATCGGAAAAAGCACCTATTTCTGCGGTAGCTTGTCAACGCATCGCTCAGAAGGTTTTTGAAAGAAATAATGTTCCTGAGGGCGTTTCTTGCCTGATACACGGTAACTATACTGTTGGAGAAATGATAAGTCATGATAAGCGTGTACCTCTGGTTTCAGCTACGGGCTCCATTCGTATGGGTAAAAAAGTAGGTGAAGCTGTGGGAGCCAGGTTGGGTAAATCATTACTTGAGCTTGGTGGTAATAATGCCATTATCATTACTGAAAATGCAGACTTGGGTCAATGCTTGCCAGCCATAGTGTTTGGTGCTGTGGGTACTTGTGGTCAACGTTGTACATCAACTCGCAGATTGATTATCCATGAAAGCAGGTATGTAGAAGTGAAGGAAAAATTGGTAAAAGCGTATGGTCAATTGCGGATTGGTAATCCACTGGATGAGAATAATCATGTTGGGCCATTGATTGATAAAGATGCGGTAGGTATGTATCAAAAAGCATTGGTTGAAGTAGTCAACTCAGGAGGTAAGTTGTTAGTTGAAGGCGGTGTACTGGAAGGTGAAGAATATTCGTCAGGATGCTATGTGAAACCAGCTATTGCCGAGGCCCAAAATGAATATGAAATCGTGCAACATGAAACCTTTGCTCCAATACTGTATTTGTTGAAGTATAATACTTTGGATGAGGCAATAGAATTGCAAAATGGAGTGGTACAAGGGCTTTCTTCAGCAATTATGACTACCGACCTGCGTGAAGCTGAAGCATTTCTTTCCCATCGCGGTTCTGACTGCGGAATTGCCAATGTGAATATTGGAACTTCGGGAGCGGAGATAGGTGGCGCCTTTGGCGGTGAGAAAGAAACGGGTGGTGGCCGAGAGTCTGGCTCTGACGCTTGGAAAATATATATGCGCAGGCAGACCAATACCATTAATTATGGCACTGAACTACCATTAGCACAAGGCATTAAATTTGATATATCATAGCTTGAAAAAGTACCTTACAGTGAAAAGACTATTTATACTCCTTTTCCCTCTGTTATTCTTTTCTTGCCAAGAGCAACAGCAGGAAGTTTTTGAAAAGCCCTATTTTGATGTAAAAGGCTTTATTGAGGGTGAAATAGAAAGATTGCAAAAAGAGCAACCCACAATTGAAAAGGTGATTACTACTGACGGTGTAACGGAAAAACAAGTAATTACTGATATCGATTGGGAAGATGAACTATCCTCATTTTTGGAGTTGGATATCAATAAACCTTCCTGGAGAAATTCCTACACAGCGGACACATCAAAAACTGACAACACATTTAAGATTACCTACACAACAGAGTTAGAAGACCATCCCGTGTACATGCTTGAAGTCACACTGGATAGAAAAACAGGAGAATGCATTGGTATATGGGGAGGGCATAGCGCAGAAAATTTTGTTTATGAAAGCACACAAAGCTTAAACTATACTAAAGGTGAGGAATATTCAATAACGGGTATGCTGAGCTTTGAGTTCATATTCAATACCAGCTATCAGGTGTATGTAGGGTTTCTCGGTCAAGATAGTGGGCCTCAAGAGTAATTTAACGAAGCAATCCTGCCTTAAAACCCTCAAAACCAGCTTTTGATATAAAAACGACAAGCTATTTATGTTTATTTTTATACTTTAATTCCCTGATTACCCAACCCAGAACAGTAATATAAACTGACAATGAATAGAGTTTTACTTTTATTGCCTTCACTCATTTTTATTAGCGCGCTGTCTTTTGCACAGTGCACTACAAGTGATGGCACAGATTGCTATTGCCCTGATAGTGTTTCTACTGATTGTGAGCTTTTACCTGATTTAACGCTATCATGGGATGCTCTGGAAAATTGGGCAAGTGGACCAAGTGAGTATTCTCAAACTGGCAATGGAGCCAACAATGGACGTTTAAGAGTTTCGGGTTCAACACCAAATATAGGTTGGGGAGCTTTTGAAGTATGGAGTACAGATTATTACGTATGTGGAACAGATACTTTTTATTCTTCTAGTGCACCCACTGAAACTTGTGTAGACCCTAATACCAGTATGACGCATGATACCAAACAACTATTGAAGCAAAGGGTATATCATAAAGATGGGAGTGCTATGACTTATACTGACAGGTGGGCCGGCGCCATGACTTATCACCCAACACACAATCACTATCACGTGGATGATTGGGTGGCTTTTACGCTTAGAACACCAACGCCTAACCCAAACCCACTTACATGGCCTATCATCGGCGACGGTGCTAAGATTGGCTTCTGCCTCATGGATTATGGCAGGTGTGGTTCTTCCACTTACAGCGGGCATTGCCGTGATGACCAATCTGTATATGGTCAGGGAACTATCCTGGGTGATAATGACTTCGCCAACTACGGACACGGAGGTATGAACTATAGCTGTTCGCCAGTAGTACAAGGTATTTCTGTGGGTTGGACAGATGTTTATGGAGAACACCTGGATGGAATGTGGATTGATATCCCGCCTGGTACATGCAACGGCGACTATTGGATTGTAGGTCAGGTTGACCCAAATAACGTGTTCCTTGAAATGGATGAAACCAACAACTGGACGGCTATCCCATATACAGTAACTGAACAAGTACCAAACAGCACTGAGCCCGCAACTATTGTTGCTGACGGTTCAACCATGCAATGCGAAGGTGCTGAAGTTGTATTGACAGCGAACTCTGGCAACGGTTATGTTTGGTCAACTGGTGATACAACTCAATCAATTACGGTAACGGAAACTGGTGACTACAGTGTAAACGTTGTCTCAACTTGTGGAATAGCATCTTCAGACCCATTTAATGTAGCCTTCAGCCATATTGATGCCCCAAATGCTGAAAACGATACCGTATGGGCTACTTCAGGTTCAGCTAACCTTACTGCAACAGGTTCAGATTTACATTGGTTTGATACTATTGTTGGCGGTACTGAGATAGGCACGGGTACAACGTATACTACCCCTGTACTAACAACAACTACTACTTACTACGTTGAAGAAAGAGTCGCTTACAATGGCATGCAATATAATACTGGTAAGCCTGATAATACAGGTGGTGGTGGTTACTTTAACGGCAGCCAAAACCTTGTATTTGATGCCATGAGTGATTTTGTACTGAAGTCAGTAAAAGTATATGCTGATGGTGCTGGCGATAGAGAGGTAGTGTTGAGAAATAGCCAGGGAGATTTATTGGAAACTGAAACCGTTAGTGTTCCAGATGGCGAAAGTAGGATTACACTTGACTGGGATATACCTACGGATACTGATTACGAGCTTCACCTTGAAAGCCAGTTAAAAGACTTGTACAGGAATAACGATGGTGTTAATTTTCCTTACGATGTGGCAGGTGTAGCTTCAGTTAAATCATCATCTGCTGGTGACCAGTATTACTATTTTTATTACGATTGGGAAATCGCTACTCCTGACTATACTTGTGAAAGTGAGCGCACTCCAGTGGATGCAGTCATAAATCCCGATGTATCAGTGAGTATGCATGAAGTAGTTAAAAATTTCACAATATTCCCGAACCCATCACAGGGGGTCGTTAATCTGTCTTTTGAAACAGAAAGAACATCAAGCTTGAATGTGAAAATTGTTGACCCTTTAAGCAAAGTTATTTTTACAGATACTCAGACTAGCTTTAAGGGAAAATACAATAAAGAGCTTGACTTAAGTGGGTTCGCTAAAGGTGTTTACCATGTTGATATCACTTTAGATGACCTCCCACTATACAAAACTGTGGTAATTCAGTAGATAAAAACATTGTTTATCTTTTTTGCCGGGGCTACTGATTTCTATCATTGTTTCGGCAAAATTATTTTAGGAGCTTGGTATAGTGTATAAGTTTTTTGCTAGCATTTCATTATTATCTATCTCAGTGCTGAGTTTCTCCCAGCAATGGACCATATATAACCAAGTTAATTCCCAACTCCCTCAGAACTCGGTGAGAGCATTAACCGTGGATGATGCCAACAACAAATGGATAGGTACTGATAATGGCCTGGCTGTATTTGATGGCTCAATTTGGACTGTCTATAACGAGTCAAATTCAGGATTGCCCTCAAACATTGTTAGGTGTATAGCAATAGACAGTCAAAACAATAAATGGATAGGCACCACCAATGGCCTCGCAAAATTTGATGGCATCAACTGGACAGTATACCAGCCAAGCAACTCCGATATACCAGATAACTTAATAAAGACGATTGATTTTGACTCACAGGGCGATGTTTGGGTAGGTACAACTACTGGTATCGGTAGGTTTGACGGTGTAAATTGGTATGTATACTCATCTAATGACTCGTCTTATAATTCTCAAATACTTACCTCTGAAAACATCCCCGCAATAGATATCAGCAATGAAGATGTTGTTGCAGTAGGTACAATCAATGGTGGGCTTATTTATTTGACAGATACCTCCTACACGCTTTTTGATAGCTGGACAACAGGACTGCCTGATAATACTATTCTATGTATAAGTCATGATAGTGACGGAAATAGATGGATGGGTACCCCAGGTGCGGGTATTTTAGTGCACTACAGTAATCATACCAGCAACATATGGTCCCAATTCAATATGTGGAACTCTTTTAATCCTTCCAACAGTATCAATACTATATTGATAGATAATGAAGACAGGATGATTGCAGGCAGCCAGGATGCTGGAGTCATTTTCTATTTAGGCGGAGCAAACTGGACTAGCCTTGATTCGGTGAACAGCAATCTGCCAGACAATTTTATCTACTCGCTGGCTTTGGATAACGAAGGGGTATTATGGGTGGGGACTTATCAGAATGGTTTGGTTACACTTGATTATAGCAATTGGGTTGGAATTGAAACCAATACCCCCCCGAAGCAATCCAATGTATACCCTAATCCATCAAATGGCATTTTTTGGGTTGACTGGGAAGGTGGAGAAGCGTTAATTTCTGTTTATGATATGTTCGGAAAGGAAGTATATCAAAAACAACATTTTTTTTCCAAGAAAGGAGCTTTTGATTTGTCTCACTTGGCCAATGGAATGTATTTGATACAGATAGATGTTAATGGTCAAAGGGCTAGCAACAGAATAATAATATCCAAGTAATGTCACAAAAAGAACTCATAACAAAATGGGTGGATACCTTTAATCAAGGTGATGCAAGTTTATTGGCAGAGTTTTATGCGGATGATGCAATTAATCATCAAGTAGCCAATGAGCCAATAAGAGGAAAGCAAGCCATTCGAGCAATGTTTGAACAAGAGTTTTCCCAGGCCGAAATGGTCTGTATAGTGGAGAATGTGTTTGAGGATAAAGATTGGGTTATATTAGAATGGAAGAACCCACTTGGTTTGAGAGGGTGTGGATTTTTTCAAATAGTCAACGGAAAGATAAAATTTCAAAGAGGTTATTGGGACAAGCTCTCTTTTTTACGAATGCATAAACTGCCTATCCCAACTAACTAAATATACATTACTTCTTTCACTACCTTGATTACCTTTTCAGCGTTAGGCAAAAATTCTTTAACAAGAGTTGGGGCATAGGAAAGAGGAGTATCAGCAGTGGTTATTCTTCTCACCGGAGCATCCAGGTAATCAAAGGCGTCTTGCTGTATCTTGTAAGTCACCTCTGAAGCAATTGAAGCTAAAGGCCACGCTTCTTCGAGTATCACAAGCCTATTGGTTTTCTTAACTGATTCAATGATAGTATTGTAATCTATTGGTCTTACGGTTCTCAGGTCAATTACTTCAGCTTCGATGCCTTCTTTAGCCAATTCATCAGCTGCTTGCATGGCTACCTTTATTATTTTACCAAAACTGGCAATCGTCACATGCCCTCCTCGCCTTTTTATATCAGCTACACCAATGGGTATCAGGTATTCACCTTCGGGCACTTCACCCTTGTCTCCATACATTTGTTCACTTTCCATGAAAATTACAGGGTCATTATCACGAATAGCAGATTTCAAAAGGCCTTTAGCATCATACGGATTAGATGGGCAAACCACTTTCAAGCCTGGACAATTGGCATACCAGCTTTCAAAAGCTTGAGAATGTTGAGCTCCAAGTTGCCCTGCCGAAGCGGAAGGCCCACGGAAAACGATAGGAATATTAAATTGCCCCCCACTCATAGAGTACATTTTTGCCGCACTATTAATCACTTGGTCAATAGCAACGAGTGAAAAGTTAAAAGTCATGAACTCAATCACAGGACGAAGGCCATTCATCGCAGCACCTACACCAATACCTGTAAAACCTAATTCTGAAATAGGAGTGTCAACAACACGCTTTTCTCCAAACTCTTTAAGTATTCCCTGGCTTACTTTGTAAGCACCATCATATTCAGCAACTTCTTCACCCATTAAGAAAACGTTCTCGTCACGTTTCATTTCCTCAGTAAGGGCTTCTCTTAGTGCTTCTCTAAATTGTAATTCGCGCATGGTTTTGTCTTGGGTTCAAGGCAAAAGTAGGAATTTGTTAGTCAAATAACGACGAGTTGATTTCTGAAAGTGTTTCTTATCTTTGCTAAAAGGCTAAACCCGCGCTTACAAAAGAAAGACTTTTAAAATCGCTTAAAGACTTGCCAGATAGTAGAAGGTTGTTGTCTAATAACCCAGGATTTAAGAAAAAAGACTAGTAAAATTTACAAAACCCTTCCAGCTTTATAGAAGTATTTCTTGTAGTAGTCTTCTGCAAGGTCACTTATAATTACACCTGCGCGTGTAGTAGCATGGGCAAACTTCCCATCACCAAGGTAGACACCTATATGTGAAATTTGCCCCTTCCTGATTTTGAAGAAAAGCAAGTCACCTTCCTTCAGGTGTTTTCTCTTGATGGGCTTTACGGTTTTGTAAATATCGCGGGAGCCGCCAGCCAATTCTCTATTGTAAACAGCTGTATATATCTTATTACTAAAGCCAGAGCAATCAATACCATCAGCGCTTCTTCCACCGTATTTATATGGAGTGCCAAGCCAGTCATGCACCTCGCTGTAAAGCTTGTAATTGGCACAAGAATCAACACTTAACCCATACTGTGAAAAGAAATCAACCATCACCAGTGAATCATTGGCAGGTGTTGCTTCCTCCAGGCTTTGAGCCTGAATAGCAGATGAAAGTATTACCGATATGACTATGAGTGCTATTCTCATTGACCAAGACAAGTGTAGTTATCGTTTTCGAGCGTCTTCTTGTTATCACTTCCGCTAGCTTCTCGTTCTTCGTTATTAGATGTACAAGCATATCCTTGGCTCTCAAGAAATACTTTCCAGGCCTCAATGGAATAATTGCCAAGTACAAAATCTCCATCACAACCAGCTACGGTTACACCTAGTTTTTTAAAGGTTCCGTTCTTAAGGGTAGAGTCATAGCATTTTTTGTAGCTTGAGATAGCTATGATTAAGCCTAACGCAGCTAGTATAGTGAGTAATGTTTTCATGGTGAGTGCTTTACTCGGATTTATGTAAAGATTAACTTCCTACGACAAAACTGTGAATAAGTTTTGCAGCATTTTCTGAAGCTCCTTTTCCACCTAGTTTCTCTTTTAAAACGTGGTAATCTTGTTTCAATTGTGTGCCTTCTTCAGATAATAGTCTATCTAAATGGGCTTTCACATTCTCTGGATTGAAATCACCTTGAATTAATTCTTTTACAACTTCCTTTTCCACTATCAGGTTTACCAGAGATATGTAATCCACCTTTACCAATCGCCTGGCGATGTGATAAGAAATGCTATTGCCTTTGTAGCACACCACCTCTGGAACCCCAAACAGTGCTGTTTCTAATGTAGCTGTTCCAGAGGTAACCAAAGCAGCTTTAGCGAGACTTAAAAGGTCATAAGTTCGGTTTTGTATCACTTTCACTTTTTCAATGGTAATTGAATGGTAGAATTCCTCGGGAATAGAAGGAGCACCAGCAATTACCATTTGATAGTCGGTAAAGCTAGAAGCGGCTTCTACCATTACTGGCAACATGGTTTTGATTTCCTGCTTTCTGCTACCCGGCAACAGTGCGATAATAGGTTTGTCATTTAAACTGTATTTCTCTTTCAGCTCAGTTTCGTTTGTTTGATGTGCTTCTATCGCATCAATAAGTGGATGGCCTACAAAATCTACTTCAAAATGGTGCTTTTGGTAAAAGGGTTTTTCGAAAGGTAATATCACCAGCACCTTGTCAATCGAGGCTTTAATTTTCTCTACACGGCTTTCTTTCCAGGCCCATACCTGTGGTGATATGTAGTAAACGGTTTTAATGCCCAGCTTTTTTACAAAAGGCGCTATGCGAAGGTTGAAGCCGGGGTAATCAACAAAAATCACGACATCAGGCTGATACTCCATAATGTCTTGCTTACAAAAGTTGATGTTATTGAGGATGGTTCGTAAATTGGCTAATACTTCTACAAAACCCATAAAAGCCAAATCGCGATAGTGACGGACCAAAGTTGCCCCAGCAGCCTCAATCAAATCACCACCCCAGGCACGAAATTGAGCATTGCCATCCGACTTTTGGATTTCTTTAATGAGATTGGAGCCATGTAAGTCTCCTGATGCTTCGCCTGAAATAAGATAGTATTTCATCAGCCTATTTTACCACCCGTTTCGATATACTTTAGAATCCCAATTACCAAGGCATAAATAAATGTAGAAAGCAGGATGCCTCTGGCGGCTAAATCATTATTAAATCTTTTGAGGATTACGAGAAATACCAGCAAATTCCCAATCAAACTCAAAGCCACCATTTTAGATGCAAGTCCAGGTCTGGCTGCCAATTCACTCAAGGGTATGGCATTGAGGGTGCCAAAATAAATCACCCAAAAAGTGATTTGAGGCACAACAAGGCCAATAACGACCCCTATAAGCATAGCGTTTTTCCTAAACATTAAACTTCCATTTGTTTAAGTGTGAAATAGCATGATGTGCCGTAAAATCAAATTGAACTGGCACAACTGACACGTAGCCATTAGCCAGTGCCCATTCATCCGTATCTTCTCCATTATCAAAGTTTTCAAACTTGCCTGTCAACCAATAATACTTTCTCCTATTGGGGTCCATTCGTTCATCAAATTCTTCTTGCCATTTAGCAATTGCTTGTCTGCACACTTTAATGCCCTTTATTTCTCCTTTTTTTAAATAAGGGATATTCACATTCAGAAGAGTGTCATCAGGCAATCCATGCTTTAAAACCATTTCCGAAATCTCTTTCACATATTTTTTTGAAGGGCCAAAATCGGCATCCATTGAATAATGGCCTAGCGAAAAGCCTATGGATGGAATGCCCTCAATACCACCCTCCATAGCCGCTGACATAGTACCAGAGTATATCACATTAATGGAGGAATTTGAACCATGGTTAATTCCAGAAACCAACAGGTCAGGCTTTCTGTGAAGTATTTTGTCAATAGCCAACTTTACACAATCTACAGGAGTTCCTGAGGATTGGTAGCCTAATACTTCGCCATGATATTCAACCTTATCCAGTCTAAGTGGATGATTAATGGTGATAGCATGTCCCATGCCTGATTGAGGACTGTCAGGTGCAACAACAACAACTTCCCCTATTTCTTTCATCACTTCTACCAATGCTTGTATGCCTGGTGCTGTTATTCCGTCGTCGTTGGTGACTAAAATTGTTGGCCTTTTTGATGTCATAGCTTTATCTAACGTTGGTTGCAAAACTATTATTTTAGAATTTAGTTTTAGGCGCTAAGTATTAAGAATTCGTTTACTTTAAAAAAGGGCGCCCCATCCTCTGGGGATAGGGCGCTCACTAATTCAACCTATGAAAAACTACTCTACTACTTGCTTTTTTATGAAACCTGGATTTGCTTAGTGGCTTTTTCTACTTCCGTTTCCTTTTTTGGAAGCTCCAGTTTCAAAATGCCATTCTCATACTTGGCATTAATGCTTTCCGTATCCACATTCTCAGGCAATGTGAACGACCTTTTGAAGGAGCCATAGTTAAACTCCTTTCTTGTGAAGGTCTTTTCAGTTTGCTTGCTTTCAGTCTTGTGTTCGCCTGAAATAGTCATTATATCATCTTCAACTTCTATTTTGATATCTTCTTTGGTAAAGCCCGGTGCTGATAGTTCAATATTGAACTTGTCCTTATCCTCCCATATATTAGTAGATGGTAAGGATGTAGCTGAACCGCCTTTTTGCTGGCTTTCATTCCAGAAATCCCTGAAGAATTCGTCAAAGATGGTTGGATGATTGTAACCTGGTCTTTTAAACTTTACTAGTGTCATTTTTTGATCCTCCTATAATTTGATTAATGATTTTAAACTTTCTGCTTAATCACATTTCAATTTGCGTACCATTAGAAAATTGGACTTGTTTTCAAGACATTTTGTCGTATCAAAAGAATTTTGAATGCCAAAAAGGCATAATCGACTGCTTTTTGATATTGGAAGAATGTCACGAAACCTGAATTTTTGTTAAAACCTTACTTAAAGAACAAAAGGCACGTAAATTGATTATATGTTTGTGTAATAATTTGAGAAGAAAAACATTAATTAGTCAAACAATTTAATTTTAAGCAACTATGATAATTATTTTGATAGTATTCGCGATTGCAGGTTGGGCGGTGAGCGCGAGATTGAAGAGTGTATTTAAGAAATACTCTCAAGTGCCTATGAGTACGGGAATGACAGGAAAAGAAGTAGCCGAGAAAATGCTACGTGATAACGGTATCCATGATGTAAAGGTAATTTCTACCAATGGACACCTTACCGACCATTACAACCCAAAAGACAAAACCATTAACCTAAGTGAGCAAGTATACCACACTAATAGCGTAGCTGCAGCAGCTGTGGCCGCTCACGAAACGGGTCACGCAGTGCAACATGCAACGGCTTATGCCTGGTTAGAGATGCGTTCAGCATTAGTACCTGCGGTGAATTTCAGTTCAAGAGTTTTAGGTTACGTTTACTTGGCCATGTTGATTTTGGCCTTCACGGCTAGCTTGATAGAGCCAATGCTCTTAACCATCATAGTGTTGCAAGGTATTATCACTCTATTTAGTTTGATTACACTGCCAGTAGAGATTGATGCAAGTAACCGCGCTATCCAGTGGCTGGACAATGCAAGAATTACCCAAGGTGAGGAGAAGAAAGGTGCTGTAACAGCTTTACGTTGGGCAGGTAGCACTTATGTGGTAGCAGCGTTATCATCATTGACCATGTTGCTTTACTATATTTTGGCCTTCATGGGAAGAGACTAATTGCAAATTAGTCATATAATGAAAAAGCCCCGCCGATTGGCGGGGCTTTTTCATTAAAAAATCTTTTCAGGATTCAATATTCCATTGGGGTCAAATACCTTTTTGATGCCACGCATCAGGTTCAGGTTGACGTCGCTCATTGCTAAGTGCATATAAGGCCTTTTGGCTATCCCAATGCCATGCTCACCTGAGAGGGTTCCACCTAGCTCAACCACTTTCTCAAAGATTTTGGCTATGCCCTCATTCACTTCTTTGTGCCAATAATCATCTGGCAGTTGCTCTTTCATCACATTAATATGCAAATTGCCATCGCCAGCATGGCCATAACACACAGAGTTGAAAGTATATTCCCTACCTATATCCTTAATCGCGGTTATCAATGCAGGCAGATTAGCACGTGGAACAACTACGTCTTCAGCTTTAGTTAAGGAGTATGCATTTACTGCGGGTGATACATTCCTGCGCACTTTCCACAATTCGGCTTTTTGTTGGGCGGTGTCAGCAAATGATATTTCACCTGTATCAAAACCTTCTAGTGTTGCCATTATTTTTTCTGCATCACGCATCAATACTTCATCATCATTGCCATCCAGTTCTATAAGCAGGTGAGCATTAATGCCATCAGGTAAGTCAATTGAAACAGGGTCGCTCAAAGTCTCATCCAGGTATTTCATGGTGCGCTCAATGGCTTCCCTTTCCATGAATTCCATACCTGAAGGAGTAACTCCCGCCATATAAACGGCTGTAATAGCCCTGCATGCTTCTTCTGAAGTGGTAAAAGGTACCAACAGCGTTACATCCTTTTGAGGATAGGAACGCAATTTGAAAACAATCTTGGTGATAATACCCAAAGTGCCTTCGCTACCTATCATCAGTTGTGTGAGATTATATCCCGTAGAATTTTTTAGTACGTTGGCAGCCGTCCAGATAATATCTCCGCTTGGTAGCACTACTTCCATATTAATCACATAATCACGGGTTACACCATACTTCACAGCTTTAGGGCCCCCAGCGTTTTCACCAAGGTTGCCACCCAAAAAACAGGTTCCACGGCTACTCGGGTCAGGCGGATAGAAAAGTCCTTTCTCTTTCACAGTTTCCTGAAATACTTGTGTGATAACTCCCGGCTCAACAGTGGCTTGCAAATTCTGCTCATCAATATAAAGGATTCTGTTCAGCCTTTCAGTGGAGATTACTACACCCCTTTTTAGAGGTAGGGCTCCACCACTCAGGCCTGTTCCACCGCCCCTTGGTACAACTGGTATAATATGTTCATTGCATATCTTCATTATATCTGCAATCTCTTGGGCATTGCCTGCTTTGATTACAACTTCCGGCGGAAAATGATGGTCCTCCGTTTCGTCATGGGCTGCATTGTCAAGACTTTCTTTGTCGGTCAGCACAAATTCTTCCCCAACTATTTGCTTGAATTGGTTGATATGGTTTTCAGTAACCTGAGTGTAATTCATAAACAGAGCACTTATTTCTTACTTTTGGCAATCTGAGCAAAATTAACTGAATGAAAATGAAGAAAAAGCTTTTTGCAGTTAAATTATTCATACTGTTTGCTGTTCCTATGGTTTTTGCCCAACAGGGTAAAAAGAACATCACCCTTGAAGAGCTCTGGTTAGAGTACAAATTCATGCCTGAGTTTGTTGAAGGTGGCAAGTCCATGAAAGATGGTGAGCACTATACAGTAGTAGAGGATAATGGGATTAGAAAGTATGCTTACGCTACTGGAAAAAAAATTGCTGACGTAGTCAAACCCGAGGATATTCAACTAAAGGGGGATACTAACCCTGTTGAAATTGCAAGCTACAATTTTAGCCCTGATGAAGGTAAAGTGGTGATAGGGACTGAGAAGGAGAAAATATACCGTCGCTCTAGCAAGGCAATATTCTATGTGCTCGACCTCAAGAGTAAGGATTTTCAACTTTTGACCGATAAAGGAAAAGTGAGTCATGCTTTATTATCCCCCAAAGAGAATAAAGTGGCCTATGTGTGGGAGAATAACCTATACCTGAAAGATTTAAGCTCTGGAGAAGAAAAAGCCATTACAACGGATGGTGAATGGAATCTCATTATCAACGCCATGTGCGATTGGGTTTATGAGGAAGAGTTTGAGTTTACTAAGGCCTTTGAGTGGTCTCCTGATGGCAGATACATAGCTTACTATCATTTTGATGAGAGTGAAGTGAGGGAATTTTCAATGGATATCTTTGGTGGCAGACTTTATCCTAAGCAGTATCAATTTAAATACCCTAAGGCTGGAGAGAGAAATTCTGATGTTGAGATTTATATCTATAGCCTCGAAAGTGGTAAATCAGTGAAGGTGGACGTAGGAAAAGAGAAAGACCAATATATCCCACGTATCAAGTGGATGGCGGATGCAGGTAAGTTATGTGTGTTTAGAATGAACAGGTTGCAAAATAGCTTAGAGCTTTTGGAGGCAGATGCCAAAACTGGAGAAACGGTTACTTTCTTTATTGAAAGAAGTGAAACTTATATTGAAATACACGACAACCTTCGGTTTCTTGAAGATGGTAAGCACTTTATTTGGACAAGCGAGATGGATGGCTATAACCACATATATAAATACAACCTGAATGGGAGACCAGGCAAGCAAATAACGGAAGGTAAATGGGATGTAACCAAACTACATGGAATAGATGAGGAGAATAATCTCATCTATTACCAATCTGCTGAGCAAGGGCCACAGTTCAGGGCTGAATACGTAATCAACTTAAAAGGCAAGGACAAAAAGAAGTTGATTGAAAGCACTGGCTATAACGATGCAGAGTATAGCGATGGTTTTAAGTATTTCATCAATACCTCTAATAATGCTAATTCACCAGGAGAGATTGTACTCTATGATTCGCAAGGTAAGCGCATTCGCACTCTGGTGGACAACAAAAAGTTGAAGGACATAATGAAGGAGTACGACCTGAGTGACAAGGAGTTTTTTAGCCTCTCTACTACAACAGGCGTGCAACTGAATGCCTGGATGATAAAACCACCAGATTTTGACGAGAGTAAACAATATCCTGTATTTGTTACCATTTACGGTGGACCAGGAAGCAATACCGTTTCCGATGAGTTTGGTAGTTTTAATTACTTCTGGCACCAAATGCTGGCTCAGAATGGTTATATAGTGATGTCAGTGGACAATCGGGGTACTGGGTCACGTGGCAGGGAGTTCAAGAATTGCACCTACCAACAACTGGGTAAATATGAAACTATAGACCAAATTGAAGCAGCTAAATATTTGGGCACCTTGCCATATATTGATACTGAGCGGATTGGAATACAAGGTTGGAGTTATGGGGGGTATTTGTCCTCACTGTGTATCACCAAAGGGGCTGAATATTTCAAAGCAGCAATTGCAGTAGCACCTGTAACCAATTGGAGGTTTTACGATAGCATTTATACTGAGCGATATATGCGCACACCTCAAAAAAATGCTGATGGATATGATGACAATTCACCAATTAACCATGTGGATAAGCTAAAGGGCAAATATCTTTTAGTACACGGTACAGCTGATGATAATGTCCATTTTCAGAATACCACAGAAATGATAAACGCATTAGTGAGGGCTAACAAGCAGTTTGATTTGTTTGTGTATCCTGATAAAAACCACGGTATTTATGGCGGTACTACGCGCTACCATTTATACACCAAAATGACCAACTTTATACTTGAAAACTTGTAATAGCATTTTTTACTATTTTCGGACTTTCTAATCCACCTCATATATGACAAATAACTCTACAAACAGAACAGAACTATTCGGGCATCCATCGGGCTTGTTTATCTTATTTTTCACTGAAATGTGGGAGCGTTTTAGCTACTATGGTATGCGAGCTCTTCTTGTGCTGTTTCTTGTTACGGATATGGCCGAAGGTGGATGGGGATGGCCGCGTGAAGAAGCACTCAAGCTATATGCTACATATACTGGATTAGTGTATGTATCACCAATTTTTGGTGGTATCCTGGCCGATAAGGTGTTAGGCTTTAGGAAGGCAGTGCTGTTAGGGGCTTTCTTAATGACTTGTGGACATGCTTCAATGGCTTTTGAAACGGAGTTCTTCTTTTATGCAGGCCTGGGACTGCTTATACTTGGTAATGGTGCATTTAAGCCAAATATTTCGTCTATAGTTGGTAAGCTCTACCCTCAGAATAGTGAAAAGAAAGACTCTGCTTATACTATCTTTTATATGGGTATTAATGCAGGTGCATTTTTGGGCATACTGCTATGTGGGTATATAGGTGAGAAAGTAGGGTGGAGTTACGGTTTCGGTTTAGCTGGTATATTCATGTTCTTGGGGATGTTGCAGTTTTATTTCGGTCAAAGTGTTTTCGGAAAAATCGGTTTAAGCCCAAAAGACTCCAATATGGATCAGCTTAAAGAGAATGTACTTGAAGACCATCCTCCATCAAATGTTGAGAGAGATAATATTCCAGACCCTGAAGATGTAGAGGACGATACACCAGCCCATGTGGAAAGGGACAGGTTAATAGTGATAGGTATTCTGTCATTCTTCACTATTTTCTTTTGGATGGCATTTGAACAGGCTGGTGGGTCTATGACCATATTTGCAAAGGACTACACGGATAGAATGCTTGAAGGTAGTGCAGCTATGACTTTTAAATGGGCAAATACGCTCCTAACCATAGCTCCGCTAGGTATTGTAACATGGGTATTGGCAAGGTTGTTTATACAGACTTATAAACGCATACCCATTTCCAATATATTCCTAGGTTCTAGTTTCGTTATTATTTGGGGTGCCGCTTTATGGATGTTAAATGCAGAGTTTAGCGCAGAGGCTAGTGAAGTGCCAGCCTCATGGTATGGTATCCTTAACTCGTTCTTTATTATTTCGCTTGCACCTCTCTTTTCAAGAATATGGGAATCAAAAATAAACCCACCTGCTTCAGTTAAGTTTGGCCTTGGTTTAATTCTACTAGGCCTTGGCTTTGGAGTTTTGGCTTATGGAGGTATAGCCATACCAAAAGGAGCTCAAACGGCATCAGTGAGCATGGTATGGTTGATACTTGCATACTTACTTCATACAATGGGCGAGTTGTGCTTATCTCCTGTAGGACTTTCCTATGTGAGTAAATTAGCGCCAGCTCGTTTGGTGGGGCTAATGTTTGGGGTTTGGTTTGCAGCCACCGCAGTTGCCAACTACCTGGCAGGTTGGACAGGTAGCTATATTGACCATATTGCAGAAACATATTCTCTTTCTGTGTTTTTCTTAATATATACGGCGGTGCCAATTGGAGCAGGGCTTGTAGTAATACTGCTCACGCCCATATTGAAGAAAATGATGCACGGCATCCACTAAAAAGATGAGAAAACTACTACCTTTATTCATTCTGGTTTTTCCGCTAGGCTTGGTGGCACAGGAACCAGAGTGGATAAGCTTTGGGGAGGCAATTCAACGCAACGGCAAAGAGCCCAAGAAGTTTTTTATTGATGTGTATACCGATTGGTGTGGATGGTGTAAGAAAATGGACGCGGCCACTTTCCAACATCCTCAAATTGCTAAATACCTGAGTGAGAATTTCTATACAGTAAAGCTGAATGCCGAAATGACAGACGTAATTGTATTCAATGGTGATACGATGGCCTTAGTGCAAAGTATTGGGCGAAGAGGAACCCATGAATTAGCTCTCAGGTTGATGAATGGAAAAGCATCGTATCCAACGATAGTCTATTTGGATGAGCAATTGGGTATGATAATGCCAGACCCGGGATATAAATCCCCTGAGCAACTTGAGCCAGTCCTAAAGTACTTGGCCTCAGATATTTACAAAGAAAAAACCTGGGAAGAATTTATGGCAGGCTTTGAGAGCGAATTAAAAAGTGAAACCCCAAAGTAGGTTTTGACGTTAAGATGGTCTCTTGCACAGTTCAATAAAGTGTATAATTTTGCCTTAAACCATTAGAATGGTTTCAGGGACTAACTAAAATTGAAGGACAGCAGCGTGAACCAAACTCTGATAATAGAAGGAACAAAAGATACCCCAAGAGTTATCTTGAATGCCTCGGAGGATACCTTTGAGATATCTGGAAGATCATTTCCACTTAACGCTAAAGGTTTTTATGCTCCTGTTCTTGAGTGGCTTGACAAATACAGTGAAAACCCAAACAAGAAAACAGAGTTTGCCTTTAAGTTGGAGTATTTTAATACACCTTCATCAAAATCTATCACCGATATCCTTAAAATCTTGAAGATAATGAAGGATAATGGTCATGAAGTTACCGTGTGGTGGCACTATGAGGAAGATGATGTGGATATTCTTGATTTAGGCCACGTTTTCTCTCGTACTATTGGTATTCCTTTTGAGTTTAAGGAGTATTAATTTGCTACCCCTCCTTTTCCTCTTTGTATAGTTTCGGATTAAAGAACAAGCCTAGCTGTAGGTAGTATTTATTAAACCCGTTAACGGCCTGGTTCATTACCCCTATCTGAGCTGAGGTGCTTCCTGAAAACTGATAACCCAAGGCACCATATAGCCTGTTTCTATCAAATACTCCATTCCTCTTTATATTGAGAAATACTTCATCATACAAGCCAATAAAAAAAGTGCCTGACTCTATATTGGGTTTGTTTAGAGCTATACTAGCCATAATACGATAGCGCGCTCTATGGGTAAGGTCAGGATTAATGTCTACCCACCTTTGTTCAAGTCTATACCTGTGTTCAAAAAAGATGCGCCATAAGTTATTTTTGGTAATGAACTGTTGCCAAATCCTGTGCTCGGCAGATAGCCTTGAAATGCTGTCTTTATCAAAGGGGTGGGAACTAATGTATGCATAACCAGTTGTTAACATATTACTGTTGTTGAAATGATAGTTGAATCCACTCCTGATTAAAAGCTGCTCAATATTTGGTTCAACAGTATGATGACGCCACTGTATTTCGCTATGGATACTCCATTTGTCAGATAGCTTATTAACTCCAAAGTACATCATCCAATTACCAAAATCGTCTGTTCTTGTTTGACCAATAGAAGATATACTGATTAGAGCAGACCATAAGAATACAAACCAAAACTTGATTAAAACTTTCATCTTATTTTGTTTAGACGAATTAGTACAATAACCCATACTCCCCCTGTAAGTAGAAGGGTATGAGTAAGAATTATATTGAAGGTTTACCTGATAATTTAGAAAAGAATGGTTAAATTGTAAATAGTCTCTGGCGTCGAGTTATCCTTCATATCAACTTCAAGGTTTATAACGTGTCTAGTAGCTAGGTTAAACAAAATACCCACCATACATAGTAGGTATTTTATTCAGATTGTTCACCCGTTCTTTTACATTGTATTCTGCCATTTTCTTAAAGTTTTTGATGTCTTTAGAATCAAGGGTTAGCTGATTCAGGCTTCTTAACCGCAATACTACTATTTGTGCTTGCTATTTCTTTCTTCATCCCCCTTCTCTTGCCAGGAAAGTTGAGTAGCTTCAGGGATATTTCTCTTTCCTCGGCAGTAGTTTTGAAATCTTCAATTACTTCCAGGGCATCATAATCGATGGTCTTAGTATTAGTGGCATCAATTGTTACAATAGCACCATCAGGGATTTTATCAAAAGCTACTTGCAGGTGAGCTTTGTTTAAGAAAGATACATGCTCACTTAACTTGATGTAAACTAGGTGGTTTCCATTCTCGTCATCCTTTTCCTGGCTGATGAAATAAGGAATTTTGTAATTAGTCCAAAGAATAAAGAATATACCAACTACCAAGCCTATTCCAATACCAATCAAGAGGTCAGTTAGTAGGATAGCAGTAATTGTAACTACAAACGGAATTAACTGTTCATAACCCAGTTTGGCCATCTGTTTAAACAGCGAAGGCTTCGCCAACTTGTAACCCACAAAAATCAGCACTGCTGCCAATGCAGCCAGTGGTATCATATTAAGGAAATTGGCAAAAAAGGCAACCGAAGCAAGCAACAAGATGCCATGATAAACAGCTGACATTTTTGATTTAGCACCAGCACTTAAGTTGGCAGTACTGCGAACAATAACTGCAGTCATTGGCAAACCTCCTACTAGCCCACTTATCATGTTGCCAACACCTTGCGCTTTAAGTTCAGCATTTTGAGGAGTGGTCCTCTTATGTGGGTCCATTTTATCCACTGCCTCGATACTCAGTAAGGTTTCAAGGCTGGCTACAATAGCTATTGTTACCGCCGTTAGATATACGTTCCAATTGGTAAACTGAGTAAAATCAGGAAGGATTAATACACTTTGCCAGGCTTCCATACTTCCCAACTCAGGTAGGTTTACCAAGTGCTCAGCTCGCACTTGCAAAGGGCTTCCAGTCAACTGAAAAGCAATATTTATGCCCATCCCCAAAGCTACAGCAAAGAGGGCTCCAGGTATTTTTGTCAGGAATTTATTACTCTTAATTAATGAAGTTTCCCATAAAGCTAATACACCTAGGCAAGCAGTACCTATAATGGCAGCGCCAATAGTTATATGGCTTAAAGCAAATTGTATGTGCGAAAAGGTATTATGCCCATCTTGTTGTAAGAACTCCATTTCACCAAAAGCGTCTGTATCCACACCTAATAAGTGGGGAAACTGTTTTAAGATGAGTATAAGACCTATGGCTGCCAACATACCTTTAATAACTGCTGACGGAAAATAAAGACCTATAATACCGGCTCTGGCAATACCAAGCAAAAGCTGTAAGAAGCCTGCTATTACTACTGAAAGTAAAAAGGCTTCATAGCCAAGGTTATTGATGGCAGCCAGCACAATTACAGTAAGTCCTGCTGCTGGTCCAGAAACACTGAGATGTGATTTACTAAGAAGTCCTACTACAATGCCACCTACAATTCCAGTTATCAACCCCGAAAAAAGTGGCGCACCTGATGCTAATGCAATACCCAGGCAAAGTGGTAATGCGACCAAAAAGACAACAATACTCGCTAAGAGGTCGTTACTATTTATGAATGATGCTTTATCTTTCATTTTGATGTTTATTGAGCAAGACTTTTCAAATCTATTTGCACAGTCCTGACTAATTGAATGAGAAAAATGTGTGAAATCTTACAAACCGTTTTGGCTTGTTTAAGATAGTGTATTCAGCCGTTTTACTTATGTTCAGCCGGTCTTGATGAGAATTATACCTCAGGAGGTGGTGTACTGACCTCAAAGGGTCCATGGTATAACTTGTGTGCTCCTTCTAAGAGTTCGGTTTTATCATAGGTCGAAGCAAGATATTTCCAAGGCTCAAATATTTCTTTAGATTTTTCATCTTCTTCCTCTTCAGCACTTGGAGTGGGTGCCTGTTGTTCTTCTTCATCGCTAAGAGGTAGTTCTTTCCCCATACTATTAGTATCATCCAAGGTGTTACATGAAATGTTATCTTGTTGATAATTAGAAGTGTTGTCGCTAGCAGCAAGAGAAAATAAGGGAATGGCGATACCCAAATGAAATACTAACACACTTAGGATAATTCCATATGCTCCAATGAATCTATTTTCTAGCAGTTTTATCAACATGGTGCAAAAATAGTAATTTCAAGGGTTTTAATATATTTTGCACGTTAACGGTTGTTAATACTACTTATTCCCTTAATCAGAAATTAAACTGTGATGGACGGAGAGCCTACATTTTTTGCAACACCTAAAGACTTCAGGAAGTGGTTAGAAAACAACCATGAAAATCAAAAAGAACTATGGGTGGGATATTACAAGGTTAACTCAGGAAAGCTAAGCATTACGTGGCCACAATCGGTTGATGAAGCCTTGTGTTTTGGGTGGATTGATGGCTTGCGTCGGTCTATTGATGATGTGAGTTACAAGATTAGGTTTACACCGCGCAGACCCAAAAGCTTTTGGAGTAAAGTAAATCTCAATCGGGTTAAAGAATTAAAGAAGTTAGGATTGATGCAGCCTTCTGGACTTGCAGCTTATGCAAAGAGGAATGAAAAGAAATCACGGATATATGCATTTGAACAAAAGAATGCAAAATTAAAGCCAGAATGGGAGAAGAAATTCAAAGAGGACAAGAAAGCCTGGGAGTTTTTTCAGGCACAAGCACCTTCTTACAAAAAAGCCGCAATTTGGTGGGTGGTGAGTGCTAAACAAGAAGCTACTCAATTGCGAAGGCTGGATGCACTTATCTCAGACTCAGGTAATGAAATGAAGATTAAACAAATGCGTCCTGCACGAGATAAGGGTGGTAAATAAAAAAAGCCTCTAAACATAGAGGCTTTTAAGGGTGAGTGATGGGACTCGAACCCACGACCCTCAGAATCACAATCTGATGTTCTAACCAGCTGAACTACACCCACCGTTTTGAGGAGTGCAAATATAGACAATTTTAAAATTCGACAACACTATAATCTTTCAATTGTTAGTTGTTTAATTCCTAACTTTGAGGTGGTATGTCGGCTGTTCAGAATAAAGTTATCCTTAATGTAGAGGGCATGACCTGTGCCAATTGCGCTAGGGGTATTAGCAATGCTTTACAGGGAATGAAGCTTGAAGGCGTAAATGTTGATTTTGCCTCAGGTGAGGTAGCCTATGAAGACAGCTATGAAATTGCCCGTGAAGTAGTAGTAGGTAAGATAGAAAAGCTTGGTTATCAGGTAGTTGATAAAGATGCTCAATCTGAAAAGCATAAGCACGGGCCGTCAAGTATTGAAAAGAGATTTATTGTATCCGCTATTTTTACTATTCCACTCTTTTTTGGGCATGTATTGGTTAGTGTTGGACTCCTTTCCCATGAGTCGTTTATTGTAAACCCATGGGTTCAATTAGTATTGTGCGTTCCCGTATTCCTGTTGGGGATGGTCTATTTTGGCAGAAGTGCACTTAATTCACTAAAAAGTGGAGTGCCCAATATGGACGTGCTTATAACCATTGGTTCGTCAGCGGCCTTTGTGTATAGTGTTGCAGGACTATTTTTATACTCGGGCAATGAGGTGCACAATTACCTTTTTTTCGAAACGGCAGCTACAATTATTACATTGGTCCTTCTAGGTAATGTATTAGAGCATCGTTCAGTACAACAAACGACAACTGCTCTTAAGGACCTTATGAAAATGAAAGAAGGGACTACCAAAAAAGTTGTTGAAGAACACGGGCATGAGCATATTATAGACATTACCATCAAAAGTGTAAAAGAGGGCGATATCTTGCAGGTGAATCAGGGAGACAAAGTGCCTGTTGATGGTAAAATTACAAAGGGTAATGTATCAGTAGATGAATCAATGCTTACTGGTGAAAGTTTGGCTATTGACAAAGGTATTGGTGAGAGAGTGGTGGGGGGTACCATTCTGGTGAATGGAAATATGCGTATGGTCGCAGAAAAGGTGGGAGCGGAAACAGTTCTTTCTCAGATTATACAAATGGTGAGGCAAGCGCAACATGAAAAGCCTGCTATTCAGAAGTTGGGCGACCAAGTGAGTAGTGTTTTTGTTCCCGTAGTTCTTGGAATATCAGCATTAACCATGCTCTTGAGTTATTTTGCTTTTGGTGTGAGTTTACAAAGCTCATTGATGAACAGTATTGCCGTGTTGGTAATTTCATGCCCCTGTGCAATGGGGTTAGCAACACCAACGGCTGTAATGGTAGGTATTGGAAGAGCCGCCAAAAACGGTATATTGATAAAAGGGGGCAATACCTTAGAAGAACTAGCCAAAGTGGATAAAGTAGTGTTCGACAAAACCGGAACTCTGACAACCGGTGAATTTAAAATAAGCAAGATTGCGACTTTGAATGGTGTAAGTAAAAAAGAAATTACAGATATACTTTACAATGCAGAGCAGCATTCATCACATCCAATAGCTAAATCAATAGTTAATGAGTTGAAGGGTAGGGCAGGTGAAATGGAATTGGAAGTGAGGGAGGAAAAAGGCATGGGGTTATATGTGACAACGAAGGCTGGGGATGAGTATACTATTGGTTCGCACAAGGTAGTTGAAAGTGAGATAAAGGAAGCACACAATCTTTACATTTTGAGGAATAAGAAACTAGTTGGATATATTGACTTAGACGATGAAATTAAACCATACGCCAGGGAGACAATTAAACTATTAAATGCCCAAGGCAGGGAAACAATATTACTAAGTGGTGATAAGCAGGAGAGGTGTCAAGAGTTAGCTTCAAAACTGGGCGTAAAAACCGTTTACAGTGAGCAATCTCCAGAACAGAAACTGAAGATTATTAGTGATTTGAGTGAACGAGGAAAGGTGGCTATGGTGGGTGACGGTATTAATGATGCGCCCGCTCTTGCTAAAGCCACGGTGGGTATTTCTATGGGAGATGCTACCCAAGTGGCAATTGCTTCTGCTGGAGTTGTGCTGTTGAGCAAAGGGGGTTTGAAACAGTTGTATGAAGCTTTCTTGGTGAGTAAGCATACTTTAAAAACCATTAAACAGAATTTATTCTGGGCTTTCTTCTATAATGTAATTGCTATACCAATAGCGGCAGTCGGCCTTTTGAGCCCAATGATAGCGGCTCTTTCAATGGCTTTTTCTGATGTAATTGTGATTGGCAACTCTATAAGGTTAAAGGTGAAAAGTCTCAAATAGCATTAATGATAAAAATCCAGCTTAAGCCCCTACACTTTTACTTAGTCTTTGCCAGCTTATATTTAGGTTTTGTATTGTGGCAACCTGATTCTGGTTATGACAAATACTTTTGGATGGATTGGGCCAGAGATATTGCTTTGAACGGCCTGGGTGCGATATACCATAATCCTGAGGTAAATTACCACCCATTTATACTATATCTTCTTAAAATCTACAATTGTATAAGTGCTTCAGACATTCCCGAGGAAGCCATTAATGCTTTCAAATCAATTGTCATAATTTTTGATTTTGCTACTCTGGCTTTGATAGTTTGGTTGTTGAATAAATGGAAGAAAAGCCTATTGTGGGTGCTCGTTTTTCTATTAAACCCAGCGTTTTGGTACAATACAATTGTATGGGGACAAACAGATGTAATCCACACTTTTTTTGTGTTTGCAGCATTCGTATCAATATTGAACAGGCAATCAATACTGAGTATACTGCTCTTTTTACTTGCACTTAATACCAAGATGCAGGCCATTATTTTTTTACCACTTTTTGTTCTTATAGCATATAGGGAGGGCAAAAGGGTCAACTGGTTAAAAGTATTTGCAAGTGTGGCTTTGTTGCAATTTTTAATATTATGGCCATTTATCTTTTCAGGTAACTTAGTTATATCACTTAAAGCTATCGCTGGTGCTTCAGTGGACCAATATCCAGTGCTTTCAAGAAATGCTTACAATATTTGGTATCTGCTCTTTCATGACCCATTCAATATGCCTGATAATGCTTATAAATACTTAGGTATTGGTTTTTTCGTTGTTCTGTATGGTGTTATTGCATGGCAGTTTTTGAAGAAGTATAAAAGCGAAATCGCGATGCGGAAAAAGTATGAGATAATAACCATTTCGGCAGCTTTGGTTACGTTGGTATTCTTCTATATCAATACCCAAATGCATGAAAGATATGTGCATTCAGCTGTATTGTTCTTGGGTATATTTAGTATTCTTAAGAATAAATGGTGGTTATACGTACTTGTCTCCGTTGCTTATTTAATTAACCTCGAGAATGTAATGCATTTTGCTAAACATGTTATTACGGCTATGCCTGATAACTACAGCATAAATCCTATTTTAATTTCAATACTATTTTTGTGTTCGATAGTGGCTTGTTTTTTCCAACTCTTTCGATTGACCACCAATAGCAAATAAGTGCGGGATTTCCTCAATAAATACCTCAATAATTTTTCAGCATTGCAGATATTTCAACTGCTGCGCTTTGGAATGCTTTTCCTCACCGGGATGCTTCTGTTAAGAGGTGGGTTGGAAACAACAGAACTTGGAAAGTATGAGAACTTGCTCTTTTTTGGGAGTCTATTAAGTTTTTTTTGGATTTCGGGGTTCGTGAGGTCGATACTCTCCTTGCACAAGGACTTTGAGAGAAATGATACCAGGCTCTTTTTCAACACGGCTATGGCTATGTTGGTTTGCAGTCTTATGGCTGCATTTATTTTTCTTGGTATAGTGAACATTGGTTCTGAGTATGAGATGCTTAAAAAGTTTGCTCTTGAGTTTGGGGTATACATTGCCTTGATAGGACCTTCATTTTTGATTGAGTATATCTATTTGCTTCGTAACAAAAGCCGATTGATAATTGGCTATGGGGTATTCATATTTCTTCTTCAACTGGCACTAGTTACGATACCTGTTTTTTTAGGGTATGGTTTAGAGTATTCCATTCATGGGTTACTATTAGTAAGTATAGTTAGATTAGTTTGGCTCATCACAATTTTGGGCCCGATAAGTGAATGGAAAGTAAACAGCAAAGTCTTAAGTAGAGTAATCACTCTGGCCTGGCCGCTTATGTTGAGCACGCTCATGAGTGGATCTGCTGAGTACATCGATGGAATATTGGTTACGTGGTTTTTTGATGAAGCCACTTTCGCGGTGTTTAGATATGGCGCTAAGGAGTTTCCCTTATTTCTATTGGTAGCTAATGCCTTTAGTAATACTATGGTTCCTGAGATAGCCAAGGCTGGGCAAAACCTTTCTCAAGTGCTGGATAAGATAAAACGCAATTCGGCCATTATGATGCATATTTTCTTTCCCCTTTCAATATTGCTGATGGTAGCCAGTCCTTTTTTATACCCTGTATTTTTCAAACTTGAGTTTTCTGAGAGTGCTGTGGTATTCAATACTTATTTGCTGTTACTAATTGGCAGGGTTGCTTTTCCACAGACCATTCTTATTGGTAAACAAAAGATGTGGGGAGTTTTTAATGCTGCTGTTTTAGAAATATTGCTGAATCTAATATTGAGCTTACTTTTAGTAAGATATATAGGTCTTATGGGTTTGGCTCTTGCTACTGTGCTTTCTAGTAATTTAGAGAAGTTTTATTTGAGCTATAGGGTTTGGAAGGAATATCGCATTAAACCACAAAAATACCTTGACCTAAAATGGTACTTTATCTACGCAATCCTTCTTTCTATTATCTTTTGTACCTTTACAGCTTTTCGGCAACCTTGAATTAATGTTAAATTTAACATATTTTTGCATTAATTAACACTAACGAAAATTGTAACACTAACGAACACAAACAAAAAACACGTAATGAAAAGATTATTACTACCTATTGGTTTGTTTTTGATTTCATTTGCCGTAATGGGTCAAAACCAAGTCTTAAGGAATGCTTCGGTGAAGATTCCAGTTCCTACGAAGCCTGGTGACAGACAAATGGCTGGAACACAAAGTGACATTATATTAACACCTCCTGCTGCAGCTGCCGCAAATCCATTGGAGAGAATTATTGGTGGTTCAACTTATGACCTTCAGTCGAACTCTTCAGTAGGTGGCCGTATTGAAAATGTTGACGGCAAAATTATTGCAGTTTGGACATTTAGTTCAGATGGCGGTACAGGCTTGACCTTTTTAGATAGAGGTACAGGATATGCCTATTTTGATGGCAGCGCATGGGATGATAACCCAGGGCAGAGAGTTGAGTCGAAAAGGATTGGATGGCCTTCAATTGTCACTCTGGCAAATGGTAAAGAAGTTATTGTAAGCCATAATACAGATGCTCAAATTGAAGACCTCCAGATTACTTCAAGGCCAACAATCGGTTCTGGCAGTTGGACCGAAGATGTAACCAACTTACAGAGTCCTGCTACTGGCGGCAGTTGGTGGCCAAGAGCAGTTGCTGGTGGTACTGATGGCAACTCTATCCACTTAATTTCATTAACTTACCCCGTGGCCAACGGTGGTGCTGCTTACCTTGGCATGGATGGAGCCATACTATATTCTCGCTCTACTGATGGTGGTTCTACATGGGATATTAGCCATACACAATTGGCGGGTATGGACTCAACTGGCTACCTTGGCTTTAGTGCTGACGATTACGATTGGGCAAACTCGGTAGGTGACACTATTGCATTTGTTGTTGGTGGTATGTTCCAGGATTTATTCTTGATGAAGTCTACAGATAATGGTGATACCTGGACTAAAACCATGGTACACCAATTTCAGGTTCCAAAGTTTGATGAAACTCAAGACCTTATTACAGATACAGTAGTAACCAATGATGGTACCGTTTCCGTAATTCTAGACCAAAATGGAATGGCTCACGTTTTTGCGGGGGGCTGCCCTATTATGAATGATGACACCACTGATGGTCAATTCAGCTTTTTTGGAAACCAAAGTGTGATATACTATTGGAATGAGAACTACGGTAGCAATGGGCCTGACTCAATTGCTGCTATGGTAGATAGGGATGGTGATATGTTTGCTGGCCTTGCAGATTTGGCTCTTGCATCTAATGGATATACTATTAGCCTGGCTTCACAACCAAGTGCAGCCATTGATGAGAATGGTGTTATCTATTTGGCTTATAGTGGTGTATGCGAAGACTTGACAGATGGTAATCACCATTACAGGCATATTTACCTTACAAAATCAGAAGACGGTGGTACTAACTGGACTCCTGCTGTTGACTTGAACTATCTTCCAGATGATGAGTTTACAGAAAATGTGTTTGCCAGCTTAGCGCATAACGTGGATGACCACTTACACATTGTGTATCAGCGTGACTTTGAAGCTGGAATGGCTGTAAGGCCTGAACCAGGTGACCATGGAGTTACAAGCAATGAGATAGTTTATGTGAAGGTACCTACTAAATTGAATGTAGGTATGGCTGAAGAAGCTATTATTCACAGGGACTTTAGTATTTATCCAAACCCAACCAACGAAAGCGTTACTATGAACTTTATCATGGATAGGGCTGAAGTAGTTGTGGTTGATATCCATGATATGATGGGTAAACTAGTAGAAACTTTCTCAAACAAGTCTGCTGCTGGTGCTAACCAACTTGCTTTAGATGTAAGTCACCTTAGTAGTGGTGTTTATTTTATAAATGCAACTGTTGGTGAACAAAGAATAAGCAAGAAATTGATTGTTGAATAATCGGTAACAGGCTTCTTGAAACAAAAAAGCCACTCAATTGAGTGGCTTTTTTGTTATATTTTTTTCGGCAATACAGTCTCTTAACTTAATGGGAATATGCCAACTTATAAAGTAAGCGAAACTGGGCTTTTATCGGGTAGATACCTTATTCGGCTGGGCAATGAATCATCAAGCAATACTAAAAAGCTGATAATCAGATAAGATCAAACAGATTATTTGCGCCAATGTAACGTGAAGCAGTAAAACCTTCACCATATTCAACACCAATGATACGCCCCAGGTCTGAAGCCCTTTCAAGCACGTTTCTAAAAAACTGGGGTGAGGAAATAACGGTTTCAGGTTCTTTTGACTTGGGGTTATAAAACTGTGATTTAAAGGTTTTTATGGCTTCAATTTTTGTTTCCATAAAATCTGTTACGTCAATCACAATATCAGGCTCAACCGGCAAAAACTGGATGTAATGATAAACAGCTTTTGGCCTCCATAGCTTTTGGCCTTTACCATCTTGTTTGGTGCTAATCTTAAGCAAGCCTGCCAAAAAGCATGCTTCCGCAATTAGTCGCCCAGCCCTGCCGTGGTCAGGATGTCTATCATATAGGGCATTGCACAATACAATGTCAGGCTGGTATTGCCTTATTTTTTTGATGAGTTCTAGCTGGTGTTTTTTGTCGTTTGTGAAGAAACCGTCGGCAAAACCCAGATTATCTCTTAGCTTCACGCCTAATATTTTGCTTGATTCACTCGCTTCTTTGTCCCTTATCTTTGCAGTGCCTCTCGTGCCCAATTCACCACGTGTAAGATCAAGGATACCTACTTTCTTCTTAAGAAAAATATGTTTGGCTATTGTTGCTCCACATCCAAGCTCAACATCATCAGGATGAGCTCCGATAGCCAGTATATCTAGCTTCATTTGATTAGTTTTCGGTTATCCAATTCACTATATCTTCATCAATAGGCAAAGTTTGTGGGTGCACATTTCTTACCCATTTACCGTTTTCATCTATTAGAAACTTTTGGAAGTTCCATAGCATTTCAGCATCGCTCACCCCATTCAACTCCTTCTTGGTAAGCCATTGGTATAAAGGATGTTGATCATCACCCTTCACCGATATTTTGCTGAACATTTGAAAAGTTACACCATAGTTCTTGGTGCAAAATGCCTTTATTTCATCATCGCTTCCAGGTTCTTGCCCCCCAAAGTTATTGGCAGGAAAACCGATAACTGTAAATTTATCACCGCCAAACTCTTTGTAAAGTTCTTCAAGGTTCTCATATTGGGGTGTTAGTCCGCATTCACTTGCGGTGTTAACCACCATCACTTTTTTACCTTTGAGTTGAGATAGGTCAAATTCTTGCCCGTCGATGGTAGTCATTTTAAAATCGTGTAGTGTCTTCATCTCTTGTCCATTTGTTGCAGTTGAAATTTGTATGAAAGCGAATAGCAAACCAAGGTATATTGTTTTCATAGTAGTAGTTTAAAGTTAGTGGCTAATGATTTCTAATCTTCAGGAAATCCATCCTCCGTCCATATGAAGTAACGAGTATTGATGTTGAAATAAGCGGTTTTCCCCTTTTTTTCTAATCTTATCACATCACCTTCCATTACCTCTCCAGCGTTATCGTACTCGCAACGCAACACAAACTTATTTTCTTTATTAATGTATCCATATTTACCTTCTTGGGTTACTTTTGCAAGCCCTTCCTTAAAATCACTCGCAGTATCAAATACGCTAGGGGTATTTGTAACCCCTTTAGTATCAATATAGCCAAATTTGTCACCACGTTTTACTCGGGCCAAACCTTCAGAAAACGGGTAAGCATCTTCAAATTGGAAAGGAATTACTTTATTATTCTGTTTATCTATATATCCCCATTTTCCGTTCTTTTTAGCGGCTGCAAGTCCATCAGAGAAATACTTCAAATCTTCATAAGCAGCCGGAATTGCTATTGTACCAGTCTCGTCTATAAACCCTTTTTTACCTTTTTTGAGGATAAGAGCTAGCCCGTTTTTAAATCCTGTATTAAAATCAGGGCGTTCTACGCAATCGTATTCAAGCTCAATTGCAACTTTTCCATTCTCATCCAAAAAACCGCATTTATTGTTTTTCATTACGCGGCGCATGCCTTCAGATAAATCACCTACATCATCATACTCACAAGGAAGTATAATTTCTCCTTTAATATTTATTAAGCAATAGCGGTCATCTTTTTCAACAATTGAGAGGTTGTTTTTAAAGTCAGTACCATCGTCATAAATAAAATCTATTGCTACTTCACCTTTGGTGTTTATATAACCTGTCTTTTCATCTTTAACCACTCTGGCCATGCCATTCGAAAACTTATTCGCATCAAAGTATTGAAGCGGAACAGCTTCATGGCCGTACATATCTACATACCCATAACGCCCATTTTTAAACACACTCGCCATGCCATCTGAAAATTCGAATACGGCTTCATACTTAATAGGTATTACAATTTTACCATAGGCATTTACCATTCCGTATAGGTCCTCTTTTCCAACAATAGCAAAACCGTTTTTGAATTCTTCAGCATCGTCATAAACGATAGGTATAATGGCCTCTCCTTTTTTATTGATAAAACCAGCTTTTTCGTCCCTTCCAACAGCCGCCAAGCCTTTTATAAACGGTTCACACCAATCATAAATAGTAGGTATTACTTTTCTCCCTGTGCCATCAATGTAGCCCCAAAGCCCCCTCTCACTTATAGGATAGAAATTGCTTTTTGATAAGGCAAGGTCCTTAAAAAGTTCATCCTTGTATGGATAGTCTGGGTATTCTAGTTTGAATTCAGCAATTGATTCGGTGCTAAAGTCGGTAGTAAACAACTCATACATTTTGGCCCAAGCCTCGGGTACGTTAGGATTTTTTGGAAACTTCTTGATAAAACTATGATACTCGTCAATGGTTTGATGAGGGGTTGAAAGAATATAAATAGATGCGTGGGCATCGGGTATATAAGGGCTTTCAGGATACTTATCAATAAAGCGAATAAAGTCTTTTATTGAATTATTGGCAGTAAGGGTTTTGTACAGAGTCTTTTCATAAAGATTTTTGGCTTTGCCATACTCATTAGCATCAGGATAATTATACATGAAATTCTTGTAAGCTTCGTAAGTCCCAATAGCATCAGCCCGGTCAAACGCCCTTTTGTTTCTCAGTTCAATTGCATATTCCAACTGTGGGGCATTAGGGAAGGTTTCAATAAACCAATTGCACGTATCAACTGTACTTGCAAATTGGATATAACTATAAGCTAGTTGATGTATTCTATCCAATTCTATTTCATAGGTTTCTTCTTTCAACCCTATTTTCAAAAGCTTTTTTCTTTCGCGTTCTTTTGTTTTACCAAAGGCTTCCTCGCTTCTCATCAGGTAGTGTTGCGCTGAGTCAAGGTTATGGAAGGGGGACCTTTGCTGTGCGAACATTACATTTAGTCCATAATAAGCCCCTGCTGGACGCTTTTTTACAGACTTTTGAAACAAGTCTCTGGCGATACCATAATTATACTCATCCAGTTGTTCAAATGCCTTTTCAAGTGAACCAGCATAAGTTTGAGCGCTGAGAAGCACTATCAAAATCAATAGAATATTTCTGCAAAAAAAAATCATCAGTTAACCAGGGTCATCTCATTTATAAGGTGAGAAGCTCCCGCAAATTTATCAATGATAAATAAAGTATATCTAATGTCAACGGAAATATTACGAACTTGGGTTGGGTCATACATGATATCACTCATGGTGCCTTCCCAGTTGCGGTCAAAGTTGGTACCCACCAATTGCCCTTCTCCATTGATGATTGGGCTACCAGAATTACCACCAGTAGTATGGTTCGAGGCAATAAAGCAAACAGGCATTTTATTTTCATACCCATACCTGCCATAATCCTTAGTTTTGTATAGTTGTATCAGTTTTTCTGGAATATCAAACTCTTCGTCACCTGGTTTGTATTTATCCATCATGCCTTCTAAGTGGGTAAAGGGTTGGTATTCAGTAGAGTCATTTGGGAAGTATCCTTCCACTTTCCCATAACTTAGGCGCAAGGTAGAGTTTGCGTCAGGATAGAATATTCTGGTGTCTTGCATTTCTCTCAACCCCTGAATGTATGTACGCATCATTACATCCAACTTGTCATATGCTTCTCTATTTTCAGGTTTTATCTTTTCCTGATAAGTAGTGAAGATGGCATTGAAAAGGGCATAACCTGGGTCTTTTAAGAGCTTTTTTACTGATGACTTTTTGTATGAACTTAAGAATTTATCCATTCGCCCTTTGTCAGTGAAGATGGATTTGGAAAGCACATGATTAGCATATTTTTGATAATCACCTTTGTACTTTTTCATGATTGTGTTGTAAATGTCCGGCTGCAAACTCTCATCCGTTTCATTAAAGTATATCTCAATAAGTGCAGGAAACATTTTTTTCTCTAGCTCTGGGTAATAGTTCTGAAAACGCTTCTCAGCATGTTCCTGTAATGACTTGACTTTGGATGCAACTTCTTCATTGGTAGCATATTCTGATTGACTAGTCCTTTCCAATGACTGAAATCTATAAGCATACAGAATAAGGTCTATACCAAATGCTGCTTCATTAATAAGTGCAAGCGCTTTTTCATATTTTTCTTGTTCAGTGTATATAGCTTCAAACCGCGGAAGTAAATTGCCATACTTAGCTTTTCGCTCTACTGTTCCATTGGCCCATTGCTGAAATTGTTCTTCCTGTGCTTGCTTTTTTGCAATTGCATCTAATTTTTTAAGTCCGCGATTTTCACCTTTCCACTTTTTATAATAGTTACTAATACTGGCATACTTTCCCGCATATTTTAACCATACCTCTCTGCTTTTGTTCATCTCTTCCTTCATTAGTTTTAGCTTTTGTTCGCGAATTTTAATACCAATAGGGTTTACGACATTTAGTGTTCGTTCAACTGCAAATGAGGTAAGATATTCTTCGGTTCTACCAGGAAAACCAAATATCATTGTAAAATCATTCTCTTTTACACCACTTAAGGAGATTGGAAAATGGTGTTTTGGTTTGTAGGGTACATTAGATGGGGAATAATCTGCCGGCTCATTGTTTATATTGGCGTAAATCCTGAAAAGTGAAAAATCTCCCGTATGGCGAGGCCACATCCAGTTGTCTGTATCGCCGCCAAACTTGCCTATAGAAGATGGTGGAGCCCCTACAAGTCTCACATCCCTGTAGGTTTCTGTCACGAACATATAAAACTCCGAGCCATAGTAAAATGCTTTTACAGTTGCCCTATATTGGTTGCCTTCTTCCGCCGTTTTTTCTATATCTCTTGAGTTGACAGTTATTATTGATTCTCGCTGGCTTTCGCTCATTTCATCAGTTACACCTTCCAGTACTTGTTCGGTTACATCCTCCATTCTCACTAAGAAAGTGGCTGTAAGGCCAGAGTTTGGCAACTCTTCATTTCTATCCATAGCCCAGAAACCATCTTTTAAGTAGTCTTTCTCTACTGTGCTATGGTTTTGAATAGAACTATACCCACAATGGTGATTGGTAAGCAATAAGCCTCCAGCTGAAATCAATTCACCCGTGCAGCCACCACCAAAACGCACTACGGCATCCTTTAGGCTTGCATTATTTACGCTGTATATATCTTCAGCACTCAGCTTTAGGCCTTTAGACTGCATGTCAGCTTCATTGTATTTCTTTAGCAACAATGGAAGCCACATGCCTTCGTCAGCATGGGCGCTCAAGCTGGCTAATACGAATAATAAAAGAAATTTGATAAATAAGTTTTTCATGCCTATCAGGTTAAATGAAGGGCTAAAATATTAAAAGCAAATCAATCATTTTTATCAGAATGGTGTAGGCTTTACATCCCTTACTATTTCCATCATCTCGTTGATTATCATAGCGGTTGCTCCCCAAACTACATGCCCTTGCACATCAAAGTAAGGAGCTCTTATCTTGTAGCCATTACCTACTGGTATGTTACCTTCTTTAAGTGAACTTGATTGGAAAAAATGTTTGAAAGGTACTTCTAATATGCTTTCAACCTCTTGGGCATCTGGCACCAGTTTGGGCTTTTCATCCAGGTAACCCATAACCGGTAAAACCAAAAAGTTACTTGGTGGGATGTAGAGTTCACTTAATACACCAATTATGTTCACTTTTTCTGGAACAATATTTACTTCTTCATGTGCCTCGCGTAATGCGGTGGTAATAAGGTCATCATCTCCGTCTTCCTTTTTTCCTCCTGGAAAACTTACTTGTCCACTATGCACCCCTTTGTATGAAGGACGCTTCATTAATACGGTATGAATCTCATCATTTTCAAGATAGAGCGATATAAGCACACTACCCAAACGCGCCTTTCTTCTGTCTATTTCTTCCATCAACCTCGCCCTCCTGAAAGTAGAAGCCATTTTCATTTGCGCTTCATCCCCAGGTAAGGGTTGGTCTAGTCTTTCTTTAAGGCTATCTACAAACTCGTTAAACATCTACACAAAGGTAAGATAGAAAGCCTGTTATCTGTATATGTTACGTTTATTTAGTTCTCGTTGAAAACGTCTGGCGTTTACCAAATGCTGCGAGTAACTTTTCGCGAAAACATGAGTTCCACTCATGTCTGAATTGGCGCAGAAATAAAGGTAATCGTGTTTTTGGTAGTTAAGTGTATTATCAATAGTCTTAATATCAGGTAAGCATATTGGGCCAGGAGGAAGTCCCTTAAACTTATAAGTATTGTATGGTGAGTTCACCTCCTTATGCTTGTTTAGCACCCTTTTAATTGTAAAGTCACCAATGGCAAATATCAAGGTGGGGTCAGCCTGAAGCAACATGCCTTTGTTCAACCTATTGATATATACGCCAGCTACTGTTGGTTGCTCACTTCTAACGTTGGTTTCTTTTTCTACTATTGAGGCAAGGACAGTAATTTCAACAGGAGATAATTGTGCCGCCTTAGCTTTAACCTTCCTTTCGTCAGTCCAAAAACGCTCACGCTCCTTACCCATTCTTTCTAAGAACCCCCTTGCATCTGTATTCCAATAAAACTCATAGGTGTTGGGTAAGAACAGGGCCATAGCGTTTTCTGCATTAAGGCCGTAATCATGCATAAAGCTATTACTGTTGAGTAGCTTTAGTAACTCCAATGAATCAGCTTCTAATTGATTACCCACCTGAGAAGCAAGATCCTCTTTGGTTCTTATCTTGTTGAGGACAATGTTTAGCGGGGTTTGTAAGCCTGCGCGTAACATATCCAGCAACTCTTTGTTGCCCATTTTACCCTCAATTTTGTAGCGGCCAGGCTTTATATTGTGCTTATAGTCTCGTAATTCAGCGAACCACTCAAAGGTAACTTGGTCAATAATAATATCACGGTCGTAAAGCGCTTGCTTCACATGGTCAAAAGAAGAGCCAGTTCTAATATAGATGTAAGGATTTTCTCCTTCACCGATATGCACATTATTCTTGTAAGTAAGTCTATAGAATTGCCAAACGGATACACCACCAATACCGAGTACAATAATCAAAAATGAGATGATTACCTTTCTTAAAAAGGTGGACTTTTTGGTCTTTTTCTTCCCCACAGTTTTCTTAACTCTTATTTATCAATTGATAAAACTTCACATTAGCCCATTTATTATTGAGCTTTACCCAATCTTTAATAGTCCCACATTCATTAAAGCCATTTTTTTCGAATAACTTAATACTTTCTTTGTTAGTTTCGGTAATCACGCAGTGTAGCTGGTGAATGTGAAGAGCTGAAAAGGTATAGTTGACAGTTAGTTTTAAAGCTTCAGATGCATATCCCTTACCTCGGTTTTCTTTGTTTGAGACCAAAATTCCGATACCAGCCCTTAGGTTTTGTGGGTCAAAATCAAAAAGGTCAATACAACCAACAGGAATACCTTCCAATGTATCAATCATCAAGCGAAGTTGCTTGGTAGTGTAGATGTCAAAATGAGAATTCTCAACATATTCTCTGATTACCTTGCGCGAAAAAGGGGAAGAAGTGCCACTCACATGCCAAACAGCACTATCATTCTCCCAGATGTAAAGAATGTCTTCATCCTCTGGTTCCAATGCACGGAGCTTTACTTTTTTACCTGTCAAAAGGTTTTCCTGCATGGTTTTATATTTTTATTTCGCCCTTAAAAACAAAAGTGGCGGGGCCTTCCAGCCAAATATCATTAAAGCCACCTGAGTCATTCCTATTGAAACGTACCTGTAATTTACCACCTTTTGTTTGTATTTTGCAAATATTATTGCCATTCAACATGCCCTTTTCGGCGGCTGCCAGGGCTGCGGCTGTTACACCTGTGCCGCATGAAAGTGTTTCATCTTCTACACCACGTTCATAAGTGCGCACATGCAAAAAACCGTCTTTCATTTCCAGGAAATTAACGTTTATTCCCTCTTTGGTAAATGGGTCACTATTCCTCACTTTGTAGCCTTCATTGTACACATCAACATTGGCTATGTCACTCAAAAACCTGAGATAGTGAGGTGAGCCTGTGTCTATCACCAAGTCATTTTCAAAGGTGTTTACCTCATTCACATCTATCATTTTAAGGCTCACAGTATAACTTTTGCCTTTATCCTCTAATAACTTGGCATCATGATCGCCATCAATAGCTAAAAAATGGCATTTGTCTTTAAAAATGTCTTTACTGTAAGCATAAGCTGCGAGGCATCTTCCACCATTACCACACATGCTACTTTCATTGCCATCGGCATTGAAGTATACCATCTTGAAGTTATAGCCTGGCTCATTTTCCAGAAGCATTAAACCGTCGGCTCCTATGCCAAATTTTCGGTCACACAGGTGCTCGACTGTATTTTTGTCAGGTTTGAAGTCATTCTCCCTATTATCAACAATGATGAAATCATTTCCCGTACCTTGATATTTTTCGAATTGCATTAACATTTTTTAAGAGTCGTGGGACAACATTAACGAGGCTTCAGAGTTAAATTTGTGCTTGTAAGGCACAGTTTTTGTATAACCACTTATAAGTTTAACCATTTAAAAGAAAGAGAACATGAAAAAGTTATTGGGATTATTTTTAGCCGCATTTCTCGGTGGTTTTGCTTCTGTTACTGTTTATGACCACTACAAAGATACGCAAGACCGTGGAAATTATGTGAATCTAGCTGGTGACCAAAATTTGAATCAACCAGAGAATGTCCATTATACCAATTATAATGCCTTAGCTCCAGAGTCACGAGTTGACTTTACAGTTGCAGCAGAAGCTTCTACACATGCAGTTGTACACGTGAAAACTACTTACATGGGCAACCAAAATAATTATTATGATCCTTTCAGAGATTTCTTTGGATATGGTCGCCCTTACAAGCAGCAACCACAAAAGGCTAGTGGCTCTGGTGTGATTATCAGTGATGATGGGTATATAGTAACCAATAATCATGTTGTGAGTGATGCCTCTGAAATTGAGGTTGTACTTAATGATAAGAGAACCTATAAGGCCGAAGTGGTAGGTACAGACCCAACAACTGATTTGGCGCTTCTTAAAGTAAATGAAAGAGATTTACCGTATGTGCCTTTTGGTAACTCAGATGATATAAAGGTAGGTGAATGGGTGCTTGCTGTTGGTAATCCTTTTAATTTGAATTCCACCGTAACTGCTGGTATTGTGAGTGCAAAGGGTAGGAATATTAATATTCTTCGAGAAGAGTTTGCTATTGAATCTTTCATACAAACTGATGCTGCTGTAAATCCAGGGAATAGTGGTGGCGCATTGGTAAATACTGAAGGTGCTTTGATAGGTATCAACACTGCTATTGCGTCAACAACTGGCTCTTATGCAGGATATTCTTTTGCTGTTCCCGTGAATATGGTGCGGAAAGTGGTGGATGATTTGGTAGAGTTTGGAGCTGTTCAGAGAGCATTTATCGGCGTAAGTATTCGTGATATAGACGCTACATTGGCTGATGCTGCTGGTATTGAAGTGCAGGATGGTGTATATGTAATGGGACTGAGTGATGGCGGTGCTGCCGCGGATGCCGGAATAGAAGCCGGTGATATAATTACCAGGGTGGGCAGTAGCACAACACGTAATGTGCCAGAGTTGCAAGAAATAGTTGCCCGCTATCGCCCTGGTGATGAAGTAGACGTAACTGTACTAAGAAGTGGTAAACAAAAGGTAGTTCCAGTTGTTTTAAGAAATAAGAACGGCACTATTCAAAAAATAGCTAAGGCAGCAGAGAATAGGACCCTTGCTACCCTTGGTGCAGAATTTGGCCCGGTTTCTGATAGTGAAATGAGGAAACTAAGAATAGATGGAGGAGTGAAGGTGAGCAAACTGCAAGGTGGAAAATTGAGGAGTGCTGGAATTAAAGAAGGATTCATTATCACTAAAGTGGATAAAAGAAAAGTAAATACCGCCGAAGATGTTGTGCAAGCGTTGGAAAGCAAAAATGGCGGCGTACTTATAGAGGGTGTATACCCTAATGGTTATCGGAGTTACTACGGCTTCGGTCTGTAGGCTCCGGTTTTGGTGGTTGGTTTGGGGGCCCCTGTGGTGGGGGCTCCCTTTTTGTTTTAAAGCAAATTAGGCGGTGAAACCTCATTGACATAACCATAGACAATCAATTTTGGGTGTTGTTGGTCTAAAAATGGTGTGAAAATGGGTTTTGTCCATGTTTAGTCCATACTCTCTAACCTTTATTTAACATAGTCCATATGAAGTTTGGCCTAGTTTTGTATTCCTACAAAAACAAAGGTCATGAATAACTTAAAAAGGCTACTTTTTTCATTCACTTGTCTATGCTTTTCAAGCTTGGTGTTTTCACAAACTTCTGGTGTATTAATTAATAGTACAACGGGTATTCCAGATGCTTCTGCAATGCTAGAAGTGCGCTCTACTAATCAGGGATTTTTACCTCCTAGGCTCACACAAACCCAAAGAAACGGAATAACACTACCTGCAACTGGGTTAATAATTTACCAGACTGATAATACTTTAGGGTATTACTATAATTCAGGAACACCAGCTGCTCCACAATGGGAGAGGTTGGTTGACGGCACAGTGGATATTGTAACTGGGACCGGAGTTGCTAATCAAGTGACTTATTGGACAGGAACCAATACTATATCTGGTAATGCTGGACTGACTTTTGATGGTACAGACTTTACTCTTTCGACAGGAGGTAATATGATTATGCCTTCAAATACAAGTGAGATACAATTTAATGGAGGCACGGGACCACATGGACTAAGTTTTGTAAATGGTGAAGCAGCTTTATACTACCGCACATTTTCGAATTATCTACTAATAGAAGACGCATCAGCTAATGCCATTTTTTCAGCGGACATTGATGACTTACAAGTAGGTATTGGGATAGACGAGCCAGAAGATAAGTTGCATGTAGTGGGGTCCATACGGATGGTGGATGGCAACCAAAGTGTTGGTTATCTGCCAGTTTCGGATGCTAATGGGACTATGACATGGACAGACCCTACTACGATTGCGACGGCAGGTGATGGAGACTGGATCGCTGTGGGAGGCGATATAGAGCGCACATCTGGAAATGTGTATATCGGTGATGTAAACTCTACTAATAATGAGCTTTATCTTAGTGACGATCTAATAGACTGGGACAATACAGCATACAGTAAAGATATGGATGCGGTATCAAAAATGGATGAAATAGAATTTGATGCGGGTAATGTGAATGACCCTTCTGTTTACTTTGACGGAAATGCCAGTACTGGTTT
>JANQJC010000129.1 GCA_028281825.1 Flavobacteriales bacterium
CCGCGAAGTGGACGGCTTCAATACATCCGTGGTGGTGGGTTTTGTGAGTTTCAAGGCTAAGTCAGTCAGCCTTGACTTTTTGGTTACTTTTTTGTCAAGAAAAAAGTAATAGACAAACACCCAGATACACCCTTCTAAATCTTCCCTCAAGGGAAGACTTACCAAGCTCCCTTCCTTAAGCCTGTCCCGAAGAATTTCGGGAAGGGGAAGGGCTGGGGATGGGGATGGGGTGTAAAAACAGGCTCCCAATGACGGTATTCAGGTTTGTAATTTGATTTATTGTGATTTGGTGCTTTCGCCAAAAGCCACACACTCCACACTCACACGGCCTCTCTACTCCCCCACCGTAATCCAGGTATTGCAGGCATTCTTGTTACCATCATTGTCCTTGTGCTGAACGCTATCGGCGCACTCCCACTTTAGCTCACCATCAAAGTAAGCCTTTATCTCATAGGGCAAGTCATCCTGATTGGGGTTATACACGGTAAAGAAAAACAAGTCGCCATCGGCAGCCTTAAAGGTACGCTCATAGCTCCCGTTAAACATCCCCTCCACCCTATCCGTTTCGCTTGAGTTTTGCTTTTGCACCCCACCGTTGTAGTAGCAAGAGTCGCCACTGGTAACATCGCAAGTGATAGCGACATTAATCTCATGCTTCTCTTTTTTGCAAGCCAATAACCCAAAGGGTAGTAGTAACAATACAAAGCGTTTCATCACACCAAAGCTAAACCAAAATTTTTGAAATGTAGTGAACAACTTAGTCCAAATAAAACTCCCCTCTATGCGCTCTGTGGAATCCCCTGTGTTCTCTGTGGTTAATAATAATGAGGGCACTCTACCAAGCTCATAACTGTTTAGCCCTACTTCATATCCGTAGGCTTGATAAGCTGCAATTGCGGGGTAAGTATCATCTGCGCATTCAGGCTCCTCGTTTCATTCTCCACATCGCTAATGGCCAGCCTCACATAAGCCTTGTAGTAAAGCACCTTCTCGGCATCCAGGTTACCCTCAAGCAATTTGTTCAGGCTATCCAGCTAATGCTTATTATGGGCCAGTTGCTGTTCAATATCAGCTATACGGGCTTGGGTTTCGGCCACCTTGGCAGAGTCCACTTCCTCCCCTTCGGCACCATAGTTCTCCAACCTTTTCTTCTTCGTCTCCAGCGATGTCGCAAGCACCTTATTGCGGGTCTCATAGCGCTCGGTTTTCATAACCACCATCTGTGGCTGACTAATCCGCTCCACCTTCACCACCTTAATGGTATCAAAAAACAGGGTATCGGTAATGCCCGCCATATCCAATATGCGTTGCTGCTGACCCTGCAAAGCCTGCTCAATGCGCTCAGCATCGTTATCCTGAGGCGCACAAGCCATCAACATCACCACCGGAAAAGCCAAAAACAATAGTCGTTTCATATCAAGTGTTAGTTTGCCGCCAAAGGTAAAAACAATTGCTTACCACTACTTCAGCAAAATATAATTGGCGATAAACACCAGGCACACAATACCTATCACGTAGAAGGTGTAGAGATAAACCACAAAGAAGATATTCTTTCCTGAATGGTTTATTTTAAAAGCACTTACATCCAGCTTAACACCAAAAAAGATAAGCGCAGAATAGAACAAGGCACCCAAGAAAGGGCGTTCTAACCTATGTGGCCCTTTTAATGATTCATAATAACTCATTTTGAAAAGAGGCTCTAAGGCCTTGATGCTATATACCTCATTCACCAAGTACTTATGGTTCCAATGATTTACAAAGAAAAACAGCAAAAACAGCCCACCCGTCCACCAAAAGATACGCCCTTTGTCATAGCCGTAGTTCCACCACCATTTGGAGAAGAATAGCTCGAAGGTCCAACTACCCTCCAGGCATAAGTTATTGTATTGTATCTGCAACTTCTCTTTTCCACCAACATAACCATACTTGTCCTGCATAGCAAGCAAGTTTTGAAACATAAAATGTGTGGCATCAGGGTCTTTCTTGAAACAACTATCTACACTTGCCCTATTTAGCTCATGAAACTTGTAGTTAAAAACAACATTTCTATTAATCGGGTAACTGAAATGCAACACGCAGTTTTCTTCATTTCTTTTCTCATTCTGAATAAATACACCTAAATCAAAAAAAGTGTCTGGTTCAAATCTCTCCTGTCTATCCAAAATTATATTCTTGATAATATTGGGGCCTCTTTCAATAAACTTGATTAACGTACCAATAGCACCGTCAAGTATTAATGTATCTATTAGGCAGTCCTTCATACCTATTTCTGCTGCTGGCAAAATCTTACTACTAGTGTCTTTCATCGCATATATATGCAACATACCTATAGTATCAGACTTAAACTCAAAACTCCTTACTTCTGAGAATCTATGTGCAAGATTCATTGTATACATTGTAGTAGCATCAACCCCCAATCTTCCTGAAAAAACACTAAATGGCACTCCTTTATCTATTGCTCTTTTTTTTACAGTATTATTATAAAAGGTTAATTCTTCTATTTTTGATGAGTCAACCATTAGAGTTGCATCACTATACATAGCATACACACTTTCACATTCAATAACTGCTTCAGCTATCCTGCATCTATTAATCGTAGGTGGAAACAAACTTATTACCTCACTTACCTTAAGGTTATTCACACTACAATCTTCGATACTAATCGTTCCCCCTGGCACCTTAAGCCTATCAAGAAATATATTCTCAAAATACGCCAAACGATCAGTATAAACATTAGTAAACGGATACAATGTACCCGCAGTATAGTCGCCAACAAAAGAATACAATCTGCTTAAGAGCACGTAGGCCCTCTTACCAAAGTGATAAGGGTGATCTTTATATATCTCTTTAAATTGTTGTTCTCTATAATTTACTGCATGTCTTAAGTAAAACCTTTCTTTTGATTCAAATGTGGCTATACTCTTTTCTATTTCCTTCAACCAAGAATCATCTTTCAACTCTAAAGATTTCACATCACCCACCCCCACCACCAAAACAGCGGCAAGCAGCAAAAACCTGAGTAATAAAAACCTAAAAAGAGAAATCATAGCTGGTTGCTTAGCAGAAAACCAAACCTAGAGAAAAAACACCACAAAACAAAGCCTTCTCCGTCCGCGGGCACAGACCCACGACCTCCAATACAAACCCCATCATTGAATTACACTGGCATAACTGAATTAGACGTAGCAAACTCCAAAAGCAGGGTAAAGGCCCAAGGATGAATTGCGGAAGTCCGCGAAGTGGACGGCTTCAATACATCCGTGGTGGCGGGTTTTGTGAGTTTCAAGACTAAGTCAGTCAGCCTTGACTTTTTGGTTACTTTTTTGTCAAGAAAAAAGTAATACATAAAACGCGCTGATTCAAGAATCAGAGATTGCTTCGTCGCCCGAATGCTTTCGGGGTCGCAATGACGGTCTTCTACCCTTTACTCTTTAATGGCATAACTGAGTTAGGCGTAGCAAACTCCAAAAGCAGGGCAAAGGCCTAAGGATGAATTGCGGAAGTCCGCGAAGTGGACGGCTTCAATACATCCGTGGTGGAGGGTTTTGTGAGTTTCAAGACTAAGTCAGTCAGCCTTGACTTTTTGGTTACTTTTTTGTCAAGAAAAAAGTAATGAAGGAGATTGCTTCGTCGCTCCACTCCTCGCAATGACGATTTCTATTTTCTGAACGGCATAACTGAGTTAGGCTTACAATTTCAAATCCTTATAGCCTTGCGCGAGGGGCGTCCAAGAAAAGCGCGAACCGTAGAGTTGAGCGGCAATATGGTGGCGTTGGCTCGTGCAACAAGCTCAAGCTCGCGGTTGGTTTTCGTGGGCTCTTTTCTTTTGTAACTTTTCTTTGGAGAAGCAAAGAAAAGTGGGAAGAATAGTCAAGAAAAAAGT
>JANQJC010000006.1 GCA_028281825.1 Flavobacteriales bacterium
CGACTTGGGAACAACAGGATATCCAACCAGAAAAGATTACTCTCTCACACAGGCATCTATCCCTTTTGGTATTGGATTTAAATTTAACCTAGGTAAACCTATTGGTATAGGCCTTGAATGGGGAATGCGAATGACATTTACCGACTACCTTGATGATATAAGCACCACCTATGCTGACCCTTTGGTGTTGGCCGCAGAATATGGCCCAACAGCTGCTGTACTTTCTGATAGGTCAGGCTCACCAACCAGCCTCACTGACAGGCAAAGGGGAAATTCTACTGGTAATGACTGGTATTCATTCGCGGGTATTACCATCACGTACAGGATTAAAAACAGACCTGAAAACTGCGAAGCTTATTAACGCATTAGCTTTCATTTTTATCGCGAATATAATTTCAATAAATATCCCTCGTTAACGATACCTAACCCGCATTGAAGATTAAGGCAATCAGCCTCTAGAAATGAGTATAAAAGACCAAATAAACACCGAGAAATTACCCAAGCATGTGGCCATTATTATGGATGGTAATGGCAGATGGGCTAAGAAAATGGGCAAACTGAGAACCTTTGGGCATAAAGGCGGCGTGAAAACTGTGAGGGAAATTGTAGAAGCAGCAGTTGAAGTTGGAATTACACACCTTACGCTTTATGCCTTCTCTACCGAGAACTGGAACAGGCCAAAGGCTGAAGTAACTGCCTTGATGAAGATATTGGTAAGCACTATTGCCAAGGAAACAAAAACCCTAATCAAGAATAATGTGAGGCTTGAAGCTATTGGCAACCTTGAGAGTTTGCCAGGCAATTGCCACAAGGAGTTAAAAGAGGCAATTGAAATTACTAAGGACAACGATAAAATGACCTTAATACTAGCACTTAGTTATAGCTCAAAATGGGAAATAACCGAGGCGGTTAAGAAAATCGTAAAAAATGTTAAAAACGGCGCAATATCAGAAAGCGATATTGATGAAACGTTAATAAATTCGCACCTTTGCACGGCTAGTTACCCTGACCCTGAATTGCTTATAAGAACAAGTGGTGAATACAGGGTTAGTAATTTTTTGCTTTGGCAAATAGCTTATGCGGAACTCTACTTTACAGACAAACTGTGGCCAGACTTCACAAAAGAAGACTTATACCAAGCTATTGTTGATTACCAAAAGAGAGAAAGAAGGTTTGGTAAAATCAGTGAGCAAATCACTGCCTGAGAGTATGAGAAAAATATCGTTACTTCTAGTGTTTTTTAGCTGTATTGGCTTTGCTTCTTACGCTCAGATTATTCTTGGTGACGATGGACTAGATGCTATTGATTACAGTAGCCCCAAGGAGTATATTATAGGCGATATTGCTGTTGAAGGTGTGGAACACCTTGACAAAAAGGTGTTAATTCTATTATCAGGCTTGGCAGAAGGTGATAAAATAACAGTGCCTGGTGACAAAATAACCAAAGCTCTTGAAAACTTATGGAATCAAGGACTTTTCTCAGATATTGACATTAGGGCAACTAAGATAGTAGGCAATAAAATCTTCTTGGAGTATTATCTGCTAGAACGGCCAAGATTAGCAGGTTTTCGCTTTAAAGGCACTAAAAAGTCTGAGGAAGATGATATCAGGGATAAAATTAAACTGATAAAGGGCAAGGTATTTAATGAAAACCTTGAATCGACCACCAAATCAAGAGTGGAGTCTTATTTCAAAGAGAAAGGATTTCTAAATGTTGAAGTGAACCTAGTTACGGAACCAGACAGTACGCTACCTAATAGCATTTTCTTGTTAATTGCTGTTAAGAAGAAAGACAAGGTTAAGATAAATGACATCATATTTCATGGCAATGAGAAAATGAGCGACAAAAAGCTTAGGAGAGTCATGAAGGAGACCAAGAAAAAGCGCTGGTGGAACATCTTTAAAGCATCCAAATTTTTAAAGAACGAATACAAAACAGACAAACAAAATATAATTGCCAAGTATAATAAAGAAGGCTTTCGCGATGCACAAATTTTAAGCGACACTATTTATCAATATGATGAGAAAACCATCAATATCGAAATTAGCCTTACCGAAGGGAAAAAATACTATTTCCGCAATATAGATTGGGTAGGTAACACCAAGTATAAAGATGAAGTGCTTACCAAAGTGCTGGGTGTGAAGAAGGGTGATGTATATAATCAAGAGGCTTTGGAAACCAATCTTTATATGAACCAGAGCGGCCGTGATGTAAGCTCCCTTTACTTGGATGATGGTTATCTTTTCTTCAACGTAACTCCGGTTGAAGTGTTGGTTGAAGGCGATTCTATCGATTTGGAGATGCGCATGTATGAAGGCAAGCAGGCAAGGATAAATAGAGTAACAGTAACTGGTAATACTAAAACAAATGACCGTGTAATCCTTAGAGAAATAAGGACAAAACCAGGTGCCTTATTCAGCCGTGCAGATATCATTCGTTCGCAACGTGAATTAGCCAACTTAGGCTATTTTGACCCTGAAAAGCTACAAGTAAACCCAAAGCCTAATCCAACGGATGGAACTGTAGATATTGAATATGTGGTGGAAGAAAAACCATCTGACCAAATTGAGTTATCAGGTGGTTGGGGTGCTGGCCGAATTGTGGGTACATTAGGTTTATCCTTCAACAATTTCTCATTGCAGAACTTATTTAAGAAAAGCGCCTGGAGGCCATTGCCATCTGGAGATGGGCAAAGGCTCACACTGCGGGCACAATCAAATGGATTGTTCTTCCAATCTTATAATTTCTCATTTACGGAACCATGGTTGGGTGGCAAGAAGCCTAACTCATTAAGTGTGAGCGTATATTATTCCACACAAACTAATGGCGTGAGACGTGGTGAAAGCGGAAGACAAGCCATCAACATCTTTGGTACTACAGTAGGATTTGGCGCAAGGCTACCATGGCCCGACGATTTCTTTACTGGATATATTGAATTAGGATATCAAAATTATAACCTGGAAAACTATGTCTTAACCAGTGACTTTAGCAACGGTAAGTCTAATACTTTCACTACAAAGTTTGTAGTATCCCGTAATTCAATTGACCAGCCCATTTATCCAAGATACGGCTCACAAGTCTCATTAAGCCTTCAATTAACACCTCCATTTAATTTAGGTAAGGACTTGAGTGACGCTACTCCCGAAGAGAAATTTGAATGGACAGAATATCACAAATGGAAGTTTGACGCAGTGCATTTTACAAAAATGGCAGGAAATTTGGTGTTAGCATCTAAAGTCCAATTTGGGTTCCTTGGATTGTATAATAGAACTTTGGGTATTACACCGTTTGAAAGGTTCTATTTAGGTGGTGATGGCCTTTCAGGTTTCGCACTAGATGGACGGGAAATCATAGCCCTAAGGGGGTATGAGAACAGTTCATTAACACCTGTTAATCAGTTCGGGAACACAGAGGGAGGTACGATTTACAATAAATACACTATGGAATTGAGATTTCCGATATCACTTAACCCGTCAGCCACAATATATGTGCTGGGCTTTGCTGAAGCGGGCAACTCATGGAGCAACTTTGACCAGTTTAATCCATTTAGCATTCGCAAATCAGCTGGGGCTGGTGTGAGGATATTTCTACCTATGTTTGGTTTATTGGGTCTTGATTGGGGCTATGGTTTTGATGAAGCTTATCAGCCAGGTGCTAATGGACCACAATTCCACTTCTCAATTGGACAGACATTTCAGTAACATTAATTAATTACATTTGCCCTGTCCTTAAAAGAGGGGAAATAAAAAAATAGGAGGACCAAAAGATGAAACGAATAATTGTAACATTTGCCCTTATATTGAGTATAGTAGCCGTTGCCAGCGCACAAAAGTTTGCTGTAGTTGACACGAAATACATACTGGAAAACATACCAGAGTATGACTCAAAGCAGTCTAAGCTGAATGAGATATCATTGCAATGGCAACAAGAAATTGAGGAGAAGTTGAGCCAGGTAGACAAGATGTATAAAGACTATCAAGCCGAAGGTGTTTTCTTGACAGAAGAGATGAAAAGACGCAGAGAGGATGAGATAATGGCTAAGGAGAAAGAAGTGAAAGAGCTTCAAAAAAGAAGGTTTGGCGTGGATGGTGATTTGTACAAAAAGCGCCAGGAATTGATAAAACCATTGCAGGATAAAGTATATAACGCAATTAAGGAGTTGGCAGAGGCAAGAAGCTATGCGATAGTTTTTGACAAATCGAGCGACTTGACCATATTGTTTGCTAACGAGAGGTACGATTTAAGTGAAGAGGTTTTAGAGAAGTTAGGCTACGGCACAGAAGGAGAAGAATAAATAAACTATTAACTTTGTAAACATCAATCTAAATCAAATAAACTGAGATATGAAAAAGACAGGATTACTGGTTATTGTATTTGTTGCAGTGAGTATGTTCGCTTTCGGACAAAAGGGTTCAAAAGTAGGACATATCAACTCTCAAGAATTGATAACTGCTATGCCGGCAGCTAAGGTTGCACAAGACTCTTTGGAGTTGTTTGCCAAATCACTAAGGGCACAATTCGACAAAATGGATAAAGAGTTGCAAGCCATGGCGCAGGAGTTTCAAGATCAACAACAAACGATGTCAGAACTAGTGAGGGAAACCAAGCTAAACGAATATGCCGATAAGCAAAAAAGGCTAAGTGATTTCCAAACTAAAGCCAACCAAGCTATCGCGCAGAAAGAGCAAGAATTGTTTAAGCCAATCGCTGATAAAGCTATGGCTGCTATAGAAAAAGTAGCTAAGGCCAATGGTTTTAATTACATCATTGACCAAGCACAAGGTGGCATACTCTTTAATGATGGTGGCAATGACTTACTGCCACTTGTTAAGAAAGAGCTAGGCTTGAAATAAACCAACAAGATTTTGAATATCTTAGTCCACCGCCAAAAACTTGACGGTGGATTTTTTTTATCCTTATCTCTTGAATAGCAGTAATCAACCTATCGGTATTTTTGATTCAGGTATAGGTGGGCTTACGGTAGCCTATGCCATTAAAGAACTTTTACCCAATGAGAGTCTTATCTATTTTGGGGATACTGCCCACCTGCCCTATGGGGACAAATCTGCCGAGTCAATAAAGAACTACTCTAAAGCGATTGCACAGTTTTTAGAGGAGAAAGGATGTAAGATGGTGGTGATAGCTTGTAATACGGCTTCTTCATACGCTTATGCCGCAGTGAAAGCTGCTGTGCCCAGGCACATCCCCGTGATTAATGTGATTGACCCAATAGTGGATTACCTGGAGAAGAACCATGCCAATGAAAAAGTTGGCGTAATAGGCACCAAAGGCACTATTAATTCAAGAGTGTTCCCTAGAAAATTGAAAAAGAAAAATAAGGATATTGAAGTTGCTACGCTAGCTACCTCTCTACTTGCGCCAATGATAGAAGAAGGCTATTTTAATAATAACATCAGCCGCACCATCATTTTTGACTACCTATCAAAGAAAAACCTGAAAGGTATCAAAGCCATTGCTCTCGCATGTACCCATTATCCGTTGATAAGAAAGACCGTTGATGAGTATTATAAAGGTAAGGTTGATATAGTAGACTCTGCTCAAGTAGTAGCACTGAAAGTGAAAGAAACACTCGTGAAAAGCAACTTATTGAGCGATAATAAGAAGCCCAAGTATCAATTTTATGTTTCAGACTTTACCGAGGCTTTTGACCAAAGCACCCGTATTTTCTTTCATGAGAAGATAAGCCTGAAACAGGTCAAAATTTGGCAGGATTAGCTACTCTTTGAACCAGTCTGAGTAAGCTACATAACTATCAGCTGTTTTCTGTATCAAACCGCTTATCTGTTCGGGGTCAATTTCTTTTACTTTTTTGGCTGGCACCCCAGCAAATATAGTTCCAGAAGGGATATGAGTACCTTCAAGCACAACCGCCCCTGCCGCTACTATTGAGTTGCTCTCTATCACTGCTCCATCCATAACTATTGCGCCCATCCCTACTAAAACATTATCGTGAACCGTACATCCGTGTACAATCGCGTTATGACCAATAGATACGTTATTGCCGATAATAGTAGGTGCCTTTTGATAAGTGCAGTGGATTACGGCCCCATCCTGTATGTTCACTCTGTCTCCAATTTTAATGTAGTGTACGTCTCCCCTGATGATTGCATTGAACCAAACGCTACAATTGTCACCCAACTTTACATCCCCTACAATCGTAGAATTATCTGAGACAAAACAGTTTTCGCCCAATTGAGGCTCTTTTCCATTTACAGGTTTTATTATCGGCATGCTGCTAAAGTTTGGGCAAAGCTAATTAAAACCGTAAAGAAAGGGATTTGACAAATCCCGCATTTATATTGGTGTGAGCTTGAAATTTGCGTAATTTTGTAAGTCTGTAAACACAGGTAAGAATAACAAGTGAAGAAAGGTTTTATCCCGTTTTTGGTTTTTATCGTTCTATGCGGCTTCTCGCAAGTGAGTTTTTCGCAGGAATGTGGGATAATATATGTTGCTCCCAATGGTGCCTCAAGCGGAACAACAGGAACTAAAGACAACCCTGCCTCATTTGAGCATGGGCTTACTTTGGTCAGTTCAAACGCTCCTATCATCAGGATGGCAGAAGGTAATTATGATATCAGCTCTGCCTTTGATATGCCTTCAGACCTTACTATTGAAGGTGGTTTTAACTCCAGCACCTGGAAAAAAAGCAATACCTATACCACCACTATCCATAGGGATAGCCAGAATCCACAAAGCACACCAAATAGGCTGATTGGTATCAGTTGTATCAATCAAAGTAATTTTAGGCTGCTTGATTTGACTATTGAAGTGGATGATGCCCCTGGTTTTAACACTACGGTGTATGGTATCTACATTTCTGGTTGCAATGATTACACTATATCAAGATGTAAGATAATAACTGGCAACGGAAGTCCGGGTCAACCAGGTGAGCAAGGCACTGCAGGAATGGATGGTGCTGATGGTACTGATGGTGAGACTGGAGAAGAAGAAGGTAATTGCTGCCGTGCTGGAGGTATAGGTGCCAGTGGTAGTTTCCCTGGAAGTAATTCTGGTGGTGATGGCGGAATGGGAGCAGAGTGGGGCGGCTTTGAAGTAGAAGAAGTGTGTGCCTTAGGGTTTTGTCAATGGATTATTACCCCAGGCAGTGAGTATACCAATCCAGGGTTTTCTGGAGACCCCGGTCAAGGCGTTGGAGCTGGTAATGGCGGATTAAGAGGGCTTGGACTATGTGAATTGACTTATCAGAATACAAACTGTATCGCTTCTACCATCAATCATGGCAGGCCAGGAGAGCCTGGTGCCGATGGGGCTACTGGTTTTGATGGCGACCAAGGTGTTGCATCATTTGCCGGTGGTTTTTATATACCCGGGACAGGTGAAACTGGAGACCCTGGACAAAGCCATGGTGCTGGCGGTGGCGGTGGTGGTGGCGGCGGCGCCAAAGGATGCGAGCCTGCTGCATTACAACCTTATTTTCCTACAAGTGGCCCTGCCCCATATGATGCTGATACTGCATACCACAATGCCGGTTCTGGCGCTGGAGGCGGCGGTGGCGGCGAAGGTGGCCAGAAAGGGCAAGGTGGCATAGGTGGTACCGGTGGAGGTGGCTCATTCTGCGTATTTGTTTACGATAATGGTTTGAATGGTATTGTTCAGGATTGTGTTTTTGAGCCTGGTGATGGTGGACAAGGCGGTGCTGGTGGCCCTGGTGGCCCCGGCGGTATGGGTGGACAAGGTGGACTAGGAGGACACCTTGGTGACAATGGACCAAATAATAGCTGCAACAACGGCGAAGGTGGTGATGGTGGACAAGGCGGACAAGGCGGAACAGGTGGACAAGGTGGAAAAGGCTCAGATGGCAGCAGTGAAGGTTTTTACCAACTTAGTGGCACTCCTGTACTCAGGCCAAATACGTATAACCCTTTTGAGCCAGATATCACCATTGAGTACTTTGGTTGCACTAATTCAGATGTATTTATTACTACCAATGCTACTGGTATCCTTAACTGGATATTTGGCTATGGGGCAACACCTGCCCAGGGCACAGAAGATACTGACACCGTTCAATACGATGGACTATTAGGTTTTAGAAACCTTACTTTGATTGTAGATGGAGTGCCATATAGCTATGCCAACTTTGTTAACTTATCTACTGCCTTTGACCCACCAGTAATTACAGCTAGCAGAACCACACTTTGTGCTGGTGAAAGCATTGACTTATCCACTACTTTTTCTGGAATAAGCTATGAATGGGAAATACCTGGAGGTTCAATTGCGTCTTACAGCGACCAAAACCCTGGCACTGTCACCTTTGATAATGCAGGTGATTATGTAGTGGAATTAACCACTACCAGTTGCTGCGGCACGTCAAAGGCTTATGATACCATTCATGTGCTTGACAAGGTTGAAGTTGATTTGGGACCTGACACTTCCATCTGTTTTGCGGCACCGATGCCAGTGCTTGATGCTAATGGGAATGCAGGAGCGCAATACACCTGGTATTTCAATAGCTCAACTATCGGTGGAAACACTAAGACTTTAACAACAGCAGGTCCAGGTGAGTATTCAGTAGAAGTGAGTTATGGCACAGGATGTTCAGGCCAAGATACTATGGAACTTACCACCTACACTATGCTACCTGTTGACCTTGGCGGTGACGATGCCATTTGCCCTAATGACCCATTCCCTGAATTAGTACCTACAGTAGCAGCGGGACAAAACTTTGCATGGACACTTGATGGAAGCGCGGTAGGAACCAACACGCCTACACATCAATCCACGTTACCGGGAATATATTCAGTAAGTGTAACCGACCAATATGGATGTGTTGGTACAGACTCTATGGAGCTATTTGTAAGTGAACCATCAGTAAGTCTAGGTTTTGATGTAACTATTTGTGATAATGAGCCTTTCCCTACCTTAAATGCGGGAGACCAAGGCCCAGGTTCCACGTTCGATTGGACGGTTAATGCCTTTCCGGCAGGTAGCGGACAATCTTTCCAGCCTACTTCTGATGGGACTGTTTGCGTGAATCTCACCAATCAATACGGGTGCCCTGCAAGCGATTGCATGACGATTACCTTACTACCATCATTAAATGCAGTGATTAATGCCCCAACAACAGCTACCGTTGGCACTCCGGTTTCTTTTGCTGATGCCACTACCCCCAGCCCTACCTCATGGGTTTGGAATTTTGGGGACAATACACCAGTGGATACCAATCAAGACCCCACACATACTTATGGCAGTGCAGGACTAAGGCCTGTGTTTCTCATCGCGGGCAATGGTGTTTGCACCGATACGGCAATTGTCAATATAGATGTACTTTGGGACTGCAACGCACTTGGCATAGCTGCCGGGTTTGCCACCAATACCGATACGGTTATTCTATCTGGACTGGGAACTGTAACTGTTACTAACACCAGCACCAATGCCAATGAGTTTTTCTGGGATTTTGGTGATAATACCTTTATCAGCAACCAGGTGAACCCAACGCACGCTTATACTGAGCCTGGATTTTACACCATCACCCAAACGGCAATTAACTACAACTGTACCACCAACTTGAGTCAAACCATCGTTGTGCTGGAGCATGGGGTAGGTTTTGATGAGTTGCTTAGTGATGAAAACGTCCAGATATACCCTAACCCTAACACAGGTATCTTTAATGTGATTGTGAGCATGGACAGCCCTGAAAGTATCATACTGGAGATAAATAGTGTAGTAGGACAAGCAGTATATTCAGAGCGGGCTGACAATACCACTTACCTGGAAAGACAATTTAATTTTGCCGATTTGGCAAAAGGCCTGTATTATGTAAGCATACAAACAGGCGAAAAGAAAGTTATTAAGAAGATATTGATTCAATAGAGATGACGGTTATCCCAACTACTGTATACGCAGAAAGCACTCCTAATCCAGTAACGATGAAGTTTGTTGCCAATCGCATGTTGGTTCTTGGTAATCCTATGGAGTTTGATAACCCCAATGATACTGCGAACTCGCCATTAGCAACTAAATTATTCAATTTCTCCTTTATCAAAAGTGTGTTTATTGCTGAGAACTTCGTTTCACTTACACGCACCGATAAAGTGGATTGGGGAGATATCGCCCTGGAAATGCGTGAATTTATCAGGGATTATCTGATGACAGGAGAGCCAGTAGTATTGGAAGAAAATTTTGAAGAACCCATAGCTGCCAACTCCACAGACTCTTTTGTTGAAGATGCCGAGCCTCAGTCGGAAATAGAGGTGCAAATAATAAGTATCTTAGAAGAATATGTAAGACCTGCTGTAATGCAAGACGGTGGGCACATCTATTTCAAGGCATTTGACGAAGGCACTGTGAGCCTGGTGTTGCAAGGTGCCTGCAGTGGCTGCCCATCATCAACCGTGACTTTGAAAACAGGTATTGAAGGGCTGCTAAAAAGAATGGTTCCTGAAGTGAAAGAAGTTGTAGCCTATGAAGGCTAATGAAGCCATCCAGCCCAAATAATTTCCTAAATTCGCCCCTTTCAAGCTCCTTTAAGCCGATGAACAATTACAGGCTTCTTAATAACATCTTTGGCTGGATAACTTTTGTCATTGCCACAGTGGTGTATATGCTCACTGTTGAGCCAACGGTAAGTTATTGGGATTGCGGGGAATTTATTGCTGCTGCATACAAACTTCAAGTAGGCCACCCACCGGGTGCTCCCTTGTTTATGATGATTGCCCGCATTTTCACACTTATGGCTGGTGACGACGTCACACAAGTCGCCAAGTGGGTGAACATTTTATCGGGTTTGTGTAGCTCGTTCACCATTCTGTTTTTGTTTTGGAGTATCACGGCTTTCGCTAAGAAAATTGTCTCGAAATCTGGTGAGTTGGACCAGGGAAAGACTATTGCTATTGTTGGTAGTGGATTAGTTGGTGCACTGGCATACACTTTTACAGACTCGTTTTGGTTTTCAGCGGTGGAAGGTGAAGTATACGCCATGTCGTCTTTCTTTACTGCTATAGTGTTTTGGATGATATTGAAATGGGAAAGTGTAGCAGATGAAAAGCATAGTGATAGGTGGTTGATATTGATAGCCTATACTATGGGGCTATCCATTGGTGTCCACCTTTTGAACTTATTGGCCATACCTGCTTTAGCTTATGTTTATTATTTCAAGAAATACAAGCCTACAACCAAAGGAGTATTTATTGCTGGTGGTATAGGCGTAGGAACACTTTTGTTTATACAATATGGTATTATACCAGGGGTGGTCAGTATAGCTTCTAAATTTGAGTTGTTCTTTGTAAACTCAATGGGCTTGCCATTCAACTCAGGATTGATAATCTATGCTATTTTGATAGTTGCAGTATTGGCAGGTGGTTTGTATTACACCACTAAGCTTAACCCTATGCCAATTGCCAATACACTGCTATTGGCATTTACTGTTATCCTCATTGGTTACTCATCTTATGCCTTAATAGTCATCCGCTCATCAGCTAATCCGCCGATGGACGAAAATGACCCTTCTAATGTGTTTTCGCTATTGGCCTACCTTAACAGGGAACAATACGGTGATAGGCCCCTACTATATGGGCAGTATTACAACACACCGATGGAGATAGACAGGGAAAAGCGTCAATACAAGATGGAAGATGGCAAACCTGTTTACTACCCCGGCGAAAAAGATGGAGAAGACAGTTACCTGATAGGTGACGACAGGAAAGAGTCAATACCAGTATACGTAAAAGAACTGTGCACCTTTTTCCCGAGGATGTATAGCAGCCAGAGCCATCATATTCAATCCTACAAAAGCTGGGCAAATATCAAGGGGAAAAAAGTGAGGCTAAAAAACAGGCCTGATGTAGATGAAATTGTACAACCCACTTTTGTAGAAAACTTAACCTTCTTTTTCAAATACCAAATAGGCCATATGTACTTCCGCTACTTTATGTGGAATTTCGCTGGTAGACAAAATAACATTCAAGGGCATGGTGGTATTGTAGAAGGCAACTGGATAAGTGGTATACCTTTTATTGACAATTATTTATTGGGTTCCCAAGAAGGTTTGCCTGATGACATGGCTAGCAACCATGGAAGAAACCATTTTTATTTGCTACCACTCATACTAGGGTTGATTGGTATTTATTACCAATTTAGTTGGGATAGTAAGGATGGCTTTGTAGTATTCCTACTGTTCTTCTTCACTGGTTTGGCTATTGTACTTTACCTCAATCAATATCCAAATCAGCCAAGAGAAAGAGATTATGCCTATGCAGCTTCCTTCTATGCTTTCTCCATTTGGATTGGCCTGGCAGTACTAGCCATTTATGATTTTCTTTCAAAGAAGGTTCCAGCTAGCATTTCGGCGGCTATCGCCACAGGGGCATGTTTAATTGCTGCGCCTGTTGTTTTGGCAAGCGATGGATGGAATGACCATGACCGTTCTGGTAGATACATGGCTCATGACTTGGCGCATAATTACCTAAATTCATGCGCACCAAACGCCATCCTGTTTACTAATGGAGATAATGACACTTTCCCATTATGGTATGCGCAAGAAGTAGAAGGGATAAGAACTGATGTACGTGTAGTGAACCTGAGCCTCCTTGGCACAGACTGGTATATCAACCAGATGAAACGCAGGGCTTATGAGTCGGCGCCATTGCCTATTTCGTTTACTGAAGACCAAATAAGACAAGGTACCCGAGACTTTTTGCCAATAGTAGAAAAAGGGCTTGAGGGGTATACTGACTTGAAACGTATAATGAACTTTATAGTGAGTGATAAGCCTGGCGCGAAAGAGGATATTTATGGTGATATAACTAATTATATCCCTACCAAGAAGTTCAGTATTCCTGTTGATTCGGCTTATATCATTGACAATGAAATTGTACCCAGAAAGGATGCTGACAAGGTTCTTAGCAGTCTTAACTGGGAGATAGATAAGCGCTATGTAATCAAAAACGATATGGCGGTTATGAGCATCCTGGCTAATAACAACTGGGAAAGGCCTGTTTATTTTGCAGTAACCGTTGGCAATGATGCCTATCTCAACCTTGAAAACTTTTTCCAACTGGAAGGATTGGCTTATCGTGTTGTGCCTGTTAGGGCCAAATTGGGAGCCTATAGAGGCCGGGTGAATACCGATGTGATGTACGATAACGTGATGAACAAATTTAAATGGGGTGGCATCAACAACCCAGAGTTGTACATGGACCCAGAGACCAAAAGGTTAACCACCAGCTTGAGAATACACATGACCCGCTTGGCAGAAGCCCTAATGGAGGAAAACAAAAATGACTCTGCAATAGCAGTATTAGACAAGTTGATTACTGAAGTGCCCAATGAAACAGTTCCGTATAACTTCCTGATGATATCAGTTGCCGAGTTGTATTATGAATTGGAGCAAACGGAAAAGGCAAATACTGTTGTGAAAATATTGGCTGATACTTACGACGCTCACTTACATTATTACCTGAAGATGAAACCTAGGTTTTTGTCTATGGCCCAAACCGAGGTGAGCGAGGCTATCTCTATTACACAGCGTCTATTAGAGGCTACCATGACTTACCAGCAGGACGAGCTGGCTGATGAAATTGAAGCGAAATTTAATGTCGTTCAGGATAAGTACCTTGAAGTTATTGAAGAATAGCTTTACGGGTTATTGAGTTGGGTTAGGCTTTAAAGAATAAACCCGGATACTTCCTTTGTCAAAAAGCTTTTCATCAAAGTACTGTCGAATAGCTGGATTTTGGTCTGTTTTCCTATCATCACAATAAATGTATTGAGCTCCCTTTTGTATCATTTCTTCCAATGCATCACCAGTTAAGTAATTATCGTATCCCCATCCTTTTTTGTCCACATAGTAGAAGTAGATTACTTTGGTATGGTCGTTACCTGCCACACACAAGGCATCTTTTGGAACCAAGTCACGCAATTCATTTTTGTATACCAGAAAGTCTTTATTAAAGCCAGGGCTTTCCATATTCCACCTATCCTTCATTCGCAAATAGGCTGTTAGTGGCAGGGTCAGCAACAATATGTACACCACATAAGTGAGATAAGGCTTGTCGCTACCCATCAGCTGATATGCGCCATAGGCCACTAATATAAATAGCACAGGCATAAATGGAAACAAATAATAATCATGCACAGTTGATATCACGTTTATTTCAAAAAAGAAATAAGCAATGAGCGCAAACCCGGTGAGTGCAAAAGCCTTAAAGATAAGATTTGTACTCACCCTATTTCTCCACAAAAAGTAAAATGCCGCGATGAAAAATGGCACTGCAGCATAGTTAAGCAATAATTCTGGCAGGGTGGAAATGAGGTTATGTTGTATGTAGTAAAAAATGGTTGTTATATCAAGTTGATTACCTAACACTCCTGTCACAACACCTCCCTCTGTTCCCCACCCTGGTATCACCCACAAATACCAGGATAACGGCATAATCAATACCAGTGCAAAGAGAATAATAATCATCACCAATTGCTTCTGATTATAACTTTTTATGTTGAACAAGAAATAGAAAAACGGCACTGCGAAAAAAATGACAAATGGAAGCTTGGTTAGAGTACCTAGGCTAAGTAGGAGGGCTGAAACCAAAAGGGTTACAGGCTTATTATTGGCAAGATACGCAATGAAAGTTGCAAGCCCCCAAATACCAAAGCATAAAGCTAAATTATCAGGCATTGGGTTAACTGTATAGTAGTAAAAAATAGGTGAAAAGTTGAAAGCCCATGCCCCGCAGACGCCAACAACTGGATTATCAAAAAGCCAATGAAGCAGAAAATACATACCGAAAACCGATAGCAAGCCTATGAGAAAACTCAAAATTCTGGTGATTATTAGATGCTTACCAAAAAGCTTGTATACACCCGCAAATGACCATTGCATTATAGGAAACTCAAGCCTCACTATACCATCATCATCGCCCCTTGTGTTGAGCCTGGGGTTTAGTATATTAAAGTCTTCTTCGTAAAAATTATTGATGGTAGTTTGCGTTTGCACCTGCCGCCATACATGTATGCTGACTAGCTCCTTGGGGAAAACATCCCAATGCATGATAAGGCTGATAATAGGGATAGATGCCAATACCATCCATCTTACTCTTTTTTGCTTCAGTAGTTCCAATGTACAAGCCTTATTCCGCTAGTTCAAGCAATTGATACAAGATACTTTCATCACTTGGCCTTTTGGCGTTGGGCTCAACTATAGCCCCATTTTTGTCCATTATCATATAGCGTGGGATGCTATTGATGCCAAAGTATTTACAGACCTCAGAGTTCCAGTTGCCAGGGGAGATCAAATTCACGCCCTGCAAGTCGTATTGCTCAACCGCCTTTTTCCATGCATCTTCAGTAGCATCTATGGAAATATACAAGAATTCAATTTTCTTGCGTTGCTTTTTAGATAAGCTCTCATGCATTTTTTTAGAGTACGGAAATTGCTGCCTACATGGCCCACACCAGCTTGCCCAAAAATCGATGTAAACCACTTTACCTCTAAAATCATCCAGACTTACTTCTTTGCCATTAAGGTTCTTAAATGTTATCGGGTATTCTGTGGTTTTACCTTTCTTGTCTTCTTTGGTCACTGCTGCTTTGGGTTTTACCTTTTCTGCACAGTTCTCTTTTATTGCAGACGCATATTTACCATTAGTATCAAAGGATACAATATTGGCTAACATTTCCTCATAAACATCCTCAGTTATACCTTCGCAGTTGTCGTACAAGTAGCGCGATAAAAAGCATAGGATTTGCTCATCACTCAAATTCCTGCGGGCAAAACCATATTTCGCCCTCATTGACTCATTGTAATCTGTAAACTTTTGAAAATCCCTCTCTTTTGAAGTGAAGTAGACAACGTAATACTCTAAAAAGCTTTGATACTCTTTACATGAAAGTGCTGCATCATTATAAATCACGGTGTCCTTTATCTCGCTAATCATTACAGGCGGTAATGCACCAACCGTCATCAACTTAGTTTGATTAGAACGAATAATTGGGAAAGACAACAACAAGTCAAGGTAATTATAACGAATACGGTTTTGAATATATGTTTTGAAGGTCAAAGACAACAAATCATGGTTTTCATGCTTTTTCAAGAAATCCAGTTCCGCAAGTCTGTTGTTAAAGATTTCTATCTCAAAAGCATCCACACTGGTTGAAGCCAATATTTTGTCCTCCCAAATTGGTTTATCAAAATGATTCTCAAATTTTTCGTGAAACTCTTGCAAAAACACGCTTTCCGATACATTTCTACCCATCAAAACAATTTTGGGTGGAAATGCAAAGGCATCAACATAAACCTGTGGTTCTGAACCTGAGTACATGAAAAGCTCCGCGCCAGCCTCCTTATATATCAAGGTGCCCGTAACTGGTTTCATTAATGGAAATTCAAACTCAAAGAACCCTCCCGATACGGGAATACGATAAGTATCTGACAGTGCCTCCAGATAGTAATTGTTTATCACCAACAGCACTTCATCCTGGTCTTGCCCATTAACTTCTCCACTTATTTTTATCTTCTGCGAAAACGCTTGAACACTTGCAATTAGAGCAAGGAAAAACAAGTAGTATCTAATTGATTTTATCATATCTCAAAACTGCTTCAAAGTTAATGAAACGTAAGAAAGCGATTATCTTTCTTTTATTATTAAAAAAGGATGCATGCATTCTAATATTCTATAATTTTGTACCCCTCATGAGAAATTTCAAGCTAACTCTCTGTTTCGCAGTTTTTCTGCTGGTTTATGGGCCAAGCCTAAATGCCCAGAAACTAACCGAGTTTCCTGAGCACGTAAGTGATGTAGCCGTTGATATACCTGTACCCTACAATTATAAAGCCAATCAGGAGTACAAGAAGATAGAAAAGACTTCACTCTATCTGCCTATGAAAGATGGTGTGAAACTAGCAGTGAATGTATACCTACCCAAAGGCCTTAAAGAAGGTGAGAAACTTCCCACTATTCTCTATCAAACGCGCTACTGGAGAGCAATTGGTTTCAGATGGCCTTTGAATACCTTTATGGAAATGATACCCAGCACACCCAATTTCAATATGAAGGAATTTGTATTGAGTGGGTATGCCTTGGTGACAGTAGATGTAAGGGGAACAGGCGCATCTTATGGAACCAAAGACCTTACCTTACCCACCTGGAATGAAGTACAGGACGGAGCTACAATTATGGATTGGATTATCGAGCAGCCTTGGTCTGATGGACAAGTCGGAGCTACTGGTATATCATATATTGGTATTACAGCATTGTATTCCATGCTCAACCAACACCCAGCTTTGAAAGCTGTAGCACCCTTGTATTCTGTGTTTGACTTGTATGATGATATTGCATTGCCAGGAGGTGTTTTAATTGAAACTTTCTTGGAAAAGTATGGCCGCTTCTGCAGTAGCCTTGACCAAAACGATTTAAGAAAAGGCTTTTTAGCCAAGCTATTGGTGAAAGGCGTTGACCCAGTAGATGGCCCTAAAAGCCTTTACAAGGCTGCATTCGCCGAGCACACTTGCAACTACTACCAGGTAGATGAATCGGGTAGCGCCGAGTTTATTAATGACCCATCAACACCAGCTGGTTTTCTTCTAAAGTATATCCTCAGTCCACACCAGCACATTGAAAAATTTAATAACGCAGGTATACCTATATACTCCTACAGTGGTTGGTGGGATTTAGCCTTCACGCATGCGGCTATCAAGCAATACGTGAATTTTACCCACCCAGATAATAAACTCATCCTGGGGCCTTGGAGCCACGGTGGAGTTATCAATGTTGACCCTACTAACCCCGAAGAGTCAGAATTTGACCACGTAGCCGAAGTCATCAAGTTTTTTGACTACCACCTTAAAGACATCGACAACAGCCTTGACGAAGAAGCACCAATCCACTACTACACCATGGTAGAGGGCAAATGGAAAAGCAGTAATACCTGGCCACCCGAAGGTACTAGTAAAACCAACTATTACTTCTCCAGCAACAACACCTTGTCTGCTAAAACAGGGGAAGAAGGTTCAGATAAATTCATCACAGACCAAACCGTTGAAACTGGCAAGTACAGCCGCTGGAACCTTAGCAAAAAAGCTATTCCGAAAAATGGCTACCCAGATAGACAAGAAGAAGACCAGCTGCGCCTGTGCTATACTTCAGAGCCTCTAAGCGATTACGTGGAAGTAACAGGCCACCCGGTAATCAGATTCTACATGACATCATCCGCAAAAGATGTAGGGGTATTCGCTTACTTAGAAGACATTGATGAAAATGGCAAGGTAACCCGTGTTACAGAAGGCGTTTTCAGGGCATTGCACAAAAAGCTACACGATGAAGCCCCTCACTACAAAGACGTAGTTCCTTACCATAGCTACAACCGCGAGGACGCCGAAATGCTCAGCGCCACAGAGCCCAGCCAAATTGTGTTTGACATGTACCCCACTTCTTACCTGTTTAAGAAAGGCCACAAGATAAGAGTAGCTATTTGTGGAAACGACGCCAATTTCTTCAAACAGATTACCCCAAACGGCACCGAGTGGAAAATATACCATGGCGCTGAATACCCCAGCAGCATTGAGCTACCAGTGATGCAAAAAACATTGGGATACGAAAAATAGGCCTAAAAAGTACGATGTTATTCGGCGACTAAGATTTTCCGTGAGTCCCTCAGGGGTCTCGACGAAACTTTGTTTACTTTGTAAATAAATTACACCATACACACTATTTACAACATCACAAATCCTTAATCTCTGGAAATAAGTTCTTTGCATACCTATGTATTTCCATAATTTGATGCTTCGATATAGAATCAATTGATTCAAGAGACTTCTCTATATAAAAGAAACAACTTTCACTGTTCACCATTCTTAAGAGTAACATACTTGCCCAATTCGGGCTCTTTTGAAAAAGGCTATACAAACGGTTTTTCATTAAAGAATTAACATATTTCTCATCTTCAATTGCTTCAACGGTATGTATAATCGAGAACATTACTTCTTCATATTCATAATTGTCTTCTAGGAACTCAATCAAACTAATAATTTGCTCTTCATCACCACCCTCATATATTGAAGCAAGAGCCAACTCTGCTAAGTCTAGATCCATCTTATCTAATCCATTCCTTAATTGCTTAAAATAATCCCCCACACTAATTGATTTTACGAGTTAGCTTCTAATTCTACTTTGATTGGCTAATTTACTTTTTCGATGAATACAATACCTCTCATTGAGAGGAAGCGCTGAGGTTAAGGTGTAAGCGCAGGAATACTAACATCGTAGCTCCTAACTTTTGTTACTTATCTTCTCTCTTCTTTCACCTGACTCCCGATTTCTATTTTTTTTACTTTTTGTCTATTTTCGAGTAAATTTCTTTAAACAAGTTGCCCCAATCTGTTGTTAAAGCAGTAAAAAATAATTAAAACCATAGTTATACGTTAATTTTTATCATGAATGGTGATTATTCTATTAAGGACTTGGAAAAGCTTTCGGGCATCAAAGCTCACACTATTAGGATATGGGAAAAGCGTTACAATATTATCCACCCTCAGCGCACTGACAGCAACTATCGTTACTATTGCGATACTGAGCTTAAGAAGCTCCTGAACATTGCGGTGCTCAATAATAATGGCTATAAAATCTCTCACATAGCCAAATTATCAGAGGACGATATCAATCAGGCATTACTAAGGGTAGCTGAAGCAGATACCAACTACCAAACACAAATAGATAGTTTGGTGATAGCCATGGTAGACCTGGATAGAAATAAATTTGAGAGAATATTTAACCATAATATACTCAAGTTTGGCTTTGAAGATACCTTCCTGCATATTATATACCCACTATTGATGAAAGTGGGTGTGATGTGGCAAACCAGCAAGATTGACCCCTGTCAGGAACATTTCTTATCCAATCTCATTCGCCAAAAATTAATAGTGGCTATTGATGGGCAATACAAACCCCACCCCAAATACGATAAAGCTTTTTTGTTTTTCTTGCCTGAAGGTGAATTGCATGAGCTTGGCCTATTATTCCACACCTACATGGTGAAGAAATATGGTTTTAGGGCTATATACCTGGGGCAAAGCGTTCCGTATGAAGACTTAATCGCCGTCTACGAAAAGCATAAACCTGACTACATGTTAACTGCTTTTGTTACTCCATGCGGCTCAGAAAAAATAACCAATTATCTTACCGGTTTATCCAAAGAATGCCCTGAAACAACTATCTATATCACTGGCTCCCAGGCATGCCAATGCACCTCGAATTTGCCCGAAAATGTCAAAACCCTGAGAACTGCAGAAGATTTCAAAGCCGAAATGAAGAATCTGGGAGCTCAATTCGAGCTTGAAAAGGTGTAATAACCAGTTTTTTCTTTTGTTTAAACTTTACGTATTTGTTAATAAACGTTAATGTTTATTTACAATGTGCTGTATATCAGTGATTTATGTATTATAGTCATATTTTGTTTAAACTTTTTCTTGGTAGTTTAAACAATTTGTTTAATTTTGACGTTAAGAAGTTTAAACAAAAAATTTACAGCCATGACAACACTAGAATTCAACTACCATGTCATCAGCTTAAGAGAAAAACTAAAGTTCTTTGCACTTAAGTTAACCCAAAACGGAGATGACGCCGACGATTTACTTCAAGATACCATGCTTAAGGCAATGGTTAACCGCGATAAGTTTCAGGAGAAAACCAACCTGGCAGCGTGGTTGTATACTATAATGAAGAACACTTTTATCAATAACTATAGAAAAGCCGCAAAAGCCAATACTATTATTGATAATACCAAAGAGTTGTACTACCTCAACATCCCTCAGTCTTCTGATAGTATATCACCAGAGTCAAGGCTCTCTGAGAAACAGATAAAAGAGCATATCAACTCATTAGATGACACCTACAAGGTTCCATTCCAAATGCATTACGATGGCTACAAGTACAAAGAGATTGCTGACGAATTGGATATTCCAATAGGCACTGTTAAGAGCCGCATCTTTTTAGCTCGCAAAGAATTGATGGAGCTACTTAAAGATTACAAAAAGAGTGCTTAAAGAATGCAGCCGCTCAATATCTTTTGGTTCAGGCGAGACCTGAGGCTCAATGATAATTGCGGCCTTTACAAGGCACTTAAAGAAAGTGAACCGGTATTAGCTGTTTTCATTTTCGATACCAATATTTTATCCCAGCTTGAAGATAAGAACGACGGGAGGGTGGATTTTATCCACTCTTCTGTTTCTCAGCTCAAAACCGAGCTGGAAAAACGCGGCTCATCACTTTTGATTGAGGTAGGCAAACCCCAAGAAGTTTATCAGAAACTATTTGATGAATACAACATCAAAGCCATCTACACCAATCATGATTATGAACCATATGCACAAAAAAGGGATGATGAAATAAAAGCACTTGCCCAAAACAAAGGTGCTCAATTCTTCACCTTCAAAGATCAGGTTATATTTGAAAAAGATGAAGTGTTAAAGCCCAATGGTGAGCCTTATACCGTTTACACACCTTATATGAAGATGTGGAAACAGAAGTTAACCGAGAAAGGAACTAAGTCTTTTGACACTACTCCACTTCTAAACAATTTCTTTAATGCCCAACCCTTTGCACTTCCCACCATTGAAGATATTGGTTTTGAGAAAACAGGTGTGACTATCCCACCCACCAACGCTTCAATTGACTTATTAGAAAACTATAAACAAACGCGCGACTACCCCGCAACCAAAGGCACTAGTAAACTAAGCGTTCACCTAAGGTTTGGTACCATTAGTATTCGTCAGTTGGTAAAAAAAGCACTCGAAGCCAGTGATACTTTCCTCAATGAATTGATTTGGCGCGAGTTTTACATGATGATACTCTGGCACTTTCCGCATGTGATTGACGGTGCCTTTAAACCTCAATACAATCACATTCAATGGAGAAACAACGAACAAGAATTCAAAGCTTGGTGTGAAGGCAAAACGGGCATTCCCATCGTTGATGCTGGTATGCGAGAATTGAACAAAACAGGTTATATGCACAATCGCGTAAGGATGATTGTAGCCAGCTTCCTGACCAAAAACTTACTCATTGACTGGCGTTGGGGTGAAGCATACTTCGCAAAAAAGTTACTGGATTTTGAGTTGGCATCAAATAATGGCGGTTGGCAATGGGCCGCAGGAACTGGTTGCGACGCCGCACCTTACTTCAGGGTCTTCAACCCTACCCTGCAAACACAAAAATTTGACCCAGAAGGAAAATACATCAAAAAGTGGGTGCCAGAGTTGAATAGCCTGGAATACCCGCAACCTATAGTTGATTTATCATCGTCCAGAAAAAGGGCTTTGCAAGTGTATAAGGAGGCATTATCCGATGAAGGTGTTCACGCTTAGCAGAGAGCTTTTTATTCCCACAAGTATTGAAAAAGCCTGGGAATTCTTCTCTTCTCCTGATAACCTCGGGAAAATTACCCCCTCTTATATGGGCTTTAAAATTCTTTCACCCACCAATAGAGAGAACATCCGTACAGGCATGGAAATAGTTTATAAGGTAAAGCCTGTATTGAACATTCCACTCACCTGGGTAACGGTAATTGACCGAGTAGACGCACCCTACTCATTTGTTGATACTCAAAAAAAGGGGCCTTACAAAATTTGGTGGCACTCCCATCAATTTGTACCTACGGAGGGTGGCGTATTAATGAAGGATACTGTAAATTATGTCTTACCTTTAGGCTGGCTTGGCATAATCATGCATTCTCTTTTTGTGAAAAAGCAATTGAAAAACATATTTGATTATCGAAAAAAAGCCGTTCATCGCATCTTTAACAGTAATGTATGAAACAAGTACTTCTACTCTTTTTATGTATGCTCACTCTCGGGCTTTCGGCACAGCAAATACCCAACAATTCATTCGAGTCATGGACACCTGAACTAGGTGGCACCTATGAAGAACCAGGTGGCAATTGGTGGGCTACCCTTAACTTTCTCAGGGGCTTTGGCTCTAGTGCACCCATTTCTGTGAAGAAAACCACCGATGCACAATTGGGCCAATTCGCAGCAGAAATAAGCACGGGCACTTTCGGCTCATTCACCATTCCCGGACTGCTCGTTTCAGGAACGGTAGGTCAGATTGATTTGGGCAACCCAACAGACGTGATTGAAAGGGGACAACCATTTACCGCAACACCCGATAAAATCTCAGGTTATTATAAATACACCCCCGTCAATGGTGACTCCGCCGTAGTGAATGCCATGCTCACCAAGTTCAATACAGGTACCAACAAAAGGGATACCGTCGCCTTTGCAGAGCAATTGTTTTACTCCAATGTCACTACCTATACCCCTTTTGAGGCCACCTTCAATTACGACATGCCCAATGTAACCCCTGATACCATCATTATTGTGCTGGTATCCAGTGCTGGTGCGCAGTCTTTGGCTGGCCAGCCCGGCAGCACCTTTTTTGTCGACAACCTATCCTTAAGCTACATTCAAGGCATAGAAATGGATGTCTTCAATGCCATCACAGTTAATGCATATCCCAACCCAGCTATAGACAGGATCGTTTTCTCCACCGCAAAACCATCAGGTTCCAGAAGCATTACTTTATATGACCAATTGGGTAGAAATTGCTTATCCTTGCCCTTTCAATCAACCAATATTGAAATAGATATAAGTTCACTAGCCAAAGGAAAATACCTTTTCGCAGTGCAAGAAAGAGACAAAACCATTTCAACCGGAACTATCATTAAATCCCAATAATGGCCAAAAATATCAGCATCTTTTTCCTGGCTTTATTGTTTGGCTTCGCTACCTATGGGCAAAACATTGATTTGGGCATCATGGGTGGCATCAATTATGGTGGCCCTATCGGCAAGGTAGACAGCGCTGAAGGTAGCCCACTTGCTAAATTTGAGGCCGGGCTTTTGTCTTCCATTAAGCTATCTGACCGATGGTATTTCAAACCTTCACTATACTTTACCCAAAAAGGCGCTGAGTATAGCCAATCTTACAGACGAGACACCATAGTTGAGATTGAGATAGCTGGAATAAAAGGTGAAATACCTACCTTTTACAGGGCAAGTGTAAGCGGTGACGTGTTAGGTCAGTATCTGGAGTTTCCATTGGCAATATCCTATCGCAACAAAAAAGGCTTTTTCGTTGATTTAGGGCCGTATCTATCATTCCTACTCTCAAGCAAAGACCAAGGTCACCTCAGGCTTGATATTGGCGAAGACGGCTTTATCACTGACGAAAGTAATTTTGTATACACCAAAGCCCTCAACACTTTTGAATACGGTGCTGTGTTTGCTGGTGGCTACCAGTTCAATTTTGGTTTGGGATTATACATCAAAGGCACACGTAGCTTCTCTAAGCTATACAGAAGCTCCCACTTCGAGAAACTTCAACAAACTGAAGTGAAGCTATACAATACTATCGTATCATTTGGTTTACAATATTCTCTCGTAAAGTTTAAGACAGAAAGCTAGCTTATTGCTCCTTTTTAAGCGCCTCAATAGCTTTTTCACATATGCCCCTTAGTTTTAAGGCCATTTCGCCTAGCTCATCTTCATTTGCACTTTTAGCATGTTCCATAGTCTCGGCAATATTTGAAGCCTCTGCCATCCCCATCAACCCCAATGACGACTTCAGCTTATGAGCCTGCCTTCTGGCAAGATTTAATTCCCCATTCTCTATTAGGCCATCCAATTGTTTCAACTCATCTGGTGTCCCCGATACAAAAGACTTTATCATTTCCAACACAAACTCTCTATCCCCCATGGATACGTCATACAAGTTGGCCAAATCATACAAAGGTGGGGCACTTGCAGCTACCTGTGGCTTGGTCGCATGTTTCAGTATTTTATCAACCAATTCCTCTTTCCTGAATGGCTTGCTCACATAATCATTCATCCCAATTGAAAAGCAACGTTTCTTTTCCTTTTCCATCGCGTCAGCTGTCATAGCTATCATTGGTGTATTCTTCACCCTTTCGTCCTCCGAGGCCCTTATTCTTTTTCCTGTTTCCATACCATCCATCTCAGGCATATGAATATCCATCAACACCAAATCATACGGCTCCTTTTCCAACATTTCCAAGCCAATCTGCCCATTATCGGCAATGTGCAGCGTTGCACCATATATCCTCGAAACAACTTCTGTTACCAACCTCTGATTCAACTCATTATCCTCGCACAACAGTATTTTGTAACCTGTTAAATCCTTTCTTTTCTTCCGGGTTTCAGTAACCTTTTCTTTCCTGGCTTTCTTCTGGTCAGCCACCACAAATGGAATAGTAAAGCTAAAAGTAGTGCCTGCACCTGCTTTACTTTTAACCCTCATTTCTCCACCCTGTAATTCTACCAAGCGCTTGGCAATGGTAAGCCCCAAACCCGTACCACCATATTTTCTGGTAGTATCTGCAGTAGCTTGAGTAAAACTTTCAAATACCAGATTCAACTTATTCTTTGGTATGCCTATCCCTGTATCCTTTACAGAAAACTGTAACGTAGCTTTTCCTCGCTCTACCTTTATTGCCTTCACACCTATATTCACCGACCCCTCATGCGTAAACTTCAATGCATTGCCCACCAAATTATTGAGTATTTGGTTAATCCTTACTGAATCACCAACAATAAATTCAGGCACCGACGACCCAATAGTATAGTTCAAATCAAGTCGCTTCTCCCTTGCCTTCTCAGTAAAAAGGTCTACAAGTCTCGTAACCAGCTCGTGCACACTAAAGTCCTTCTTCACAATTTCTAGCTTACCAGCTTCCATCTTTGAGAAACTCAAAATATCATCCAATATCACTTTCAGGTTCTGCCCCGCGGTGTGTATAGACTCAACATATTTAAGTTGGTCAGTATTAAGCTCCGTTTCCAATAATATATCTATAAAGCCAACAACAGAATTCATAGGAGTTCGTATCTCATGGCTCATATTCGCCAAAAACTCCTCCTTTATCCGCGCCGACCTCTCTGCTTTTTCCTTGGCTTTTATCAATTGAAACTCCGCTTCTTTCTTATCTGTGATGTCTATGGCTATTTCAATAAATTTTTGTTTGCCCTCGCTCATCACAGGAGTGTTAGTGATGGTAAACCATATGCTATTTCCATCTTTATGATAGTTCAATACTTCAACTCTAAATGGTTCACGTTTCTTTTGCTTATCATGCATGTATTGCAAAGTAGATGGCTCTGTGTTTGGCCCTATTAATACCTTTGAAGGCAGCTTACCCTTTATCTCTTCAAAAGTATAACCGGTAATTCTGGTAAACGCCTCATTCACCCACTCCACTCTGCTCTCTTTATCAGATATTACCACTACACTATCTGTCTTATCTGCTACAATCGAGAGTTTGTTCAACTCCTCTTCGGTCTTCTTGCGTTCGGTAATGTCAACGCCCATTCCCAATATTTGCGCTGGTGTACCGTCGGGCTTTCTCTTGAAAATTGTCTCCTTATTGTAATACCACAACAGCGCACCACCCTTCGACTTTAGTCTCACCTCAAACTCATAAAACTCCCCGTCCTTCATGTCATCGAACTCTTCATAGTGGCCCATAACAATGGGCAAGTCTTCAGGGTGCACAATATTGGGTATCATTTTATCTCCCATCTGCAGCATTTCTGCTTCCGTATAACCCAACTGACCAAGAATTTTCCTATTAGTATATACCTGTTGCCTGGTATCCAAATCAATGATGTAAATGGAGTTGGGTGATTGCGTGGCAATTGCCTCAGCAAACTGCTTACTCTGCTCAATTTCCTGTGCTGCATTTCTCCTTTCTATGGTACTGCCCACCCAGCGAGACAATAACCTTACAAACTCCTGCTGATGCTCTGTAAAGTCCTCATGGCCTTCCTCAAAGGCGATAAAATTGATAGTGCCATGTATCCTATTGCTCACCCAAATAGGCACTCCTATATACGACTTGGCGCCTACGTCATGAAACCCGGCATTCTTAGCTATCCTATGCTTTGAAACTTCATTAATCACCACCAGGTCTTTCTTCTTCACCACCGCGCTACTCATGGTATTCTTCAACTCATACTCCCCTCCTTGCACAAACAAGTCACTTGCTTTTGCACTTTGATACAAGTGCTGTATGGTATAGCGCTTGTCTTGTATGTGACTAATAAGTCCAACTGGTGTGTCTAAGTATTCGCATGCCGCCCTCAATACTTCATCCAATTGCTCATCAAATGTCACATCACTTTGGGAGGCAATCTCGTTCAATGTCTTCAGGCCTTCCTGAAACTCCGCCAAATACTCCTCTGCCTTTTTTCTATCCGTTATATCAACTGCCACACCCAGTATTTGCGCGGGAGTTCCATCCTCATTCCTCCTAAAAACATTTTCTTTAAAGAACATCCAACGCCACCCACCTTCATTATCCCTCATTCTCAACTCAAACTCAAGCACCTTATTCTCGTCAGCCCCAATAAACTCATCATAATGCTTGTAGGCATACTCCCAATCATCAGGATGAGCCACTTTCTTGATAACATCCACACCCGCATTTTCTAAAAACTCTGCTGAGTGGCCAAGGTAACCGTTGGCATACACATATTTCTTGGTAGCAAAATCAATGATGTAAATGGAGTTGGGTGATTGTTTGGCAATGGCTTCAGCAAACTGCCTGCTCTCCTCCAATTCAAGCACTGCCTGTTTTCTCTCTCTCAGGTCTAGGCCAATACCTATGTATCCGTCAATATTACCTTCTGAATCGAAAATGGGAGAAGCCGATAAAAGCATAGGTATGCGCTCCCCTTTCTTGCTGATGTAGGTCATCTCATACTCATCTGGTTGCCGGGTGAGCTTTATCTTACCAGCAAATGTATCAAGGCCTGGCTTGAATTTAGTGCCTAGTTCCTCGTTAAGCTTGTTCGTCCTTTCTACTATCTCCTCAAAATCGTGAAACGGAGGATTAGATAACCCTATCATCTCCTCGGCTTTGTAGCCCAACAGTTTTTCTGCGGTTTTATTAAACGCCTGGATAACCCCATTTTTGTCTAATGAGATAACCGTGAGGTTGGTACTGTCCAAAATTGCCTTACGCAATTGGTCAGCTTGTTTTTCCCTCTCTTCCAGCTTTTTTCTCTCATCTATATTCTCAATTACACCAATTATTGAGGTAATGTCACCTTCCTCATTCAACACTTTAGTCGCTGTCATAGAAGCCCAAATTAAGCCTCCGTCTTTCTTGATATAACGCTTTTCCAGGGTATATGACTTTATCTCCCCACCCACAAAATCCTTTTGCTTTTTTAAATTTTCAGGCAAATCTTCAGGATAGGTAATCTCAGTAAACGGCCTACCCTTTATATCCTTCATAGCATAACCTGTCATCTTTAAAAAAGCCTGGTTACAATCAATCAATACACCATTGGCATCGGCTATGCTCACACCCAAAGTTGAGGCGTCAAAAATTGCCTTAAACCTCCTTTGAATTGTTTCATGTATCTCATTCTGCTTCTTCTCCTCAGTCACATTTCTAAAGATACCCCTGGTTGAAACTGGTTTGCCATTCTCTAGTCTAACCGTGATGCTTCCGCTTACCCTTATCACCTTACCTTTCTTCGATACAAAAGCAGTCTTTACATTCTTAACTTCTTTCCCTGAAAATATTTGTTGAAAAATATCTTGGCAATGTGGCAGCTCTGAAGGTGCTACTATATCAGGAAAAGTAAGTTCTAGGGCCTGTTTTTTGGTATAGCCCAACTCTTTACACCAAGTGTTATTCACATAAACAAAAGCACCTGATGATGACACCACCTGAATAAGGTCGCTGGCATGCTCTACCAAGTCATAATAAAAGTCGTCCGTAGTGTCTTGTGGGTGCTTTTTAGCCAAGTTATGCGTAGGTTACAGGTTTCACTAATGTAAATATGCTATTAATTTACAGCAAATCAGTCATTTATACCTGCAAAACACTTTAATGTTCCCCCACTTCGACAAGTGGCATATTAACACATACAGCAACAAGAAAAAAATGAGAAACTAGAATTTGATAGATATCCCTATGGCCAGCACTTCTTTAAACTGGGTTCTAGGGCCTACAGCTTCAATTACGCCATCATTATTTTTATCCACTTGTATATCGATGTCATCATCGTAAATAAGATTGGTAGTAATACTAGCGGTAAGAAACTTGTTGACTTTCATGGCTATAAGCGCTTCCCAATTCACATCTATGTTTCCAAAGTCTTCAAGATAATTGGCAAACAACTCCAACCTGGTTTGCAAGTCTACGTTTTTCATCACCGTCACTTTGTAAGACCCCTTAAAAGAAGCACCAAACTCATAGCGTACCACCTCATTGGTATCCACACCAAAGGCGCCTTGAGCTGATAAGCTGTCTTCATTCACTATGGTTATTTTGCCTGTAAGCGGTGCCATCAATAAACTCAGGTTATCATTGGGTTTATAATCCATACCAAGTCCCACAACAATATACGCTGGCGCCAATAGGTCTGATATTTTTGTAGAGTCATTAGGGAGTTTATAGCCTGGTGCCATCTGAGTCCTAAAACTCAATAAAGCACTGTAAAACCATTGCTTTGAGGCCATATACCCATACTTGCTGGTCAACTCTACCCTATCATCACTCTTTTGGAAATCAAGTCTATCCTGTTTGATTACACCATAACCTACATCAAGCGTATTATCCCATGACGACCTTCCTTTTTTGTACTTAGCAAAAAGGCTCACCAGGCCATTCACCGCTATAGAGCTTTGCCCCCCAGCTGCCCAGTTGTTCAATAATGTTTGGGAAAAGTTTATATTCGTTATTCCACCTACTTTCCATGTACTGTCTTTTTTGGCCGTAGCCGTTGAGTCTGGCGCTTGTGCAAATGAGTTGATACTTACGGCTAATAGAATAACCGCACTTAGAAAAAGTCTTTTCATAATTGGTTGAATGATAAATGTGCCGCGAAAATAGTAATCAATGCGCTAATTAGCGAACAAAGGCCTTAGAGAGTGTTCATCCTTGAAAGAAATTCCTCCTTTTTAGAGCGGCTTATTGGAAGATTTTTCCCATTCAGGGCAACGTTATTGTCCTCAATCTCCTTGATTTGGTCTAACCTTACTATAAATGAACGATGGATACGCATAAACTGGTTTTCTGGCAGTTTAGACTCTATCGCCTTCATGGTAGAGAGCACCGTATGCCTATCTTTTGGGGTGTAAATATTCACATAGTCAGCTAGCGCTTCCACCCAATGGATATCTTTAAAATCAACTCTCACTAACCTCGAATCTTTTTTGATAAAAATATGGTCAGCACCTTCCCGCTGTATATTCTCATTAATTTCTTTTGCCTTCTCAGCTGCCCTTAAAAAGCGGGCATAATCAACTGGCTTTACGATATAGTCCGTTACGTCATAATCAAATGCCTCGGCTGCATAATCAGTCTTAGAAGAAATGAAGACAATCTGTGGTATCTCTTTAAAATTACGAATCAAGTCTAAGCCACTCATCTCAGGCATCTCAATGTCCAAAAAGATAACATCAACCGAATGGGTCTCTAATAGCTTTTTAGCTTCAATGGCACTTTCACACACGCCTACCACGTTCAAAAAACCTGTACGCTCGGCGCACTTCTCGGCCACTTTCCGCGAAAGCTCTTCATCGTCTACAATAATGCAATTCATACGGCTCATAGGTTGATTCAATTATAAAAGTATTTAATTAAAATTGAAAAGTCAACTTATTGTTATATTACGCCCCTATTCACTTGAATAAAAACTCATGCTGATATTTCAATACAGTATGATACATCGCTTTGGGCCAATTACATAATTACACATGGGTAGAATACACTTTTTTGAATTAGAAGATCAGGAATGGTTCCCCGCAACATGGCGAAATTACGGCACTGACTACCTGCAATTCATCTCAAATACAGCCAAAATGTACAAGTCAGTTGTCCCAATCATTCAAAAAGGGTTAGACGCTGCCGGCAACAACCAAATTATAGACCTGGCTAGTGGTGGTGGTGGCGGGCTATTATGGCTCAATGCTGAACTTCTCAAAACCAACCCTGACCTAAAAATCCTGTTGACGGATTACTTCCCCAATATCACCGCTTTTGAGCGGACAAAAAAAGTGGCTGGCAACTTTGACTACATCTCCTCACCAGTGGATGCGCGGGATGTACCGCCTAACTTGAAAGGACTAAGAACCCAATTCCTCTCCTTCCATCATTTCAAACCCAGGGATGCCAGGCTTATCCTGCAAAATGCAATTGATACCAAAATCCCCATCGCCATCTTTGAAGTAACCGAGAGAAGTATACCCAGCCTTATCTCAGCCATTTTTTCACCGATTGCGGTATTGCTGCTCACCCCTTTTATCAGGCCATTCAGTATTGGCAGGTTATTCTTTACCTACCTTATACCCATTATCCCACTATTCGTAATGTTTGATGGCATCGTCTCCTGCCTGAGAACCTATTCCGTAAAAGAAATGAATGACATAATTGATAGACTTGAAAATAAAGACAGCTTTACCTGGGACATTGGCAAAGCCAAAACTGGCCCTGCAGCTGTATCTTATTTGTTGGGAGTTCCTAAGTAACTATACTCTCAGACTCCCCCTAAACCCCCTTGCAGCGTAGTAAGACTCCGCACCATTATGGTAGACAAAAACAGTGCCAAAGCGGTAATCACCAAATATAGCACCGCCCAGTTCCCTGATGTTTTCTGGTGTCTTTAACCAACTTGAAGTTTTTGAGTCAAAATTCCCAAGTTGTTGTAACCCCCTATACTGTTCTTCATCTAGCATTTCTATACCCATAGCAGCCGCAACATTTGCAGCACTATCTTTCGGCTTATGCTGCTTCCTCGCCTCCAACGCATCCTGGTCGTAGCATAGGCTTCTCCTACCCTTCGGGCTCTCTGCCGAGCAATCACAGAATACATATTCCCCAGTAGGAGGTACATAACCCACCACGTCTGGCTCACCCTCTGTATCCTCCATTTCATTTAATGACCACAGTTTATCAGGACTGGCTTCCAGCTTAGCTTGTACCTTAGCCCACTCCAAACCCTCATGGCGATTCATATTACTCTCAAAACGTTCTTGCAAGGTTTTGAGTAGCTCCTGTGTTTCTTCTAAGGGTAATCTTTTACTCATGCTTATTAGATTTCAATACCAAAATAAATAAAAAAGCGAGAGAAGCGTTCTTCACGCTCACTCTCGCTCTATTTGTGGTGGGCCCACCTGGACTTGAACCAGGGACCACTTGATTATGAGTCAAGTGCTCTAACCAACTGAGCTATAGGCCCTAAAACGCTAATTTAATGAAAGTATAAACTACTCCTGAAAAAAGCGGAGTGCAAAAGTATATATTTGCCGCATATAAAGCAACACCGTGGCAGCAAAGAACATCAAAAACATCATTTTCGACCTTGGAGGCGTTATCCTTAATATCGATTACGACCTCACTATAAAAGCCTTCACCGCCCTTGGAATACACGATTTTAAAGCCCTTTACTCCCAGGCTGGGCAAAACCACCTATTCGATAGGCTGGACAAAGGCCATGTGGATACACAAGGCTTCATTGATGAGATTCAAGAACTTACAGGTGAACATATCACCAAAGATGACATCCTCAATGCTTGGAATGCCATGCTTCTGGAGCTACCCAAAGAAAGGGTGGAGTTACTGGAGAAACTAAAAGAAGATTATCGCCTGTTTCTGCTAAGCAACACTAATGAGATACATATTCCTGTGTATAATGACATACTGGAAGACTCACACGGTTTCAGGGATTTAGCCCATATCTTCGAGAAGCAGTATTACTCTTTCGAAATCGGCATGCGAAAACCCGATGTGGAAATCTATGAGCATGTTTTGGAAGAAAACGGACTAAAGGCGGAAGAAACCCTCTTTATCGACGACTCAAAACAACATTTGGAAGGTGCGGCCAAAGCTGGTTTGCGTACCTATTGGTTAAAGCCTGGCGAGACGATTTTGGATGTGTTTCCCGTGATACTTTACTAAAGACTTCCCATCCATTTTCCATACCTTTCAGTCACGAACGCACCTCAATGGATGTTCGCCTTACTACCGAGACTTTCTGCTTGGTACAAGAAACTGGCCGTCCACACTGGTTTCCTTTGAGGGAAACCAGTCTCACCAAATTATTGGACTTCCCCCAGGGAAAAGGTGTAATCCATTACACGTCTATGGCGGAGAAGCAATCTCAAACTAAAAACCCTCAGGGGGTGTAGTCTTGGCACAACTCTACCAGCACCCCGTTCGCACTCTTAGGGTGAACAAAACAGATGAGCTTATTATCCGCCCCACGCTTAGGTTTTTCATTCAATAGGGTAAAGCCTTCTTCCCTCAATCGTTGCATTTCAGTTTTTATGTCTTCCACGGCAAAAGCAATGTGGTGTATTCCCTCACCTTTCTTCTCAATAAACTTGGCAATAGCACTTTCAGGCTTAGTAGCTTCCAGCAGTTCCACCTTGCTCTCCCCTGTCTGAAAAAAGGAGGTAGTAACCCCCTCGCTCTCCACAGTCTCTTGCTTGTAAGGCGCTACACCCAACAGTTGTGTATATAGCTTGTTGGCTTTCGCAATGTCCTTCACCGCAATACCAATATGTTCTATTTTCTGCACCATAATCTGAGATATTAAAAAAGCCAACCCCATGATTGAGATTGGCTTTCAAATTTGTCAAAATTATCTTTTTATTTCTTGAAAGAAGCGAATTTATTATCAAAGTTCACCCAATAGGTGCCCTTATCTAGATTAGCCACGCTCACATCCTTCGCTATACCCTTATCTACTATCACACCATATTCATTGTATATCTCGTACATGGTTTTGTCAGTAAAACCAATCTTATCACCAGCCTTTTTGCCATCGCCTGGGTTGCTAAACTGCACTTCAGCAATTGGTGACCTAAACTTGGTGTCAAACGAGTAACGTGGCTTACCAGTAGCATCTACTTGCTTTAACCTAAACCTGTTCTCACCTGAGTGGATAGTTGGTATCTGATAGTCATACTCATTCTTTTCTGGTGAGCCTTTACCTTCTATAGTACCTATATCCACCCACTTGTTCCAGCGGAACTGCTGAACAGTGTACGGCAATGAACCTGTTTCATTCTTGGTTACTACGTACAGGCTACCGTCTTTATTCACTTTCATCGCGTCAATCTCAAAAGTACTCATCGCTGAAAGCACCTCGCCATTCACCACCTTAGGCTTGCAATCATCCTTGTGCTTTATCTTCACTTCTACTTTCGAACCTATCGCTAGCTGGAAATAAGAAAAATCAATCTCATAAGCACTCGAATTGATTTCGTCTGTAGTAGTCTCTCCGTTTATCTGAACTTCGATTGTACAATAACCAACGCCTGAAGAAGCAAATGGATTTTGTACATATAAGTTTTTACCGTGATAAGTACCTTCAAGCACAATAACACCTGCAAAAGAGCTTACAGATACCATTAATGCGATTGCCGCTAAGAAAATTCTTTTCATTTTTTCGATAGGTGTTTAGCCGTTTTTATAAATGAATTCGTAAATATAATAACCTTCAGGGCACTAAGTACGTAAGTTTCGCCGAATGGTTATACTTTCTACAAAAATAATAAATAAACTTTGCACCGTTGCACAAGATAAATTATCCTTGTATCTAAGTTCTCAAGCATAAATATAAATCAAATTATGAAAAAACCAGCGATTATCAGTGGTATAGCAAGTTGCATGATTTTTACCTTACTTGTTTTCAATGCCTGCCAACCTCCTGCACAAGAAGAAGCAGAGCAAGCCAGAGAGGCACAGGGCGGCATAGCTTTAGGTGGCAATTTACAAGTAAATGAATCTCAAAAACCTGCATCTCTTTACCCTGCTTCCATCAATGATAGGCATTCTTCACACCTTGCCACTCAAATTTATGATGGCCTGCTGAAATACAATGCTGAGAACCTTGAATTAGCCCCTAACCTGGCTGCCAATTGGACGGTTGATGAAACGGAAACTGTTTACACCTTTGAGTTGAAAAAAGGAGTGATGTTTCATACTGATGAATGCTTTGGCAAAGAAGGCAAAGAGCTTACTGCCAGCGATGTGCAATACTCATTTGAGTTGCTATGCAAGGCCGGCGATGACAACAAGAATTTTGAAGGTACCTTTAAAGGAAAAGTTAAAGGCGCTGAAGAATACAATGCTGGTTCCGCATCAGGCATAAGCGGTATTAAAGTAGTTGATGACTATACCGTTGAGATTAGCTTAGTAAAGGCAGATAAGTCTTTCCTTTACAACCTTGCCCATCCTGCAACGGCTATCTTGGCTAAAGAAGCGATAGACAAATATGGAAAAGACGCCAAGATAGGCACCGGGCCATTTGCATATGGTGAAGAAGGTGGCAAGGTAGTATTGAGCAGAAACACAAAATACCACAGGAACGATGCCTATGGCAATCAACTACCATACTTGGATAAAGTAACTGTTTCTTTTGAGCCTAATAAAGATGCCGAACTGGAAGCTTTCTTCAATGGTTCGCAGGATATCGTTACTGGATTAAACCTTGACCCGGTAAAAACTATCATGGAAGAACGCATCAATGATTTCGAAGGCAATAATGCTAAATATGTATTAGTGAATGCCTCCGAAATAGCTGGCTACGACTCCTACACACTATACCGGAAAAGTGTAAAAGGCTTCTCAGACAACTTCATGAACTACCACGATTATTCAGTAGTGCAAAAAGCCGAATAAGAGGACTATAACTATGTATACTAAAAGGAGGCTATTAGCCTCCTTTTTTGTTTCCCTAATTCCGATTTATACTATCTTCACACTATCTAACCGCAATTCGACCGAAATGAAACACGAAGAACTAAGCTGGAAAAGCTCTGATAAGCTAAATATATTTGGGCAATACTGGGCTCCTAATGGCACTCCTGATGCCGTGATTTGCCTGATACATGGCATGGGTGAACACTCTGGCCGTTACGCTCATGTTGCCGACTTTTTCGTTAGCAAAAATATCGCAGTAATATCTTATGACCATCGCGGCCATGGCAAGTCAGATGGTAAAAGAGGGCATACACCAAGTTACGACCTTTTACTCGACGGCGTATCAGACTTGATGGAACAAGCGAATAAGGTATTTCCAGGTGCACCGCAATTCCTTTATGGACACAGCATGGGAGGTAACGTTGTAGCCAACTATGTGATAAGAAGAAAGCCTAATGTGAAAGGTGCTATCCTTTCAGGGCCATACCTTCGCCTGGCATTTGACCCACCGGCATTTAAAGTGGCATTGGGTAAATTCGCGGCAAGTTTGTTTCCAGGATTACAACAGCCCACGGGCTTGGATGCAGCAGCAATATCACAGGAAAAGGCGGTTGTAGATACTTATATTAATGACCCATTGGTACATGATAAGATTACAGCTAGTTTCTTTGTAAATGTACATGGCGCTGGTGAGTGGGCCATGGAACACGCTGGTGAGCTAAACTTGCCCACTTTAATATTCCATGGCACTGGAGACAGGTTAACCTCACACAAGGCTTCTGAAGAGTTCGCACAAAGTGCCAATGGAAACACCACCCTAAAACTATGGGAGGGACTATATCACGAAACACATAACGAGGCTGAAAAGCAACAAGTGTTTGAGCACATCTATGGTTGGATTGAGCAACACCTGAAGTAGGTTTCAAGGCAAACCCCCAACAAAACAAAAAAGCCCGACCATATGGTCGGGCTTTTACTTAATAAAGTCTTTCTAATTAATGACCGCCGTGAGCGTCATCATGGCCTTCATCATGCCCGTGGGCATCCTCATGAGTTGCAGCCCCATGCTCATCACTGTGGTGCGCAGCATTAGATTGTGGGTGTTGAACCTCATAGCTTGGCCTTTTAGTCTTAACAAAAACTGCCTCCGCAAGAGAAATATAAATCAAGTAACCAATCAATACGATAAATGGGAACAAGATAGTCGCCCGCACATTCTTCTTCTCATCGCCAAGGTGCATGAATACATAAACGATGTACCCGGCCTTGATAAGCGTTAGTACAATGAAAGAAGTAGTTAAAAAGGTGCCTGGCTCCAACCAAAGACCCATACCAACCTCAAGTAAGGTAACAGCCGAAAGTAATGCCAAGACAAGGTATATCTTTTTCCTTACCTTTTTTCCATGCTCTTCGTCATGATGGGTATCTAGTGAGTATTCGTAAATATCGTCTCTTTGCATGATATATAGATATTAAGAGGGTACTACAGTAGGTAAAAGAAGGTAAACACGAAAACCCAAACAAGATCTACAAAGTGCCAGTACAAACCTGTCTTCTCAACCATTTCGTAATGTCCGGTCTTCTCCATTTTACCTTGAAGAACCATGATAAAGATGATAATATTAATAACCACACCACTAAATACGTGGAAACCGTGGAAACCAGTAATTGTGAAAAAGAAATTGGCAAACAGTGGGTGTCCATATTCATTGTGATGCATATTGGCCCCTTGTATCAAGCCTTCTACCCATTCGCCATCGCCATTCACATACCAACCAGTTGCACCTTCAGCCGTGCCGTGTATAAAATGATACCACTCCCAAGCCTGTGAGCCCAAGAAGATAAAACCACCAATAATCGTAAGGAACATCCACAAGATAACCCCTTTCTTGTCCATCCTATGGCCGGCTTCCACAGCCAACACCATCGTCACCGAACTCGCGATAAGTATAAAGGTCATCAAAGCAACATAAGCCAACTCCACATGGCCATCATAAAACGGGAAGTGAGTAAATACGTCACCCGCCGCAGGCCATACATCAGAGTATTTGTGCCTCATAAAACCATAAGCTGTCAATAGGCCAGAAAAGGTAAAGGCATCAGAAAGAAGGAAAAACCACATCATCATCTTTCCGTAGCTCATCTTGAATGGCGAAGTACCGCCATCCCAAGGTTTTGCATTAGGATCGTTGTGTTGTGGGCTTACATGTTGTGCTACGTGACTGGACATTTCTCTTCTAAAATTTAATTCCGCAAAAATAGGCAACTCACAAAACTGTGCAAGTTTATCTAATAAAAAGTAAAAACAAGAACAAATAAATCCATAATCCGCCTAAAAAATGCCAAAAAATAGCTGTTACTTCCATTCCTAGCGTATTTCCAACACTATACCTGTCCGTAAACACCTTTATCAGGGCAATTAGTAAAAAAATCATGGCTATGGCAACGTGTGCCAAATGCGCCCCAGATAAAACGTACAAGAAAGAGGCAGATGTGTTAAAAGATTTATCAATTGCTTCGTTTAGTGGTTTCTCAAGGTCTCTGTCAGCCGCCAGATAGTAATTTCCATCCAAGTACTGCAAGCTTTCTTTCTTGTATTCAATAATGTAATCCTGACCGTAAACTCCTTTCAGATTCTCAATATTACCCACAAAAAACTTCCCTTGATGCGTTAGCTCTTGCCACGACATGAATTGTGTAGCGCAAAAAACTACACCCAATACAAAAGTGAGCAATACACCCATCTTTGCAGCTCCAAAATTTCCCTTTTTGGCTGCTATTGTTGCCATTATCATCCCCAAACTACTCAGGATAATAATGGCAGTGCTATACCAAAACATTTCAGGCAAGTCTGACTTTACCCAAAAAGCATCGGCCTGGATAACCACATAACCACTGGTAAGTCCCGCGAAAAACATCACGATAGTTACGATACCTACCCACATCAATGGTTTTGATGTCCTTTGCCTTATCTCCTGCTTCTCCGCCGCCGTTACCATTCTACTTATAGTTTATCAATCAATAAAGCCAACTGTGCCACTGGTAGGTATATAAACGACCCAAACATTAGTTTCGAGGCAGCATCAGGTGAAAGAGTTAGATATAACCTGATAGCCTGTGAAAGGAAAACTGCACCCGCCACCAATAATATAGCCGCAGAAATATATCCCGTAATCCCAAAAATAACAGGTGTCAAACTAACAGGTATCAAACCAATGGTGTACACTAATATCTGAAAAGCACTGGCTTTATCCCTGCTGCCTGATGGCAACATCTTGAAACCGGCACGTTTATAATCTTCATCCAATCTCCAGGCAATAGCCCAAAAGTGAGGAAACTGCCAAATGAACTGGATACAGAACAGTATCCAGGCTGCCATTGTAAGTTCATTCGCATAAGCTGCCCAACCAATCAATGGTGGGATAGAACCTGGAAAAGCTCCAACAAACACTGCAAATGGAGTCACTTTTTTTAATGGGGTATAAACAATTGTATAAAGCACCAGTGCTATCGCACCTAATAAGGCACTAAGTGGGTTCAAGAAGTACCACAATATAGCAGTGCCAACCAACCCAAGAACAGAAGCTACAATAAGACCTTCAGTTACCGTCATGCGCCCATTGGGTATAGGTCTACCGGCGGTCCTGTTCATCTTCTTGTCCGACTCCCGCTCTATAATCTGATTAAACCCATTAGAGGCCCCGGTAACACACAGGCCACCTAGAATGAGCATAATAAGGTCAAAATAATTAATGCTACTTGCGGCAAGTAAATAACCAGCCACGGCTGAAAATATAACCAGCGAAGTAAGCCTTAATTTAATAAATTGGCTGTAATCCTTGATTTTGCTTAGAACCACTATTTGGTTGTCAATACTTGTGGCTTCTTCTACTTGCAATTTGGTATTTACTTAAAATTCAGCGTGCAATTTTACCAATTAAAAACCACGTGGCAAGTACAATTTATCGATTAAATCACAGTTTTTGCTGAACTTCTACTTCTTCATAGCCCTCAATAATGTCACCAACTTTGATGTCATTAAAGTTTTTGATGTTCAATCCACACTCATATCCAGCAGCTACTTCCTTCACATCATCTTTAAAGCGTTTCAGTGAACCTAATTCACCAGTATACACAACAATACCATCTCGAATAACCCTTACACTGGTATTACGGTTGATTTTTCCATCAAGCACCATACACCCTGCAACTGTACCAACCTTTGATATCTTAAACACTTCCCTAATCTCGATATTAGCCACCACCTTCTCAACAAATTCAGGGGCAAGCATACCTTCCATCGCTTGCTTAATCTCATTAATGGCATCGTAAATAACTGAGTATAAGCGGATATCAATTTGTTCCTTCTCAGCTAGTTTTCTTGCATTAACCGATGGCCTCACCTGGAAACCAACAATTACAGCATCAGAAGCAGACGCCAAAAGAACGTCTGACTCAGTAATCGCACCTACACCTTTTAGTACTATATTCACCTGTATCTTATCAGTAGATAATTTAATCAACGAGTCTGAAAGTGCTTCAACAGAACCATCCACATCACCTTTCACAATAAGGTTAAGCTCCCTAAAGTCTCCGATTGCCAGCCTGCGGCCAATCTCATCCAGTGTGATATGTTTCTGCGCACGATAGCCTTGCTCCCTTTGCAATTGCAACCTGCGGGCAGCAATTTCACGGGCTTCTTTCTCATCGTCCATCACATTGAACTTGTCACCCGATTGTGGTGCACCGCTCAAGCCAAGCACCAAGGCAGGTGTGGCTGGTCCAGCACTTTCAATCTTATTGCCCCTCTCATTAAATAAGGCTTTCACACGGCCGCTATAGCATCCAGCTAACAATATGTCACCTATACGCAGTGTACCGCCTTCAACAAGTATAGTAGCTACATAACCACGGCCTTTATCCAACTCAGACTCAATCACTGTACCTACCGCATTCTTACTAGGGTTGGCTTTCAACTCAAGTAATTCAGCCTCGAGCAATACTTTCTCAAGCAGGTCATTAATATTTGTTCCCTTCTTAGCTGATATCTCGGCGCATTGATATTTACCACCCCAGTCTTCAACCAGGATGTTCATGTTAGCCAATTCTTCTTTAATCTTATCAGGATTAGCACCTGGCTTATCAATTTTGTTGATGGCAATAACAATAGGCACACCAGCAGCCTGTGCGTGGTTAATCGCTTCCACTGTTTGCGGCATCACACTGTCGTCAGCTGCCACCACAATAATTACAACATCAGTAACCTGCGCACCCCTGGCCCTCATTGCGGTAAATGCTTCGTGGCCTGGTGTATCAAGGAAAGTTATCTTCCTTCCGTCTTCCAGTTCCACACCATACGCCCCAATGTGCTGGGTGATACCACCCGCCTCACCGGCAATAACATTGGCCTTCCTCACATAGTCAAGTAAAGATGTTTTACCGTGGTCAACGTGACCCATCACAGTTACGATAGGCGGCCTGTCCACAAGGTCTTCAGGTTTGTCTTCTTCCTGCTCTATATTACCCTGAACATCGGCACTTACAAATTCTACTGTGTAACCAAACTCTTCAGCAACTATAGAGATTGTTTCAGCATCAAGCCTTTGGTTAATAGACACAAACAAGCCAAGGCTCATACAGGCAGAAATAATGTCATTTACTGCCACACTCATCATGTTGGCCAACTCGTTTGCAGATACGAACTCAGTTACCTTGAGTATTTTCTTCTCTTCCTGCTCTTTTAAGAATTGCTCCTCCTGTCTTTCCCTTCTCTCCTCTCGCTTCTCCCTTCTGTACTTAACAGCTTTTGATTTACCTCCACCACTCAGTCTGGCAAGGGTTTCGCGTACTTGCTTTTGGATTTCCTCGTCAGAAATCTCCTCTTTTTGGTTTTGCTTTTTCCTATCACCCTGCTTCCTGCCGCCTTCATCCTTCTTGATACGTTTCCGCTTCTTTTTCTTGCCATCTGTATCCATACCACTTGAAGAAGCGACTGGCTTTTTCTTCTTCTCCTCAGGCAAATCCATCTTACCGATTACCTTGGCTCCTTCAAGCTTCTTATACTCGGTCTTTATAAAGTTATCTTCCTTCTCTTCCTCTGGCTGTGGCTTAGCTTCTTCCTTTTTCTCTTTCTCAACAGGTTTTTCTTCAACCTTTTTCTCAGCAACAGGTGCTTTCTCTTCTTCCTTAGCCTTCTTTTCTGCCTCTTTCTCTTCTTTTGTTTTCTTGCTTGGCCTTGTTTTCTGGTTCATAGAATCAAGGTCCAGCTTGCCCGTTACTTTAACCCCCGGTTTCTTGGCATCATCAGACTTGGCACGAATTATTTCTTCTTCTACTTTAGTCTTCTCATCAGGCTTTTGGGTGTCTTTGATAATAAGCTCCTGAGGCTCCTTAGGATTAGGCTTATCTGCAGGTGGCTCTGGTTCGGCTTGAGTTTCCTCAGCCGCACTTTCCCGCTTCTCTTTCTCTTGCTTGCTCCTGAGTTCGGCTGCCTCACGCAACACTTTCTCATCGGCAAACTCTTCCAACAGCATGTCATATTGCTCATCAGAAAGTTTAGACGTTGGATTCAAATCCTCAACTCCCTTTGATGAAAGAAAGTCTAGGATAGTGGTAGTACCAACACCCAATTCCTTAGCCGCTTTATTTAACCTTATGCTTCCTGCTTTATCTGACATATATTATCCTTAGTTCTCCTGAAAACCAGTCCCGAAAATTACCAGTTTTTATTCAAATTCTTCTTTTAATATTTTAACTACATCGTTAATAGTTTCCTCTTCAAGGTCTGTTCTTCTCACCAATTCTTCTACTGGTATCTCCAATACACTTTTAGCTGTATCGCAACCAATAGACTTCAATTCATCCAAAATCCAGTCTTCAATTTCATCTGAGAATTCTTCCAAATCAACATCTTCCTGGTCAACGTCACTCTCTCGGTACACATCAATTTCATACCCTGTAAGCTTTCCTGCCAATTTGATGTTGTAACCACCTTTGCCTATTGCTAATGAAACCTGGTCAGGCTTTAAATAAACTTCAGCTCTCATTTTCTCATCATCAATATTCACTGATGTGATTTTTGCAGGGCTAAGTGCACGCTGAATATACAAAGGAATGTTGTTAGTATAATTAATCACGTCAATATTCTCGTTCTTCAACTCACGAACTATGCCATGTATACGTGAACCTTTCATGCCTACGCAGGCTCCAACCGGGTCAATCCTATCATCGTAAGACTCTACAGCAACCTTGGCTCTCTCGCCCGGCACACGAACAATATTTCTGATAGTAATCAGTCCATCAAATACCTCTGGTACTTCCTGCTCAAACAGTCTTTCTAAGAAAACAGGAGCCGTTCTTGATAAAATAATAAAAGGAGTATGGTTTCTCATCTCTACTTCCAATATTACCGCTCTCACGGTATCTCCCTTTTTGAAGTAATCAGTCGGTATCTGTTCAGTTTTTGGCAAAATCAACTCATTACCTTCATCATCAAGTATTAGTGTCTCTTTTTTCCAAACCTGATAAACTTCCCCAGTTACAATATCACCTGCCCTGTCTTTGTATTTCTTAAATACGCCTTCCTTCTCAAGGTCTAGGATACGTGAAGCAAGGTTCTGGCGGATAGCTAATACAGCCCTGCGGCCAAAGTCCTCCAGGCTTACTTCCTGAGACACCTCCTCGCCCACTTCAAAGTCAGGTTCTATTTTTGTTGCTTCCGATAAAGCTATCTGCAAGCTTGGGTCTTCAATTTCGTCATCCGCAACTATTTCGCGGTTACGCCATATCTCCAAGTCGCCCTTGTCAATATTGATAATGAAATCGATATTCTCATCGGTTCCATATTTCTTAATTAGCATACCACGAAAAACATCTTCAAGGATGCTCATCATGGTTACACGGTCAATGTTTTTGAATTCCTTGAATTCCTGAAACGACTCTACCAGATTTATTTTTTCCTTTTTTTCCATCTCCTAGCTATTTAAAAGATATGACCACTTTTGTTTCTTTAACATCATTATAATTAAAACCTATTTCCTTTGGTTCTTCTTTTTTCTTGGCTTTCTCCAATACTTTAAACCCCTCATCATCAGTTGCTAATAACTTCCCAGTTACTTTTTGCCCATCCGCAGTAATCACGGTTACATCTCTCCCCACATTCTTCTCATACTGTTGCCTTACCTTGAAAGGTTGTGTTAACCCTGGTGAAGACACTTCCAATTCGTAATCCTCTATTTCTCTATCAAGGTTACCTTCCACATGCCTGCTTACACCTACACACTCTTTTATTGAAAGCCCCGCTGGATTATCAATAAATACCTTAATCTGGTTGGTGGCACTCACCTTTACATCCACAAGATAGGCTCCTGTTTCTGCAATTTTCTCCTCTACTAAGGCCCTTACTTTTTGCTCACTAATCATAGCCACGAAAAAGGGGGCTGCGGCCCCCCTTGAACTAATTCATCAATTTTGCGACGCAAAGATAAAATAATTTTTTCGCACACAAAATAGTTCCCCTTACTTCCACTGTCTAAATGTCATCAAAATGGACAATCCAAGGCAATTTTTTAACTTTGCGACTCCATTAAAGCAAACCACCTCTTTTTAACAAAATTAGCTGTCTCGTAATGAAGAAGACTAAATACTTAGCCCTCGCTGTCTCATTTATATTGTCTATTATGTGCGGCATCGCACAAGAAAAACACACCCTTGAGATTGGTTCAGAGAAATACAAGGAATTAAAGGCTAATGGTACGCTATCCATGAGTCTTGAGGATTACGAATTATCCTACCCGACTTTTGGTAAACACGAACAACAACCTATACTATCTGGTTTTTATAGAGGTGGTGGTGGCATCCCTGAATATGTGCAATGCGGTCAATTAGTAGAAAGGGATAGCCTTGCAACACCTTCTGTAGCAGGCACCGTTTTTGACGATGGCTCAAGTGATACCATTTTCTTACCCTTCGACTTTTGTTTTTATGGTGATTTGAAAACTAAACTGTTTATCAACGCGAATGGTAACATTTCTTTTGATTCACCCTATGGCACCTTTACTTCCAATGCCTTCCCAACGGCAAACTTCAGTATGATTGCCCCATTTTGGGCAGATGTAGATAACTCAGGCGACCCTTTAAACAACAACGTAGGCTATGAGATATTCTCAAACTTTGCTATATTCAAATGGGATGCGGTGGGTTACTATGCCCAACACTATGATAAGAGAAACACTTTCCAATTAGTAATTTCAGACGGCACTTCGCCAATAATACCTGGAGGAAATAACGTGGCTTTCATATATGGAGACATGCAATGGACTACAGGTGATGTTTCAGGAGGAAACAACGGCTTTGGTGGCACGCCAGCAACGGTAGGTGCCAACCTGGGCGATGGGGTCAATTATTTTCAGCTGGGGCGTTTTGACCATGCTGGGATTGATTACGATGGGCCAGTGGGCAACAACGACGGTGTAAGCTGGCTAGACTATCAAGTCTTTGCATTCAACGTATGTCCATCTTCCGGTTCAAGCAACATCCCGCCAGTGCTTAGTAATTTTGGTTTGGTATGCGACACCTTAGAACTATGCCATTCAGGAACTGGGCTTGACACTTTACCGATAGAACTTGATTTTATTGCTCCCGAACCGGGACAAACTACCGTTACGTCAATAGATACCACAGGCGTAGATGGCTTCACATTGATTAGCAACACAAGTGGAATATCCTCTCAAATTGTAGGTCATTTTGTAGCCACGCCTAATAATTCAGGTATCAACGTGATTACCTTCACAGCTGTAGACGACGGCACGCCCGCTGACACTACTATTTTTGAAGTTGTAATTCGTGTCTCACAAATTGAAGACCCGATTGTAACTGGAGACACAGCCTATTGTTACCCTGGGAGTGCCACTGTTGAATTGGTTAATGACACCTTCTTTGACCATTATCAATGGAGTGATGGTAGTCTTTCTCCTGACTCTATTATAGAACTGCAAGGTGGTAGTCATACTTTAATGGCCTTTAACTCCGAAGGTTGTGTAAGAATAGTAGATATAGAGATTGAAGAATGGGGTAACTATCCATTAGACAAGGCCGCACTTGATATTGCATGCCATGGAGACAGCTCTGGTAGCATTACCTTCGTTCAAAATGACACCGTGCCTTTGAGTTTCACATGGATTTCAAGCGGTGGGGACACCCTACAATACACGGAGTCTTTACTCGGACAAGATTCTCTAACTGACTTGACTCCAGGAGATTACTATGTTGTTATATCTGATAGCCATAACTGCCATGTGCTAACAGACACCACCACCATAGCGGAGCCAGCCCAACTTACCGCTGACAGTCAAATTATAAATGAAACATGCGAAGACACAAACGGTATCGCTATCATTCAAATCTTTGGCGGAACACCAATCTATGATTATAACTGGTCGCCAGTTTCTGGAAGCCAAGCTCAATTGAGTGGGCTTTCTGCTGGCATTTATATCGTTACTACTACAGATGCCAATGGATGTGAGAGAGTTGATACGCTGGAAGTAGGCAATATTGTCTCCCCCGTTGCCAACTTTACTGAAGATATGGACACCACACTTGCGAATGAAATTATCTCTTTTGCTGACCAATCAGATGACGTTAATGATACCATTACTGATTGGTATTGGGATTTTGGTGACGGTTCTATCTCTGTAGAACAAAACCCGACTCACGCATACACAGATACGGGCTTGTATGATGTGATGCTCATAGTTACAAATACTGACGGCTGCATGGATACCATCATTTCTGATATATATGTTTCTCCCGAGTTGATGCTGCCTAATGTATTTACACCTGATGGCGATAGCAAAAATGACTACCTTGAGTTTGCTAACCTAAAAGCACTTTATCCTGGTTCTGGGCTTAAAGTATACAACCGCTGGGGACGAAAAGTGTATGAAAGCGAAGACTACCAGAACGACTGGGATGCAGATAAATGTCGCGCAGGCACCTACTTCTTTGAACTAATACTCAGCGATGGTACTATTAAAACGGGCCATGTTTTGATTATTAAGTAAAAATAGAAACCGCCTCTCGGGAATTTATTTTGGGCAAAAAGTCTTTTATTCCCTACTTTTGCGCGCTAACCCTCTCATCTAAAGATAAATAGGTATATTCTAGACAGTAACCGATGAAGGTAATCGAACATTTTAAAAGAGCAGAATCCACGCTCTTCTCTATAGAGATACTTCCTCCTGTAAAAGGTAGTAGCATTCAATCAGTATTTAATGGTATTGACCCACTGGTAGAGTTCAAGCCTGCCTTTGTGGATGTTACCTACCATAGGGAAGAATATCTTATCCGCAAGGGGCGTAATGGGGAATACCGCAAGGTGCTTACCCGCAAGCGCCCAGGTACTGTGGGTATTAGTGCGGCTATAAAAAACAGGTACAATGTTGATACCGTTCCTCATATCATTTGTGGTGGCTTCTCCAAAGAAGAAACTGAAAACGCATTGCTTGACCTGCACTTCCTGGGCATAGATAATGTACTGGCACTTCGCGGAGACTCGTTAAAAGACGAACGCGTTTTTGTTCCAGACCCTGACGGGCATTATTTTGCTTCAGAGTTGGTGGAACAAATAGTGAGCATGAACAAAGGAAAATATCTTGATGACAAAATTGTAAAGCCAGACCCTACCGATTTCTGTATTGGAGTTGCAGGATATCCTGAAAAACACTTTGAAGCTGAAAATCTCAATAGCGACCTCCAATTCCTTAAACACAAGGTCGATTTGGGAGCGGAATACATAGTTACCCAAATGTTTTTTGATAACACCAAGTTTTTCCAATTTGTAGATAAATGCCGCGAGATAGGCATTACAGTCCCTATTGTTCCAGGCATCAAACCGCTATCTACACTCAAACATATTGAGATACTGCCTAAGTTGTTCTATACAGATTTTCCCGAACCACTAATGGCTGAATTGAAAAAGTGCAAGAGTAATGATGATGTGAAAGCCGTAGGTACCGAATGGGGTATCGCCCAATGCAGGGAACTGATTGAACACAATGTGCCTTGCCTCCACTTTTACACCATGGGTAAATCTGAAACTACCCGCAGGATTGCAGAAGGGGTTTTTTGAGGAAAAGAAAGTAACAAGTAACGGAAGTCAAAAGGAACTCTTATATATCAATATTCTGAAGCTATTATTTTATACCTAAAGTTCCAGAGGAGTTGCGCGAGAATTCTGACTTCTAACTTCCGGCTTCTGGCTTCTGTGAACCCATCAGTTTTGCTACATACTTGCCAATAATATCAAACTCGATATTAACGGTGCTGCCAGGTTTTAAAGCTTTAAAGCTGGTATGTTCATACGTATAAGGTATTATCGCAACTGAGAATTTCCCTGGCAGGTCATCTACTACAGTAAGGCTGGTGCCGTTTACACAAATAGAGCCTTTCTCCACAACCAAAGTTTCGTCTTTAGGTTCATAACTAAAGGTGAACTTCCAACTACCATCTTGTTCCTCAATTTTCTCACATGTGGCTGTTTGGTCTACATGCCCTTGAACGATATGCCCATCCAAAAAACTATTAGCTTTAATGCAACGCTCCAAATTAACAAGTGTTCCTTTTTCCCACATACCCAAATCTGTTTTGGCCAGTGTTTCTGCAATAGCTGTCACTTTGTAATGATTCGCATCAGGCATTTCGGTCACAGTAAGGCAAACCCCATTGTGGGCTATGCTTTGGTCTATCTTTACCTCAGAAGCGAATGGAGCTTTGATGGTAAAATGTATGTTACCACCCTCGGTTTCAATATTCTCTACAATACCTAAATCCTCAATTATACCCGTGAACATGGAAATTTTGTTTGGCGCAAAAATACAGGATTTTATAAGAGCTTGGCTTACCTCTTCCGCAACAAGTGGATAAAACCTTTCAACACCCTCGGCTTAACACCAGCAAGATAAATCTCGTTTACCTCACACACATAGTAGTATACCCCGTCTGAGCAATCCAGTTTGGTATCTTTATTAGTGCCATCCCAACCTACATTAGGGTCTGTGGTCTCGAATACCTTATTGCCCCAACGGTTGTATATCTTGATGTCCACGCTTTCTACATACTTGTATGGGAAAGGCCCAAATAGATTATTGAAATTATCCCCATCAGGCGTAAACACATTAGGCAAGGTATATTCTGGACAATTATCCACACAAATGGTATCTGTTATCTCGCTTTCGTTCAATACTGAATCCATTGAAGTAAGTGCATAGCACCCCGCTATCGACTCAAGTTCATCATGAAGGAAAGATGTATCACTCAAATTATAGATGGAAGCTAATAACTCCATATCACCGCCCAACGTAGGTGTGTAATACACCCTGTATGAAACCGCATCGTCGTCGCAACTGCCGGTAGGTAAGTCCCAGGTAAGCAGGTTAAATCCTTCACTGCAATTCGGCAATACACTCAAAGTAGGCGCGCATGGCGGAATAGTATCTAAAGGTACTCCACATAGCTCTTGTGATAGGTTAATCAAAGGAGAAGGCATGTCTTCCCCACTATATTCGCCATGCGCCTCAATGTAGTAGCAGTATTCCTCTCCGTTAATCAATCCAGTATCAGAATAAGTAGCCTCAGTTACTTGTGCTATGGAGTCCCAAAGTTGAGTAATGTCATTAAAGCGGAATACTGTGTAGTCATAATTATTCCACGGCACATTGAAATCCCATGAAAGAATAAGTGTTCTATCTGTTTCTGTAATAGATTGGAACACGCTTGAAGCATCTGTGCCTCCCACTTCAAAATCATCTCCGTTAACTGTCGCAAATAGCTTTATCTCATAGTGATATGCATTGGCTTCTGTATCAAAGTCGGTATCAACGTAGATGGTATCACTATCCAAATCGCTTAACTGGTTGCCATTGAAGGTTTGCAATAATTGTGGACTGCTGCCATTAAACCCTGTCGAGCGATGTAATTCATACCTATAAGGTCCAGGTATTTGCTGGGTGTCCAATTCTGTTGGTTTCACCCATCTCACTGTCATTTCACCATTGTTGGAGCCAGTAACATCAACCGTAACATGGGTAATAATGGGCACATCTTTCTTCAGCTCTGCGCACACTTCCAGTGAAGCATAACTTTCTGAGCCATCGGGATGGCAAGCCACTATCATGTAGCAATAATCAACCCCATGCAGTAAATCTAAACCATTATTATCATCCAGGAAACTAGTTGAATTGAGTCCTGTAGTTGTTCCTATCAAGCTGTAACCCGTATAAGCAGGGACCCCAGTCTCACATTCATCAGGAATAAATCCGTAGTACCCATCACGACGGTATATTTTATATCCCGTAACCTCTGAACAAATACTTGCATCCCAACTCACATTAATGGTAGTTCCAACAGGAGTTGCCTGAGGGTTTTTAGGTGAAGGGCCAACCACGTAAATATCGGTGGTATGAAAGTCCACTAACTCTGGATTCCCATCATCTTTTGCCTTAAAGAAAACCTGGTAAGGCTGAAGCCTCACATGCGAGCACTCTGTTTGCCAAGAGAAATTAGTGGTAACATTTCCTGTGCCTGATACTCCTTGTTGAAATTGAGCCGTATTAGGAGGCACTAATGGCCCGCCAGTAGCTGTTAATGTAACTATATCAAAGTCTTCATCTGTACCAGTTACAGGAAAATCAACCAAGGTACCAGCTTCTACACATATTTCATCTTCAGTCACAATCTCTGGTGGATTGTTCTGGCAATTAAAAACAGTTACCTGCAAATCCCTTGTCACTGTTCCTATTAGCTGCCCGTCGCGGTATTCATATATTATCATGGCAAAGTTAAACTCTCCAAGCGGCCCCGTAGGCACATCCCAAATCAAGTCACCTGTAACTTCATCAACCGTAACCCCTGCTGGAGTGGTATATCCGGGTATTTCTAAGCCATCTAACCCACGGCAAACTGTCAACCTATAGGCAAGGCTATCACCTTCAGCGTCATACGCACCTGGATTATGAATAAATACCTGGTTAATACACGCATCATCAATTGGGGGGTTAAGTAACACAGGCGTACTATTATTCCCGTAAAATGGATTAGCAATCAATGTAGTCTCCACATAAAAAGGAATGTTAACCGAATTGGGGATATTCTGCACCAAGCTGTTCCTATTGGCATCCTCAAATGAGATAGTATAGCTTCCAGGGCCGGCGTAGGTGTGGACTCCAACATAGATGTTCTTCTTTAAGTCAGCCCCGGAAATCTGTTCGCCCATAAGCGCTCCTACAGTTGAACAAGTGCCTGATGGTCCATTAACGCGAGGTAATGTATCCAAAGTCCCATCTCCCCAATAAAGCCCTAACTCACATCTATCAGCAGAATTATCTATTGTGTAGGTTGTAATGGTAACCTCATAGGTAAGGCCATTGATATGGCGATAGGTAATTTCACCAGCACGGTTATGGGTGGCATGTGCCACAAAAGCTGTTAGAAGAACAAATATTACTGAGGAAATTACTTTTTTCATATGGGTATCTCCCACAAAAATCGTGCTGCTATTACAAAACTCTAAGTTAGGGAATTTATTTTGTCAATCATCTTAAAAAAACCGCATTATATACCAATCAGCCTACCTTTTGGATAGCTCGCATTCTAGTAATTGATTACCTGCTGCTCTATTGCCTCTGGCAAATCCCTATACTCATATTGTTGTGTTCTCAACTGTGGTTCATATCCCGCCTCTTGAATAGCTTGCTGAATACCATCTGCTGTAAACCTATGCGGTGCACCGGCAGCAGATACCACATTCTCCTCAATCATAATAGAACCAAAGTCGTTGGCGCCTGCATGGAGGCACAACTGGCCTACCTCTTTACCCACTGTCAACCAAGAAGCCTGTATATTAACTACATTAGGCAACATGATACGACTAATAGCAATCATTCTCACATATTCATCACCACTTGTATGATTGCGAATACCTTTCACCCTATTCAATAATGTACCATCATCCTGAAAAGGCCATGGAATGAAAGCCAAAAAGCCTTTTGCATTTTCTGGCTTTTCTGACTGCACCTCTCTCAGCCAAACCAGATGCTCAAAGCGCTCCTCCAAAGTCTCGATATGCCCAAACATCATAGTTGCCGATGTTGTAATATCCAGTTGATGAGCGGCACGCATCACATCTAACCACTCTTGCCCACCGCACTTGCCTTTGGATATCATCCTGCGCACCCTGTCATTCAATATCTCTGCACCAGCACCAGGCAATGAATCAAGCCCTGATTCCTTTAAAGCTTTCAGTACCTCCATATGTGTTGAACCCTCCAGCTTAGTAATGTGAGCTATCTCGGGAGGCCCCAAAGCATGCAGTTTCAAATTAGGGTAAAGACTTTTCAATTCACGGAAAAGGCCAGTGTAATACTCCAGTCCCAAATCTGGGTGGTGACCTCCTTGTAATAATAGCTGCTCACCACCGTACCTAAATGTCTCCTCTATCTTTTGCTTATACTCTTCAATGGTGGTAATATAGGCTTCTTTGTGCCCAGGGATACGATAGAAATTACAAAATTTGCAGTTGGCAATGCATACGTTAGTCGTGTTGGCATTACGGTCTATAATCCAGGTTACCTTATTGCTTGGCACCTGCTTTTGGCGCAATTGATTACCCACCCAAGCCAACTCGGCGGTAGGAGCATGTTCAAATAAATACTGTCCTTCTTCGGCAGTTAAAAACTCCAAATTCAAGGCACGTTCAAAAAGCAAATCTGTATTCATTCCGCAATCTTATCAATAGCTGAAACAATCTTTCAGCTAAATGGTTCTACTGGCTTTCCTTTAATCCAATGGATTTTTAAGTACTTTTACCCGTTCAAAATTACGACTAATTATGAACACGGCAATCAAGAAGGTCTCCAAGCTATCTGCCAAAGACAATATTGTACTTTTAGCCAACAAGAATAGCGACTTTAAACCCTATGGTTTTTCTGACAAGGAGTTGAAATATGTAGTAGACCAGGTTTATAAAAAGAAAAGTGAGATAGTTACCATCAACCGCTATGAGCGGGTGATATTTGTAGTACCAATAGACCGCAAAGGTGAAGAACACAAAGTATATGAGCGCGCCCGCACCAATGCTTTTGAGATTATTGCTGAAGCAAACAAGCACAAGCTAAAGGAACTCACAGTTGTTGATGTTGAATCAAATGATAATATTCTCAAGGCTTTTGTTGAAGGCCTGGCCCTATCTAACTATCGTTTCCTGAAGTATTTTAAAGACGCCAAAGAGAGAGAAAGTTCTCTTAAATCAGTAAAGATTTTGGCGGCAGGAATCAATAAAGCTGATATTGACCTGCTGACTGCAGTTGTTGAAGGCACTTGCTTTGCCCGTGACTTGGTTAATGAGCCACTATCATACCTAACGGCACCACAATTATCCAAAGAGATAACAGCCGCAGGTAAAAAAACTGGCTTTAAGGTAGAAGTATTCAATAAGGCTAAGATAGAGTCCCTTAAAATGGGTGGCTTGTTGGCAGTAAATAAAGGTAGTGTTGACCCTCCAACATTTAATATCCTGGAATGGAAACCTTCAAAAGCCAAAAACAAAAAGCCTATTGTGTTTGTAGGCAAAGGAGTAGTTTATGATACAGGTGGGTTGAGCCTTAAGCCTACAAAAGGCAGCATGGACATGATGAAGTGCGATATGGGAGGTGCAGCTTCTGTTGTTGGCGCCCTCTATGCCATTGCCAAAGCAAAGCTACCCGTCCATGTTATAGGTTTGGTGCCTGCTACTGATAATCGCCCCGGTGGCAATGCATACGCTCCGGGCGATGTTGTGAAAATGCACAATGGGATGACAGTTGAAGTGCTCAATACCGATGCAGAAGGGCGCATGCTTTTGGCTGATGCGCTGAGTTATGCCCAAAAATATGAACCTGAGCTAGTAATTGACCTTGCCACCCTGACTGGCGCCGCTGTTGCTGCAATAGGCAAATATGGTATAGTAGCCATGGGCACCGCCTCTGAAAAAGAAAAGAACAAATTGAAAGATAGCGGCAAAAGGGTTTATGAGCGATTGGTAGAATTCCCATTTTGGGATGAATATGGCGACTTGCTAAAGTCTGAAATAGCCGATATGAAAAACATTGGCGGACCATATGCAGGTTCTATCACAGCTGGCAAGTTTTTGGAGAAATTTACACAATACCCTTGGATGCATTTTGATATTGCAGGCCCTGCCTGGGTAGAAGCAGGAGATAACTACAGGGGTAAAGGTGGAACAGGCGTTGGCGTGAGGCTGCTTTTTGATTACATAAAAGGACTTTAAATTGAGGGTGGACTTGAATGGGTAAAAATCAAGAGGATAGGATAAAAGTAGGCATCACCCAGGGTGATGTGAATGGTGTTGGGTTAGAAATTGTCATGAAGGCATTTCAAGACCCATTGATGTATGATTTGTGCACACCTGTTTTATATGGCTCCACAAAGGCAATTGCTTATCACAAAAAAGCCATTGATATGGAAGATTTTAACTATCAGAGAGTTGATAGTGCTGACAAGGCCCTTCCAAAAAAGTTTAACCTTATCAACTGCATTAATGATGAACCCAAAATTGAGTTGGGACAATCAACCGAAGATGGAGGCAGGTTTGCTCTTGAGTCATTAAAAGCCGCAGCCGTAGACCTCAGTACTGGAAAGATTGATGTAGTTGTTACTGCCCCTGTGGATAAACACAGCCTGGACTTGGTGGGCTTTGGCTTTCCCGGACAAACGGAGTTTTTCACCAATACCTTTGAGAACAAAGAAAGCCTGATGATATTGGTGGGCGAAAAGTTGAAAGTAGCGCTTGTAACTGGTCACGTTCCTGTTAAGGATATTACTGCTAATCTCACGAAAGAAAAGATTGTACAGAAATTGAAGCTATTCAATGCCAGTTTGAAGCAAGACTTTGGTATTCGCAAGCCAAAAATTGCAGTGCTTTCACTCAATCCACATGCGGGTGATGGCGGATTGATTGGCAAGGAAGACGAAGAAATCATTAAGCCGGCATTGCAAGAGGCTGAAAAGCAAAACATTTTTGTCCAGGGCCCCTACCCTGCCGATGGCTTGTTTGGCTCACAAAACTATGCCCAGTTTGATGGCATTTTAGCCATGTATCACGATCAGGGATTGGCACCCTTTAAGGCATTGAGTTTTGGCGGTGGGGTCAACTTCACAGCTGGTTTACCTGTTATCAGGACTTCACCTGACCACGGCACAGCTTATGATATTGCGGGCAAAGGCCAGGCATCACCTGACTCCTTCCGCCAGGCCATCTATACCGCATGCGATATTTTCAGATTAAGAAACGAATATAAAGAGCTAACAGCTAACCCCTTGAAGCAGGGAGTTTACAAAGGAGATAGGTGAAATAAATAATCCTTTTTTAGCCTTTTATTATCCAATCATATTTTTTACCTTTGCGACCCTCTTTGAAAAATTGGGTCGATGGATGAGTTTAATATCAAGTTTGCCGGGTTGAAAAATGGGAAACATGAATTTGATTTCGCCATCACCAATAAGTTCTTTGAAGATATTGATTACAGTGAGATACGTGATGGCAACGTAGCTGTGAAAATGGAGATGGACAAAGGAGAAACCATGTTGGTTTTGCAATTTGACATCACTGGTGGAATAGAAACCACTTGCGACCGTTGTGCAGTTGGCTTTACTTATCCCATACACACAGAGCAGAAGCTCATCATAAAGCTAGGCAATGAGGCCGTTGAAGAAAGTGATGATGTTATCGTGATACCAAGAACGGAGCACTCTATAAGTGTCAAGCAATTCATTTATGAGTTCATTAGCCTGCAGTTGCCAGTAAGAAAAACTGCTTGTAATGATGAAGAGAATAATGACCTGTGTGATAAAGATGTAATCGGGAAAATAGAAAGGGAAAACAAAGAGAAAAAAGAGATGGACCCACGATGGGCCGCTCTTGAAAAATTAGTATCGGATAAAAAATAAACATAGTATAAAATGGCACATCCTAAACGAAAAATTTCGAAAACAAGGAGAGATAAAAGAAGAACTCACCTAAAAGTAGATGCTCCTACTATTGCTATATGCACAACAACTGGCGAGCCACACTTGTACCACAGAGCTCACTGGTATGAAGGCAAACTTTACTACAAAGGTAAAGTGGTAATGGAGAAAGAGGCTTAATAAAAAGCTCCGCCTACTTCCTAGATATTCGAAAGGTGACTCAATGGGTTGCCTTTTTTTGTTGGGGGTAATCCACATTTTGATACCGAGAGTTTTGTCTTTACAAATTACCATAATTTGAATGTACCTCTTCTTTTGATAGATTCTTTAGAGTGGGCGCTCCACCGCCATGCATTTCACTTTGCGGATATGATAGCTCCCAATATCTGTAATCATCTGGGTCAATAAACAATCTAGCCCAACCTGCTTTGTCAATACCCACCTCAATTAGACATTCTGAAATCAGCATGTCAATTCTTTTAGTAGTGTCATCAGCGACTAACTTGTTTCCATTAACTCTCCAGTTACCCTTTAATTCTTTTTCATACGATTTTAATTTCATTATTTCCAAATTTAGCAAGTATATGGTAAAACTATTCCCCTACCTCACAAAAGCAACTAGCTCACCCTTATCACAAGATTGAAAACCCATAGCTTCATAAAATCCACGCGTTTCGGGGTTGTCGTCTGTTAAAAGCACTTTCTGCCTTACCTGTTTAAATTCCCCTAGTGCCTTTTGCATGAGGGTTTTACCAATGCCCTTTCTTTTGTAAGCCTTAAGCACTAATATGTCCTGTATATAGACTATGGTTTGTCCATCACCTACTATGCGGATAAGCCCTACTAGTCTATCTCCATCACGGGCAGTTAATACATACAAAGAGCCTTTGATTGCTTTAACCAAAACATCAGGTTGCGTAGTGTAAGCTCCCCACCCTGCATCGTTATACAAGTCAAGCAAGTCTTGTTGGGATATCTTGGTTTCTTGCTGGTAGGTAATCAAAGATTCTCTTCTTTTAAAACATTGGCCTCTTGAAGTATCTGTATCAAGTAACGAGCTTCGGGCTCTTCAATATTATCGCCTACTTCAATCGTCTTCATTCCATAATCAAACTTCAAAGCTCCTGTTTTCTTTGAATCATCATCTTTACCGCCAAGCCTAACTTTCCAGGGAGATTCAGATTGACTAAAGTCATCATTTAAAGAAAAGTTGGTGATACTGCCAATGCTGTATACTTTTTTCCTCGAGAAGATATAATAACTCCTAAAAACTCTGAGTTGACCATCTTCAAAAACAAGGTGTTCTTTTCCGAAGAGCATATAAATGATTACCCTCATTGCAGAAAAACCACCAAAAGTCCAACCAGCAATCCAGAACATAAGAAAGCCGCTGGACGCTAATTCAGAACTTTTAAAAAGTGAGTTAATAGCTGTGTACTCACCAATCGCCCAAAAAAACATCCAAACCAACAAAAAGAGAATGGCAAACGGCTCCTTAGGAGCAGGGATATCTATCTTTATACCGCGCATAGTTTTTTCTATTGCAGCCTTCGCTGGATAAGGTCTTTCTATCTTTTCACTTCCAAACATTTATTTCATTGAAATAAGCACATTCGCAATTTATAATTTAGTAATGAAATACCACTCATTACCTTATACTATGTTTATGAAGTATAGAATTTGATTTTTATTGAAATACCGTACCTTTCCGCCCTGAAACCAAACCTCTTAAAGAATGACTAAAACGCGGGCAGCTATAACCTGTGTAAACGCTTGGGCTCCAGACTATGTCCTCACTAATAAGGAGTTGGAGAAAATGGTTGATACAAGCGATGAATGGATACTAACGCGTACTGGTATCAGTGAGCGAAGGATACTAAAAGACAAAGACAAAGGCACATCATACCTGGGTGCCAAGGCCGTAAAAGGTTTGTGCGAAAAAGCAGGCATTTCACCTGAAGAAATTGACCTCTTGATATGCGCTACAGCCACACCTGATATGATGTTCCCTGCAACAGCCAATATCATCGCAGATAAAGTTGGTGCTAAAAACGCTTTCAGTTATGATATTATGGCAGCATGTTCAGGTTTTATTTACTCAATAACAACCGCATCCAAATTTATAGAGACAGGTACTTACAAAAAAGTAGTAGTTGTGGGTGCCGATAAAATGTCGTCTATCATTGATTATACAGACCGCCAAACCTGTGTAATATTTGGCGATGCAGCTGGCGCCGTGCTTCTAGAAGCTGATGATAGTGGCAATGGCATAATGGATGCTATATTGCATTCTGATGGTTCTGGCTGTCAACATTTGCATATGAAAGCAGGTGGCTCAGTTAAGCCGGCTAGCCATGAGACAGTTGATGCCCGTGAGCATTACGTTTACCAGGAAGGTAAGCACGTTTTTAAATTTGCTGTAACCAATATGGCAGATGTATCTGCTGAGATAATGGAAAAGAACAATCTCACCAGTGATGATGTAGCCTATCTGGTGCCTCACCAGGCCAATAAACGCATTATTGACGCGACGGCTGACCGCATGGGTATCAGTAGTGATAAAGTCATGTTAAATATTCAACGGTATGGAAACACCACCAATGGTACAATACCCATGTGTTTGTTTGAGTGGGAAAACAAGCTTAATAGAGGCGATAACCTAATACTGGCAGCCTTTGGCGGTGGATTTACCTGGGGCGCTGTGTATGTAAAATGGGCTTATTAGCAAATTTTGTTTGCATATCACTTTCATAATTAGCAATTTCACTTCATATTTGACCCACGAAAACTGAGGATAATGGAGCTTAAGGAAATACAAGATCTCATCAAATTTGTTGCTAAATCTGGTGTTAGCGAAGTTGAGATAGAATCTAAAGGGTTTAAAATCACCATAAAAACGCCTCCTGGTAAAAAAGGTAGTGCAACTATTGAGCAACCCGTGGTACAAACCCAAATGGCTGTTCCAGCGCAAGTAGTAGCGCCAGTTCAGGCCTCGCCACAACCTGCTGCTCAGCCTGCCGCTGAAAAAGAGGAGAAACCAGCTCCGAAAGAGGCTGATAACACAAAAGAATTCCCTTCACCAATGATAGGTACTTTCTATCGCTCATCTTCACCTGAGAAACCACCATTTGTAAATGTGGGTGACGAAGTAAAGAAAGGAGACATCCTGTGTATTATAGAAGCTATGAAGCTCTTCAATGAGATTGAAGCAGAATATTCAGGCAAGATAGTAAAGGTATTGGTTGATGACTCTTCTCCTGTTGAATATGAGCAACCTTTGTTCCTTATTGAACCTCATTGATAATCAATAATTATAGGTTTTGGCTGTAAGAAAGAAGAAAGAAGAAAGGCCTTTCAAAAAAGTGCTCATTGCCAACAGAGGCGAGATTGCATTGCGTATTATCCGCACTTGCAAAGAAATGGGCATACCCACGGTGGCTGTTTATTCCACTGCTGATAAAGAAAGCCTGCATGTGCGCTTTGCAGACGAAGCCGTGTGTATAGGCCCTGCAGTAAGTAAAAACTCTTATCTCAACATCCCAAACATTATAGCAGCAGCTGAGATTACCAACTCAGATGCGATACACCCTGGTTATGGCTTCTTATCTGAGAATGCCAACTTCTCTCGCATCTGTACAGAGCATGATATCAAGTTTATAGGCGCCTCACCAGCAATGATTGAGGCCATGGGCGATAAGGCTTCAGCAAAAGAAACAATGCAGAAAGCTGGTGTGCCTACCATCCCCGGCTCAGACGGACTAATTGAAAGTGCAGCCGAAGCTAAAAAATTAGCCAAAAAGATAAAATATCCTGTAATCCTGAAGGCTACTGCCGGCGGTGGTGGGCGTGGCATGCGAGTGGTGTGGAAAGAAGAAGACTTGGAGAAGAACTTCGAGTCAGCCCAGAAAGAGGCTGGTGCTGCCTTCGGTAACGACGGCATGTACATGGAGAAGTTTATTGAAGACCCACGCCATATTGAGATACAAATAGTTGGTGACCAATACGGTAAGGCTTGCCACTTATCAGAAAGGGATTGCTCGGTACAACGCCGCCATCAAAAACTGTTGGAAGAAACGCCTTCGCCTTTCATGACAGACGCTTTGCGTAAAAAAATGGGTGAAGCTGCTATAAAAGCTGCTTTAGCTGTTAACTACGAAGGTGTGGGCACAGTAGAATTCCTGGTGGATAAACACCGCAATTTCTACTTCATGGAGATGAACACCCGTATACAGGTAGAGCATCCCATTACCGAAGAAGTAATCAACTTTGACCTGATAAGGGAGCAAATAAGAGTGGCTCAAGGCGCTCCCATCTCTGGAAATAATTACGAACCTCAATTACATGCTATTGAGTGCCGCATTAATGCGGAAGACCCTGATAATGATTACCGCCCAAGCCCTGGTTTGATTACTACTTTGCACATCCCTGGTGGGCATGGTATTAGGGTTGACACCCATGTATATGCCGGCTATACCATACCACCTCATTATGACTCAATGATTGCCAAGCTTATCACTATTGCACAAACACGTGATGAAGCTATAGCCAAGATGAGCCGCGCACTGGACGAATTTGTAATTGAAGGTATCAAAACCACTATTCCGCTGCACAAAAAGATAATGGCCAATAAACAATTCCAGGAAGGACATTATACTACCAAGTTTATCGAGGAGATAAAGGAAAAATAACAGACTTTTTGACTTTACACCAATGTAAAAGCCCTACCTGTACAGGTAGGGCTTTTCACTTTACAAAGGGAAAGGGGGGACTATTGTTTACCTACTGCTAATACTACGATACCGGCAACGGCAGCAATAGTACCACCAATCATCATCATGTTTATATTCTCACTGGCATCTTGTTTAAGTTCAACGTCTCCTATCTCAAGAATTTCGTTGTCTTGCGATTGCTCTGTAAATCCAAGAATTCCAACAATGATACCTATTAATAATAATGAAATTCCAATTGCTTTTTTCATGATTTCTAATTTTTATTGATTTATGTGAGTAATTAATTAAACTATCATGCCATAAATCTTTTATCCATATGCATTTTTCCTTCAATTCCCTTACAATCCCTACTATCAAGAGGTTATCATTTGATGTTCACCTGTTCTCTGAACACAGTGGTCATATAATTCCTAAGCAAGAGAATGTGTCACATTTTCATCATTACGGGGAATTTTTACCTCGTTTTTTTATTTTGCCCGAAAAATTGAGATTTAATAAAAGTCAACGCCATCAAGGGTTTCCTGCCATCCTAATATACACCCATGTTTCTCGGCATGCATTTGGGACTATTTCTGGCATTATTAACCATTAAAATTTTAAAATCATGTTAGAATGGGCAATCGGATTTTTAATAGTTGCATTGGTAGCAGCGCTTTTTGGATTTACAGGAATAGCTAAAGGGGCTGCCTCAATAGCAAAAGTTTTGTTTTACATTTTTATTGTTGTGTTTTTGGTAAGTCTTGTAATGGCCTTGCTTTAATGGCTAAGTGAAATACCATAAACACAACTAACCAATTTTATTAACTACCTAAATTTAAACGCAATGAAACGCTTATCAATAATTACAGCCATTTGTGCTTCTTTTTTTGTGTTGAGTTTTAGCTCATGCACTAAAGATTACACTTGTGAGTGCGAGTCAAGTTCTTTTGGAACTACTGATACGCAAAGCTATACCTTTAATGGAACAAAAAGTGAAGCAACAGAAGACTGTAGTGAAAAAGAAGAAGAACTTAACGGAACATTTAATGACGTAGATTGCTTTATTAAGTAATCGAACTAGAAAAGGCCCCCTGAATAAATTCAGGGGGCCTTTTCAGTTTTTGTAGGTAAAGAACGTTTACACAGATGTCAATTGTTCCATATAATAAATAAACAAAACTAGCGATGACAATATTTGAAGCATTAAGAAAAGACCACGAAATACAACGTGAATTGCTGGATAAACTAATTGAAACCAGCGGAGACACCCCTGAAAGAAGGGAAATATGGAAAAGGTTAAAGAAAGAACTTCAAATTCATGAAGATGCTGAAGAAAGGAACTTTTACATTCCATTAATAGATAAAGACCTAACGCAAGAAAAAGCCAGACACAGTATTGCAGAGCATCATGACATTGATGAAATGATTGAACAAATGGAAGAAACCGAATTCAGCTCCACTGGTTGGCTGACTCTTGCAAAATCACTCAAAGAAATAGTGACACATCATCTAGATGAAGAAGAACACGAGATATTCCAGTTAGCAGGTAAGGCTTTGACAGATAGCCAAAAGACCTCGTTAGCATCGGAATACAAAAAAGAAATGGAAGAAAACAGATAGCATGCAGTAACAAACCCCAATAAGCAAGCTGCCACAATAATATGTGAGCAGCTTGTTTTGTATCATAAAGTATCTAGACAAAAATAATCTTCAATATCCCAAAAACTTTGCCTGAAATATCGAGGTTAATCTCCTGGGTTAATACTATATTGTGTTTATTGAAACATAGCATAGCCACACAAGGTCATCAAAGCTCAGCCAGAAGTATGATTTGAAAGAAAAAGTTAAGTACCTTTTTCCCCACGCTCTTCACTTAATAATATGCCCAGTGGCTTAAAAGTTCGCGAGTGAGAAAAAATCACACGTAATATGGCTGTTACAGGTATGGCAAGTATTATGCCCGCAATACCCCATATTAATCCCCCAACAAACAGAGCTATTACTGCAATAAACGGATTGACATTTACTTGTGAGCCCACTATATTGGGGGTAATAAGGTTACCCTCAATCACTTGAATGATGACATACATAACTACAACCCCCATGGGGTACCACATTGAGTCTTTTGTTGCAAGAGCAATAGCCGTGGGTATGGCACAACCCACTACATTGCCCAAATAGGGGATAATATTCATGGTAGCAGAAAAAATCCCTATGATAATAGCATATTTAATACCCAGCAAGAGAAGTCCAATACTGTTTAACACTGCTAGGATTAATACTACCAAAAGAACCCCTTTTATGTACTGCCTTGATACCGTCATCACTTCAGAAACGGCGCTTTCTACTTTCTCAGTCTTGGTATATTGCTCAAATACACTTACCAAAAAGTGTTTCCATTTATCCCTGTAATACATCAAAAATACCATGTAAATGGGAATAAGCGCAATAGTAAATAGCGCTTCATAGGTAGTTGAAAGTGCCGTTTTAAAAACTTCACCTGCCGGTGCCATAATGTTTGACTTATTATTTTCTATCAATTCTTCCTGCTCTTTCGGAGTCATATTAAGCAATTCGCGCACTTGTTGCATTAGGTTATCAGCAGCCTGGCTAAAATAGCTCTTGAGATTAGGGATATCTGATAGAAAATTCTGCATCTCATAGGCCATAAAGGCTGCAAACCCCAAAGCCATCACGGTACAAATGAATACCACGGTTATTACGGAAACTATGCGTGGTATTCTCCAACTCTCAAGTTTCTTTACGAATGGTAAAGTGACCAAGCTTAATATAATAGCAAATACCAATGGTATTAATATTGCCTTTGCTACAATGGCTATCGCTATTATCACTGCAGTTATAAAAAGTATTTGGCTAATATCAGCCAAACCCATTTGTGTTGAACTTTTAGAACGCATAATGGTTGGTTTATAATTTACACGTTTGGCATTGCACTACTAATACCTGATACTATTTTGCTTTTGTACTTATTGAAAACTGTGGTCAAAATGTGTTTTAAAACGTCAGACCATGAGCGGCCTGTTTTCATCTTGGTTATAGCTACATTAATAGCTATTGAAACAAGTGTACCTACCAAAGCATAGGATATGCTACCGGTGTCTTTTTCCTCCTTTGTTTCGCTTCCACCAGCTATAGTCTCTGCTACTTTGCCTAAAATAGCACCGCCCGAAAACGCTTTGCGGGCTTCTAATTCCAAGCCTATTTTGTGGTATTGTGCTTTTAGCCTAAGACGCGCTTTAGCCTCATTCAGGCTGCGTATATCAGTTATTTTAAATTCTTCCGTCATTTTCGTAAATCTTTTTAATCAAGCTGTTTCTCAATTCCTTTTTTAGAAATGCTTTTCTTGTTAAGCTGAGAACAAGGCATACAAAAAAATAAAGGCCAGCTACAGCAAGATAGCCCAAGTAAGTACTATTAGTGTATTCATTAATGACTATTGCCCCGGCCACGCTTATAAAAAGTGTAGCAAAAAACAGCAGTAAGTAAATCAAAAGAGAACTTAATAATGCAGCTATAATGTTAGTAGACTTCTCTACTAAGGTCAACTTTAGCAGCTTGAGCTGAGCAGTTACATACTGCTCGAGATGTTCTTTGGCCTCACTCCAATTTTTATCGGTACTCATGATTGTTCTATTTGGTGGTTTGTTCTTTAATAACTTCTTTGGCCTTGTCAGCGGCTTTGTCTGCCATTTCCTCACCTTCGGCAGCAAAATCAGCAAGACTGTCTTTAACCGAGCCTAAAATCTCTGCTAGATTATCGCGTGTTTCTTTGCCACTGGCAGGCGCAAATAGCAAGGCTACAGTAGCCCCAACTGCCGCACCAGCCAATGCCGCTATCATAATTTTAGTCGTTTCGTTAAAATCACTTTGGTCTTTGTTTTTATCTTCGGTACTCATGGTGTAACATCTATTTTTAGATTAATCGCTTCGTTTTCAACTCTTTTATATAACAAAATATTCTTCTTATGGTTTACCACTTAACCAATTCGGTTCGCCCAGTTGCTTGTATAGTCATCGGCACATCCTGAACAGAATCATTATCCAAAACACCTGTTAAATTAATTTCATAATCCATGCTATCATTATTGGTTATCACGCTCCAAAGCATATCAAAAGGCTTGTCATACTCAAGGTCAATTGGCAACCCTACCTCAATTGTTGATAGTGGGTCTATCACAATTTTACTACCATAACTTCCCCTACCAACTACATTATCGCCCAACTTGGCACTATACACAAGATTGCGCAACTTGACCCCTATCTCACTACTATTATTAATGATTTGCAACCCCAACATAAGGTCTATTTTCTTTTCCTTTAGGTTGAGCCTTCCCGCTTTTATTCCTTGTAATCTAAAGTCAGGTGGACGGGGAACCTTAATATCAATACCTCTCTTTATGGAAATAGTTGTTCTACCCAAAAAGGTATTATAGGTGAGGTTAAAATCAGCAGTAATATAAGTAGAGTCTTGGCTTTGGATATCTTTTATTAAACCTCTGGCTTTCTTGAAAGGTAACCTTAAAACCAAATCGACGGTATCTATTTGGCCAGGTTCCTGATCCAAACAAATTGCCTGACATTCTGAGACCAATTTAACACCCGCCAATTTGAGGGTATAATCAAGTGTATCTATGGTTATTTTGTATGGAGCCTTATTCTCAAGTGTACCAATTACATTGATATATGCCGTATCTCCATTAATTTTGGCAAACACATGATTAAGTTGATTGAGATTAGGCAGGGCAAAATTTAGCGCCTTAGTGGGTCTGTACCATATATAAGCACCTAATGCAAGCATAACTAATACAGCAATAGAAATCAATAAATATTTGATTATTTCCTTCATAAGATTTTAAATCCTTATGCTACACATACTAGCCTTGGGAAGCATCTACCTTTCCTGTTCTGTTTTTTCCTCATTTTTCGAGAAAAGCCTTTGGAAAAAACCCTCCTTATCGCCCTCTAAGTCATTAATGTCAATTGTATTGTCAATAGCAGGATATAATGCTTGTAAAAAAGCATTTCGCAACACGTAGCCCACTGCACCCCAAATTCCTATTTCAGGGTTATCAAAGGTGTTTTCGATACTGACCTTGGTAGCCACCTGGTCTTTTTTTTGATTTTGGATTAATTCAGCACCTCCTGCCACAATAGTTTCCCAAAGTACTTGGGAAAAATTACCCTCCTCCTTCTCCCACTGCACAACATCAAGATCTTTTACCAGAGGTTTAACGTAACCGCCAAATCTCCCTTCTTTGGCCGCAAATTCCATATACATATTAAATTCCCCTTTTTTGACATCAAAATTTCCATATGCCCTTAAAAAATCATTCAAGCCTGTCATATCCAACTGTTTGATTTCTGCATTCAAATCAAAAGTTGGATTCTCTGCCAAAGCATCTAATTTCACATCCAAATCAAATGAACCCCCATAAGTATTTCCTCGGGCAGTCAATGAAGCAGGTAGCGTATCATTGGGGTCTGGCTTGGTTGATAAATCCTGAGCCAAGACATGTAGCTCATTGATAAATATATCTACTTTAGGGGAAGCGCCAGGGTCTTTATAATGTATTTGCGCCTCATTTATTTCAAAATGGTTGATGGTGAGCGGAACCAAGTCATCAATCAATTCCTTGAAATCAGCTGTGTCGGCCTCCACATTTTCATCCTTGTGCGCGCCTTTTACAAAATTAAGAACTGGCTTCTCCACGTATACTTCCGCCACTACTTTACCCTCAAACAAGGCCCTCCATTGAACTGAAAGGTCAATTTCATCAGAAGTAAAAAAAGGTATAGAGTCTTTCACATCATTTCCTGCTTGTTCTTTTTTTCTTATCTCTATATCATCAATAACATAGGCACCTCTCCATAATCGAATGTCTATATCGTCCACGTGACCATAATACTCTTCTAACTGTGATAGCTGCTTGTTTACATAATGCAAGACTATAGAAGGCAAAAACAAGCGGAATATTATTAGTATTCCAATTACAGTGCTTATGACAATCAAAGTCCTTCTACTCATATTTTTAAAGAAATGATTGAATCTCATTTTTTTGAACATTTGTTGGTTACAACTCCTTATAAAGGAAAATACCATGCCAAAGTGGAACAAGATTTGCCAACTAGATAGCATAATCATTTAACAAACCAATCATGAAACTTTTAAAAACCGTTTGGAATATTCTTAAAGACACAATTAGTGGATTTCTAACAGATAAATGTGTGAAACTGAGTGCTGCCCTAGCCTATTATACTATATTTTCACTACCTCCGATGCTTGTGATTATCATCGTGATTTGTAGCTTCTTTTATGGCGAAGAAGCTATACGTGGCGAGCTTTTTGGTGTAATGCGAGGCTATGTTGGTGATGGTGCTGCTTCACAAATTGAAAATGTGCTTGCCAATATATCAATTACAGGTAATAACCTATGGGCAACCATTATTGGTATAGGTATGTTACTCTTTGGGGCAACTGGTATTTTTGGTGAAATCCAAGACTCAATCAACCTAATTTGGGGGTTGAAAGCCAAGCCAGAAAAAAGCTGGTTGACGTTGATAATCAATCGATTATTGTCTTTTTCAATGATACTTGTAATAGGTTTTATATTGTTGGTTTCGCTCATGCTAAACACCCTACTGGAGATCTTTTTTAATACATTGGAGTCATACTTTCCTGATGAAATAGTAAGGTTAGTTTACTATGCTGATTATTTACTGATTTTTGTCATTATTGTGTTACTTTTCTCGCTGATATTCAAAGTATTGCCAGACGCTGTGATTAAATGGAAGCATGTATTGGTAGGCGCAACGGTTACAGGCCTTCTCTTTATGATTGGCAAATATGTTATTGGCATGTTTTTAACGGATAGTTATTTAATCTCTGCTTATGGTGGCACGGGCTCATTGATAGTGCTTTTATTGTGGGTATATTATTCCTCAATAATACTCTATTTTGGGGCAGAATTTACACAGTCTTACGTAAAGCATTCAGGCACAAGGATACGCCCAAACAAGTATGCCGTTTTTGTGGAACACACCTCTATTGAAAAAGATAGTAATCAACCTAAAAAAGACGATAGCAATTAAGCTTTTATCTTTGTGTTTAACCATTTGTTGTAATTAATCATTTCTGTGTCTTCTGCTAACTCCAGCTTATGCTGTAAGAATTGGTTTATCAAATCTATCAATTTCTTATTCCCCTTACTGAAACCTTCACGCGCCATGATTTCGATTATGCGCAGAAGGTCACGTTCACGGTTGTTTTCCTCTAGCCCAATCTGGCTTTTGTAATCCCTTTCAACCTGACCAACCCTATACTCCAAAAAGTCAAAATCTTGAAGTTCATGCCTTATGATTAACTCAGCTATGGCAATCTTGAATTGCAAACTGGTGTCAGCATTCTTATAGCTATCCAGCAAGTAGAGTTGGTTGATGTACCGTATCGCTTTGCGATAGTCTTTCTTATCAAAATAGAATATCCCTAAATTTAAGTAGACAAACACCTCATAGAATGGGGTTTTTCTGAGAAGGTCATTGGTTTTAAGCTCCTCTAGAATCTCTATTGCCTTATCAAGATCAATCTTAGAGTAATTGATAACCAGAGAATTATAATAAAAGAACCAGTATTTATCATACAAATACCTATTGTGCTCTTCCATGGCTTGTTTTAGATGGTCTGCATAAGAGAGTGATTCTTCAATCTTTCCATTCTTAAACAGGGTATTTACCAGATAGGTAAGCATCTGCAGCTTGGTATTGTGGTTGTTTCTGTTAAAGAGTTTTTCCTCGCTGAATTGCTTATAGGTGGTAAGTAAATATCCCTCAAGGTTCTGAAAATCATGTTTTTGTAGGAGTATTTGACTCACTGCCTGATATATCTTAAACCTTAATACAGCACTCTCTTTCAGTTCTTCTGACTGTGAGAACTCACCCACCGTTTGTTCCAACATATCCATCACGGGGTTCTTACCTGGCGAAAAGTTTTGAGTAATTTTCAACTTATACTTCACTGTCGCTAATACATCATCAATCTGCCTGATGTGATTGAGTTTAGCTTGGTTCTCCTTCCTTTTATTGATATAAACTTCTGGATTGATAGTGACAAGCTCCTGCGAAAGCCTGATGAACTCTGTATAAATGATATCCAGTAATTCATAATTCTCCTGTTTTAATGCTTTTTTCTCGGCTTTTTTTAGGTGATTCAAAGCCACTTTAAAAGCATTTTGGTTGAAGTAGTAATGCGACAAAGAAACCATGAAAAGAATATGGTTATTCTCATCTTCCTCAAAGTGTTGAATGTATAAGCACTTATTGAGTGTATCCGTTAAGCGATTTTTAAGCCTATAGAATGCATTCTTGCTACCTTCACCATAAAGCTGCTGCGCTATCTTGTCATCATCATAGGCCTCACCTGACTTCTTTATGTAATCAAACAACTGTATATCTTTTCTGTCCTCACCGGCATGTGTTTTTGTAGCGTAAATCTTAAAGAAGCGAATATCTTCTTTATTCATACCCCTTACTATTCTATTTATAATATCCATTTTATGATATTTGAATGCGTAAGATAACATAAAATTCCATTACAGAGCAATTAGTTGAATAAGTATATTCGTATCAAACTCCAACAGCTATGAAAAGATTCATTGTATTCGCACTTGTTTTAACCGGCCTGTTTTCTTTGCCTCTCAGCTCATCTGCACAAACGCCACAGTTGAGTTTATCTGCTGTTGGCTTTCCTGATACAGCCCATGTTAATCAATCCTACGACTTTTCTTTTATACTTACTAATGTAAGCCCTGCTAACACTTTCTCGGGCGCGGTTCACATTTTGTATACTACAGATACTCTTACTGGAGATACCGCTTCATTTGGCGTAAACCAAACTGGAGGCCTGGCACCTTTTGACACTTTTGCTATACACATTACCAATTTTAGCTTTGATCCTAATAACCAACCACAATTCAGCACCGGCGACAATGTTGTTGTGGTGTGGCCTGCAATTGGAGGGGATAATCTGGGAGGAGACTCAATTATATTACATGTATTCATTCCTGACCCAGCAGGAGTAGATGACAAATCCAAAGTATCCGAAAACCCAATTCGTATCACCAAGCCGGGAAAAAACCTGCTCGGGGTTTCAATTACGAGCCAAGAAAATATCGTTGAGCAAGTAAGAATTTATAGTCTCTCTGGTCAATTACTATTAGACGAAAAGGGACAAGAGGTGCTCAACCTATCAGGAATACCAACTGGAGTATATATTATAGAGGTAAGCTCAAATGGCGAAAAGCTTTATCAAAAGTTTTTTAAAAATTAGCTCCCTAGCCCTTCTTACTTGCTGCACCACCTATAGATTTTGGTAACTTTGCAGGCAATATGTCAACTTTGGTAAAGACACCTCTTTATTGTAACAGCCTTACGGAATACTCCCGATATACAACAAGGGAAGTGATGATAGGCAATGTAGGCATTGGTGGCAAGAACCCCATTAGGGTGCAATCAATGACCACTACTGACACAATGGACACAGCAGCTACCGTGGCTCAAAGTATCAGGATGATTGAAGCAGGCTGTGAACTGGTGCGTATTACTGCTCCAAGCCTTAATGAAGCCAAGAATCTTGAACTAATCAAAAAAGAATTAAGGGCCAAAGGTTATGATACCCCTCTGGTTGCTGATATACATTTCACACCTAATGCAGCTGAATTGGCCGCACGGGTGGTTGAAAAAGTAAGGGTAAATCCAGGAAACTATGCCGACAAGAAAAAATTTCAGGTAATTGAATACAACGATGGCACCTATAACGCTGAGCTAGAGCGCATTCGTGAACGTTTTACTCCTCTAGTGAAGATTTGCAAAGATTATGGCACTGCTATGCGCATTGGAACCAACCATGGCTCACTATCAGACAGGATAATGAGCCGCTATGGTGATACACCACTAGGCATGGTGGAGTCAGCTTTGGAGTTTTTACGCATTTGCGAAGACAACAACTACCATGAAATAGTACTGAGCATGAAGGCCAGTAACCCGCTAGTAATGGTGGAAGCCTACCGATTATTGGTAGCGAAAATGAAAGAGGAAGAAATGAACTACCCCCTTCACTTAGGTGTTACAGAAGCTGGAGAGGGTGAGGATGGGCGCATCAAATCCGCAGTGGGTATAGGAACCCTCCTCGAAGATGGGTTAGGCGATACTGTAAGGGTTTCTTTGACTGAAGAGCCTGAATTTGAAATACCTGTCGCCAAAGCCTTGGTGGATAGGTATAACCAGAGGGCAGAACTACAAAAACCAATAGAGCCCATAAACAATAATCCCCTGGATGCATTTGAATACAAAAAGAGAGAGAGTTATGAGATAATTAACATCGGGTACGAGAATCCACCAAGGATTATTATGGATTTGAGCAAGCGTAAAGAAATCACTCCAGCGAGCCTTTATGGCGTCGGATATCGCTACTCAGTGGATTTAGATAAATGGAACCTGAGTGATTTGGCTTGTGACTTTATATATGCAGGAAATCAAAAGGTAGGATTTGAACTCCCCGGCACTTTAGGGGTAATATACGACCACGATGCGTGGTTGCAATACCAGCATCATCAAAGGGTGTATCCTTTGCTATCGGCTGAGCAATATATGAGAGATGTACAGCGCTCTATGCAACTGAATTTTATCAAAGCAGATTGGGCCGAATCACAAAAACTTGACCTCCATAAGCTTAGCGAAGATAGTACCGCTGTTCTAATTCTTGAAACGGATAACGAACACGCCATGCCTGAGCTGAGAAGGGCTGTAATTAGGCTAATGAATGCAGGTGTGAACACACCGGTTATACTCAAACGTGATTATAAAGGCCTGACAGAAGACCAACTAAGACTATATGCTGCTACTGATTTTGGTGGCTTATTAGTAGATGGTTTAGGCGATGGCGTTTGGCTTGCTACCGATGATTTAGGTTTGCAAATAGCTAACAATACCGCCTTTGGTATACTACAAGCCACCCGCACCAGGATATCCAAAACCGAGTATATCTCTTGCCCTTCATGTGGAAGAACGCTATTTGATTTACAGGATACTACAGCCATGATACGCAGTAAAACAAGCCACCTAAAAGGGGTTAAAATTGGCATCATGGGATGTATAGTAAACGGCCCCGGTGAAATGGCTGACGCCGACTATGGTTATGTTGGCACGGGCGTTGGCAAAATAACCCTATATAAAGGCCGCGAAGTTGTAAAACGCAATGTAGCCTCAGAGAATGCCCTTAATGAACTGATTGAACTCATTAAAGACCACGGTGATTGGGTGGAGCCAAGTGTAAATATATAAGCACAAAAAAGCGGTTCAATCTATGAACCGCTTCTATCTCTTAATAAAACTAACTCATTTAATTTTTATCGTTCTCTTCTTCTTTAACGCCAGCTTCTTTCTTCATTCTGGCTAATTCTTTACGCGCCTCAGTAAGGTCTACATTAGGATTATTCTCATTAGCCTTAATCTTGGCTTCCATGTGCTCAATTTTCTTCAGTTGCTCAGCCTTTTGTTTTTCAGCGACCATTTCGCTTTTCTCTTCAGCAGTTACAGGCTTAGCTTGCGCATTTTCCTTTGGTGAAACAGCCTCTTTTTCGGTTCCTTCCTGGTTAGTGAAAGTGCTCTGTGCATTGGCTAAACTTGCTGTGCAAACAATAGCCATTGAAGCTGCTAGAATAGTTAGTGTCTTTTTCATATTAGTTGATCGATTAGGTTACTTGTACTTTTAACAATAGCCAAAATAAGAAATTTAATTTATAAACGCCAAACCATGTGTCATTTAATCCCCTTGCTTCATATAATCCACAAAAAAGCGGGGCTGCAAATTGCAGCCCCGCTTTATGAATCAAGCCTATCCGGTTATTACCTCACTACAACTTTAGTATTTAACATACCTTTCTCAGTCAACACTTGTAACATATAGTTGCCTGCTGCAAGATTGCTTACATCAATAGTGTTTCTATATGTACCATTAAAGTAATTTCTAGCATCAGTAAATACCACCTGACCAACTGCATTGGTTATCCTAACTTCTAATCCATTAGCATCTTCAGTTTCAAAACTAACGTTAAGCATTCCTTCAGTTGGATTAGGATAAACTTCTAAGTTATTCAATTGAGCAAGCTCGCCTGTACCTACGGCAAAGTCGATAAACACTGTATAGTCTTCGGTCTCACCATAAACGAAGCTAGTTCCGCAAGGGTCAACGTTAGAGGTAACATCCTCTTGCGAAGTGAGACGAATGGCAGTATTGCCAGTACTAGCATTGGCAGGAACAGTAAAGCTTATAGTACAAGAACCACTGGAGGAATTGCACTCTCCTAGCAATTCATTGGCCTCAAAAGCACCATTGTTGTTGTAATCAATCCAAGCGGCAAAAGTCTCAAAATCACTGCCTGAGCCATGAAAAGTAAGGTTGTAAGTTCCTCCACGGTTTAGTGTCTCAATGGCAGAACCTGTATTGTCGGTATAAGCAACAAATTGAGTAAACCCATTAGTTGTGCTGTAATTACCTAAATCAAAACCATCTAGATGGTCATCAACATCTGGGCCGACCAGAAACTGAGGAGCACAACCTGTTGCAGAAACATTGACCAGGTATGCTGCTGTGTCCAAACAACCTGGATTTACACCGGCCACCATACCAACAATATATGTACCTGGGGTGCCATTATAGGTATTTGACGGGCTTTGCGCAATTGAAGTGTTACCATCCCCAAAGTCCCAGAACCAAGTGTTAGGTGTAGGAGCTGATAAATCAGCAAAGTTGACCATCATTGCACTTTGAGAGAATGAGAAATCAGCCACAGGAGCTGAAACTGAAACTACACTTGCAGAAGTTGAGTCAGAACAAAGGTTGGCATCAGTAACGGTAACCATTGCCGTAGTTCCTCCAGCCACACCTGGCAAAGCTTGAGTGGTAGCATTAGTATGCCACACATAGCTATATGGCGCTACTCCACCACTGCCACCTGCAGTCAAGGTTGTTGTTTCACCTGCACAAACAGAAATTGGGGAAGATGGGGAAATACTCGCCGTTGGAGTGCCTAAACTAAGGCTTACCCAATAGTTATTGTTAATACCTCCACATGGATGGCCTTCAAAGCCAACAGGGCCAACAAGAGCTAAATATGTTCCTGCATTTAAGCTGGTTGAAATAGTGGCTGTTTGGCAAGCACCCGCTTGTTCAAAGCCGAAGCCAACTGTATCACCACAGAAGCCTAGTATAACCAAATTCATCGCGAAGTCTCCAGAAGCACTCAACGTAACATTTGTTGCTGAGTTTACAGTAAACTCATACCAATCTAAATCTCTGGAGCCAGCATTGGCGAATATATTACCAACTACCGTCTCACCACATGATAGTGAGCCAAGGGCTAATGGATTTGAGCCGCTACAACCATCATTGATTGAGTCACCACAAAGCTCTCCTTCAAGAGTCCCTGGAGGCATCACTGATGGGCCACATGGGCATAGCACCTGAAATGTTTGCTGAGATGAAACGAAACCTTCGGCATCGGCTAAAATGTAAATTGATTGCCCAGCTATTAAAGGTATAGTTCCATAAATACCTTCACCAACCACATCACTGATACATGTCCATCCATTGGTATCACAACCCGCTAAAACTGGTTTCCATAGGTAATCAATCCACTCACCATTGCTTGAGGTAACTTCAATATTGTAAGTACCTGTAGTCGGGGCAGTAAATTGATACAACTGCTCCCAACCTGGAGTAGACCAGCATTCGTCAAAGTCCCAATAAAAATCACCAAGACCCACTAGGTTAACGTTTTGCGGTGAACCACAACCAGGAATAGTAACTACATCATCGCAAACATCACGGAAACCTAAAATCAAAACATTATCGATTGCAAAACCGTCAGACCAGCCTCCATTGTCGTTATACTTAAAGCGCACAACTGTATTGTTGGTAAATGGACCAAAGGTAGCTGCATCAAGCACAGCGCCTATATCTAGCCACCAGTTGGCAGAATCTGGAATGAAAAAGGTCTCCCAGTTGCTACCTCCGTCATTACTTACTTCAACGGTAGCTTCGCCACCCCATGCTGCATCAAAAAATGAGTCAAAAATGATGTAAACAGAATCGAAAGGAGACCAATCCATTGTTGGGGTCCACAACTCATCTGAACTGGCATCGCAATCACATAAGTCATCATTAGCGGCAGTAACCAAATTACCTCCACTTGGATGGGCTGGTATGGCCCAATATCCGCTGGTGTATGTTGTGATGCCGAATTGCCATCCATTACTACCTGTTTGCTGCATTCTGCTCCACCCAGTTGGTAATGAACCGTCTTCAAAATCTTCTACTAAAAGCACTGACTGTGCCTGAACTGATACTGCCGTGGCCACTATAACAGCAAGGCAGCAGATTATATGAGTAAATATTTTTTTCATCGTTGGTGTTTTTTGTTGACTTAAATATTAGCTTTTACTTTACCGCTTCTTCTCTGCGCTCACGAAGGTATTTTAACCTTTGCTCGTATGGTTCAGCATTAAAATTTGGATTGTTCTTGTTGCTTTCAATCTTGTTCTCCAAGTCACTGATAACTCTATCAGCGGTGGCAACATCCATTTTTTTCTGGGCAGGTTTTTGAGTTGAAACCTTTGTCATGTTAGAAGCCCTTTGAGTAGCTACTTCCTGAGATACCGGCATTTCCTTTACCTCTTTATTCTTTGTTTCTTTTACTTCTGTTTGCGAAGTAAATTGACTTTGTGCACTAACCATTGCAGGCACCAAAAACAAACCACTCACGGTTAAAATAGTACGCAGTTTTTTCATGATATTTGATTTAAAAGAGTTCGTTATAGCCCAACTTAAGAAGTTGGGACGACAAAAATATCAAATTTGTCGATAAAACAAAGGTTTTCAGGCATTTAGTTGCCTTTTCACCTTCTCATCTAGCTTTTTCTTTAACTCTTTAGATTTAGCCCTAAAATCATCCAGGTATTTGGGGTCGACTGGCTTAAGCGGCGGGAATTTTTCCCTGCGGTGATCTACTTGCTTTCCATTTTTCCAAAAACGATAGCACACATGCGGGCCAGTAGCCAATCCAGTACTGCCAACATATCCAATTACATCACCCTGATGCACTCTCACGCCTTTCTTAATACCTTTTGCAAATTTTGACATGTGCAGATATTGGGTCGTATAAGTTCTGTTATGCCTTATTTTAACATAGTTTCCATTGTTTCTTTTGTATCTGGCTTCAATCACCTCACCATCACCCACAGCAACTATGGGAGTTCCGTAAGGCGCCGCATAATCAGTGCCCAGGTGGGGTTTATTTCTTTTTAAAATTGGGTGGTACCTGTTTCTGGTGAAGCCTGAGCTAATTCGGCTGAACTTTACTGGAGCCTGTAAAAAGGCCTTTTTCTCGCTCTGCCCCTTCTCATCAAAATAACCCTTCACATCTTCATACTCATAGTAAAATGCATAATTATCTTCTGAAAGGTGATTGAAATTGGCAGCATATATTCTACCAATACCTATGGATTGCCCTTCAACAAACTTCTCCTCGTATACCACACTAAACCAGTCTCCCTTCTGTATGCGGTAAAAGTCAATACTCCAAGCATATATTTGAGCCAACTCCACCGCCAGGGCAGGGTTTACTCCTTGTTCGTCCAACGTAACATACATTGATGAGTTAATCACCCCTGAAGCTTGTTGCACTTTTGTTTCTACTGGCTTTTCGCCCTTATACACTTTGATACCATTACGCATATCAAAGACGACATACTCGCTTTGGTTTGACTCATAGATGAAACACTTAGCAGTATTGCCAGAATCTTTAGAACAAAAAATGGTGTAAGGCCTGCCAGTGGCTATTTTCCTCACATCAAAAACTTCTTTTGATTCTTTGGCCAGGGCATCAATTATAGGGTAAGAAATATTGTGCCGCATTAAGATATGAGACAGGTTCTCATTGCGCTCAATCTTGTCCTTTACTACAAGAAATGAATCTGTTTCAATACCGTACTCAATAGATACTTCTGGCTCTTCATGAACCTCTTCTTGATTGACTGCGGCTTGCTTTTGGTTACAAGACAGGATGACCATGGATGCCATCAGCATTGAAAACACCCCCATCCACACAAATACTGGATTATTCCCTTTCATAAGGCTATACAATTATAGTGACTAGACTATACGTTACGTGTGGTGGGAATTCATTTTTATTAACCCCACTTTGTGCAAAAAATTGTGTGGTAGTTACCTAATTAGGGTAATTGTTCCAGTTGGGTTATGTGATTCACCATCTATCGTAGTGAAATTCAGATGATAAAAATAGGTGCCTGCCTTTGCCAGTCTGCCACCGTTGGTTCTCCCGTCCCATTCAGTTAAGCCACCGTCAAAGCTTATCATCTTAATACCCCATCGATTATATATAGTGCCTTCAACATTCTCGGCGCCAGCCAAAATGGGCTTCCAGGTTTCATTTTTGCCATCACCATTAGGCGTAAACACGTTAGGCACCATCACCTTCACATACTGGTCAAGATATACATCCAAAACGATAGTATCAACACAACCATTGACACTTGTAGTAATTAATGTGACTGGATAATGCCCCGTATCAGGAAAAGTATATTGCGGATTCTCTAATGAAGAAGTGGATGAGTCAGGAAATGTCCATAGATAATCTGCTGCTCCCGAAGAAGTATTATCAAAAGTTACATCTAACAAGTCAATTTCATAATCTGCACCCGCTGTGGGCAAAGGAAATACCTGCACCGAAGCAGAAGTGCTATCAGAGCACCCTTGCTGTGTCGCCGCCACAAGAGATACATTAAATGTCCCAGAAGTATCATAAACATGAGTAGGGTTCTGCTGGTTTGAACTGCCCCCATCACCAAATTGCCATTGCCAATTGTTGATAGTACCCGAACTCACCGTGGATTGGTCTGTGAAAGGTAAAGTATCTCCCTGGCAAATGTCATTGGTTGCTAAATCAGCATTTGGTTTTTCCTCAACAGTAATTGAAAAAATGGTTGTGTCGCTGCAACCAGCCTGGTCAGTAATTGCCTGCGTGATATTGTAATTTCCTGGCAAGCTATACGTAATTACCGGGTTTTGTGAATTAGATGTTTCTCCATTATCAAAATCCCATTCCCAGGCTGCTATGCTTCCCAAACCACTGTATGATTGGTCTGTAATTTGTACTTCAGCACCGGCACAAAAACTGCTTCCTCCAGTATTAAAATCCGGGATAATTGACAGGCAAAAACGTTGCTCATTGCGAGCTCCTCCTGTACTTCCCGTAAACCCCCAAAAAACATTGCTGTTACCGCTAAATATGGCATTGATAATGTCTCCAGTATAGCTCACCTTCAAATCTCCATCAATATAGGCGTCAATGGTTTGGTTGGTAGCATCCCATACTACTCTTAATAGGTGCTCCTGGCCGTCTTCAATATTTAGGTTGCCTGTTAATGCTCCAACTGGCCCAGCCAAATTATTAGTGGTACCGTGGTCAACATCTCCATTGCGCTGAATGCCAATATGATCATACGTTGGGTCTGTATTTCCTCCGTTATAATAAGTGTCAATCTCAACTGCCAAAGAAGGGCTTATGTTTTGGTAACCCAACCCACCCCCTGTGGAGCCCACACTAGTGCTAATAGGCTGTAAGACAAAGGCTATGCCATCCGCTCCGTTGTCGTTATACCCCAAGAAAACATCAAAGGTAAAATCAAAGGAATTGTTGAGGTCAATCTCATTTATATTCCATACCGAACCAGATTGTCCGTTCAAATCATCTGTTAGAAGGTAGCAATTACAGCTCAGTGAATCGGCGTTTCCATTTACTTGATACTGTTGTGCTTTTGTTGTAATAAAACCTAGTAATGCAAATAATAGAAAACGTACTTTCATGATTTGATGTTTATTTGGTTAGCTCATCCACCCACGCTTTACCCCACTCATTCATCTCATCTTCATTCCAAAGTTCGGGATAAAAAATCCTTTTTTGAAACCTTGGTGGTAAATATTTCTGCCAATTGGTACCTCCAGTAGCCGCTGTATCTTGCCCTGGCTTGTGCAAGTACCTTACCGCAGATTTGTAATGAACCAAAGGCCAATTTACATTCACATTCACATCCAGTTGTCTTAATTCACGAATTAAATCCGTATTGCGTTGGTCTTCAGTACTAAGGGATTTGTATTTAGCCCACATATTCCTGTCTCGATATTTCTCAGCCAATTCCAATAAGTCTTCGGCATACTTCTTCTCAAAGTGTTTCAGGGTAAGGGTTTTCTTTCCGCTCGCAAGCTCTATTGCGCCTTCTTTCCAATAGAAATGCTCCACCATTTCTGCTATGTTGGCCTTTTTGGTTGCCATTTCTTCCCTCTTGTCTTTGTGCACCAGCCTTATTAGGTCAGTGGCGCATACTTCTACCATTCTATACTGAGCAGATTGAAACCCACTTGCTGGTAACAAGGCCATCCTGAAACGCAAGAACTGTTCACTCTCCATGCCTTGCACCATTATATCAAATGACTTGGTGAGCGCCTCAAAATACTTATTGACTCGTTTTAACCTCTCTACAAAAAATTCAGCCTCCAGCTTATCTTTCCAGCCTTTGTCTTCACCAGACTCCATTATGATATTCCTGCCGTTGTAGGCAATTTGCTCCATCTCGCGCAAAGCAAGCTTAAAATAAAGCTCAGTTATCTGGTGGTAAACAATAAAAATGTGCTCATCAGGAAAATCGGTTTTTGGATGCTGCAAGCTCAACAGGGCATCCAGATTGATATAATCCCAATAGGTGGTTACATTTGAATAAAGCAAGCCATCGAGGTAAGAATTCATATCTTGTCCTATGGTGGCATATTTACTCTCAAGTTTCTTAAGCCTATCCAGTATTTCCGCGTCAAAACTCATAATCAGGTATTTACAGCCCGAAGATAGCAATTAAAGCCTTTTTCATTAATGACAATTATCAACCATATTATCACCCTGTTGCTTTTGCCCCTTCGGGTGATTTAGTTTAATTTCAGCCTCAAATCAGCATAGTGTAATGGACAAAATAACCATAGTAGGTGGTGGCTTAGTTGGGTCGCTACTATCGATATATCTTGCTAAGAGAAACTACAAAGTGGATGTGTATGAAAGGCGACCTGACATGCGCAAAGAAGAAATATCTGCAGGTAGGTCCATTAATCTGGCCTTGTCAGACAGGGGTTGGCATGGGCTAGAAGGAGCAGGCATTGCCGATGAGATAAGAAAGATAGCTATACCGATGAAAGGCCGTATGATGCACGACCTTGAAGGCAAACTTACCTTTCAACCTTATGGAAATCCAGGGCAAGCTATATTCTCTGTATCAAGGGGTGAATTGAACATGAAAATGGTAAACCTGGCCGAAGCCTTTGAAAATGTAACTTACCATTTCAATGAAAGGTGTGTAGGTGTGAACCTTGAAACGGCCACCTCTGTTTTCGAGAATCAAAACACAGGAGAAAGAAAAGAGGTTAAAGCCGACAGGATAATAGGTACCGATGGTGCCTTCTCCGCAGTAAGGCTTCAACTGCAAATGACGGATAGGTTTAACTATTCACAAGATTACCTAAAGCATGGCTATAAAGAATTAAACATACCACCCGCAGATAGCGGTGGCTGGCGCATTGAGAAAAATGCCCTGCATATATGGCCTCGTGGCAACTTTATGCTAATAGCATTGCCCAATGAGGATGGCAGCTTTACTTGTACGCTATTTTTTCCTTTTGAGGGAGAGCAATCTTTTGAGACGCTAAGGAATGAAAATGATGTATTGTCTTTCTTCAATGAAGTATTTCCTGACGCTGTACCCTTGATGCCCACACTGACGGAAGACTACTTTAGCAACCCCACTTCTTCATTGGCCATTATCCGTTGCTTTCCATGGAGCTGGAAGGACAAGGTTTTGTTAATGGGCGACGCCTCACATGCTATAGTACCTTTTTATGGTCAGGGCATGAATTCGGGTTTTGAGGATGTTTCGGTATTTGAAGATATGATGAACACTTATGGTGATGATTGGGAGCGCTTATTCAAAGCATTTGAAGCCAGCCGCAAACCCAATGCAGATGCTATTGCTGATTTGGCCCTTCAGAACTTTATTGAGATGCGCGACCGCGTGGCTGACCCTCAATTTCTGTTGCAGAAAAAGATAGAAGCCAAATTGAGTGAGATATACCCCGATAAGTGGTTACCTCTATACAGCCAAGTTACTTTTAGTGATATCCCCTATGCTGAAGCACTGGCTCATGGCAAATTGCAGGAAGCCATCATGAAAGAAGTGATGACCTGGCCCAACATTGAAAACAATTGGCAGGACAACGTGATACTAACACGCATCATCAAAATGATTGATGAGCCGCTGGTTTAACGAACTACTATCTTCCGGCTTACACTTTGCCCACTTGCTGAACTAGCCCTGAGTATATAAAACCCTTTAGCCCATGCCTCACTGTTAAATCTTACGGCATTACCTTCCCGGAGCTCTTTACTATCTGCCAATTGGCCTGAGTAATTGTAGATTTCAAAGATTAACCTATCATTGGTGTTACCTGAAACGTTCACATACACAAACTCTCCATCCTGGTATATCTTTACCTCATTACCATTTAGGTATTCGGGCACGGATACTGGTGAAGCTGCAACGGGAATACAAATTTCGTCTGTACAGTCATCATCCGTTTCTACCGTTAAACATACAGTATAGGTGCCCGCATTTTCATAAGTATGAGAAACCGTAGTTGTAAGCAGGGTTTGCAAATTACCATCACCCCAATCAGCCCAGGTATAAACTATGTTTGCACCACATGACACCGAAGACATGTCAGTGATCCTCACCTCCAAACTATCATAAGTTGCTGAAGTAAAGGCAGCAACTGGTTTGTCATATACTGTAACATCAAAAGCGTTTAAGGTGGGATTAATTGGGCATGGGTTATTTGAAGTTAAATACACTTCATAGGTTCCGCAGTTTGTGTAAGCATGGCACAAACTGGCTGTTTGCGCACCATCACCCCAATCAACCCCTGTTTCCACTGTATCACCATGTAGTATCAAATGACAACCCAAGCATATTTCATCACTCACACAAGTAGAAGTGGGAGAATTGTCACATACCAATTCAGGTGTTGGGTCTATACAAACGTTTTGGGAATAACTCACTTGCTCCAAAGCGTCACCCACTGTAAGATTGACAACGTAGCAACCCGTGTCAGGAAAAGTATAAACCAGGTTTTGGTCGTTACTTACACTCAAGCTATTCACCTTCCATAGCCAGTAATCAATGGTAGATAATGAGCTTTGGCTCAGGTCAGTAAACTGGATGGGCTCACTTTGGCAATATCCGGTCCAACTGAAGTCAGCCTCAAGCTGGGACATATTTACCACGTGGCAAATAGAGTCGGTACAACCACCGTTAGTTGTTACTGTGAGGCATACTGTATAACTACCAGGCTGTGCATATACATGGCTTGGGTTTAGGGTGGTTGAAGTACTACCATCGTCAAAATCCCAAAGCCAATTAGTAATAGTACCTCCAGTTACCTGCGACTGGTCAGTAAACTGGAAAGTAAGCGGCGCTGTTTCCGTAAAAGTATATTCTGCCATTGGTTCACAATGAACAGTTACTACTTCAGAAGTATTTGCATCACACCCATTGTACGACATTGAGACGTCTAGATTATAAATACCGCACGCGGGATAAGTGTGGCAAGTTGGTCCAAACTGGTTGAAGAAACCACTCACATTATCTCCCCAGTCTATGGTACCTCCATGCAACGTGTCATTGCCTATCACAAACCTGCATGGCAAGCAAAATGGGTCTCCGTCACATGTGCCTAGAGGTGAACCATCGCATACCCACTCTGGCGTTGGATCTATACACACCTCTTGTGTAATTGTATCCGTTTCGCTTAGGCCAGTAATTATTAATGAAACATCATAGCAACCTGAGTCGGCAAAGGCATAAGCGAGATTTTGGCTGGTTCCTACTGTTAGCCCATCCACTTGCCATATCCAGCTATCAATGCTACCGTTTGGTCCACTCTCATCAGTAAATTGAACCAAGCTATCGCTACAATGGCCTACCCAACTATAGTTAGCGCCTATTTGCTTTACTTCCACACTTTTGCATATAGTATCCATACAGCCTACAAATGTCCTCGAAACTAGACATACTGTATAGTTGCCAGTGGAAGAATATGTATGGTTTGGGTTTTGGGCATTGCTTGTTCCTCCATCACCAAAATCCCACTGCCATTGATAAAGAAAACTATTATTGGTGCTTGACCCATCGGTAAATTGAACATTAAGCGCTCCAGTATTGTTGGCCTCAAAGTCTGCTACCGGAGGGCATGTAGGTGTGATAGTCAACTCATCGGCTGACACACAACCATCTTCAGAGGTAAAAGTAACCGTATAAGGCACTCCACAGTTGTTGTAAACATGAGTAGGATTGGAGAAACTACCTGCTGTGTTATCTCCCCAGTTAATTGTTCCATTCACAGGGTTATTGTTCACCTGTAGCTCACAATCCAAGAATAACGTTGTGTTTGAACAGCCTTCAAATGGAGCATTACAGACCAAACTTGGCGTTGGGTCAATACACACTTCTTGAGTAATACTATCCGTACCATTATTATCAGTTACTATAAGTGTAATATCTAAGCACCCCGACACCAATATCACAGATGGGTTTTGTGACGTGCTAAATGTTGTTTGGTTGTTAATCCGCCACTCCCAACTGATAATCTGGTTATCTGTTGAGCTTTGATCTTGAAATTGAACAGATTGACCTTCGCAATGGCCCGTCCACATAAAGTCGGGAACTAATTGACTGAACCCTGTTGTGGAAATAAGTAGTGCTGCTGCAAGTAGTAGTATTCTCATGCAGCCAAATTTAGGAAAATTCTTTCTTGAATTATTTATTGTTGTAATTCGTCATCACTAAACCAATCTTCATAGCCCCAAAGTCTTTGATTAGATTAGTGATTGTGGGTAGCTTTTCTTTTATTAGTTTCCACTCTTCCTCTGTCCATTCACCTAAAACATGATTGACTTGCTGTCCTCTTGAGAAATCATTGCCAACACCAAAACGCAGACGTGCATAATTACCAGTACCCAGGTTTTCTTCAATACTCTTGAGCCCGTTGTGGCCACCAGCGCCACCTTTGCCTCTCAATCTGATAGTTCCAATTGGCAGGGCAATGTCATCTGTGATAATCAGCACATTCTCAATCGGGATTTTCTCCTGATCCATCCAATAGCGAACAGCTTTGCCGCTCAGGTTCATGTAGGTAGATGGCTTGAGTAAAACAAAGGTGCGTCCCTTGTGCTTGGCAGTTGCAATGTCACCATACCTACCCGTTGAAAAAGTAACGGTGGAAGCCTCTGCAAAAGCTTCCACCGCTTTAAAACCTATATTGTGCCGGGTATTTTCATATTCGGCACCAATGTTGCCCAACCCGACTATAAGGTACTTCAATGCAATTATATTTATTCAGCAGCTTTTTCTTCAGCAGGGGCCTCAGCACCTTCAGTTGAAGCTTCAGCTCCCTCTTCTCCTTCTGCTCCTTCTTCATCCTCCTCTTCATCTTCAATGGCACCACGCTTAGTTTTCACGCCACACACTTCCAACTTAGAATCGTCAAGAAAGGTTATCCCGCTGATATTCAAATCGCCAATACGTACTTTGTGGCCTATTCTCAGTTTCTCAACGTTGATTTCGATATCATCTGGCATATCATCAACCAAACCGCTTACTCTCAACTTTTTCATTGGCACACCTAAACGACCACCATTTCTTACACCTAATGCAGTGCCCACAGTTCTTACAGGAAGGCTTACCTTGATAGGCTTACCTGGCGTTACTTCTAAAAAGTCAACATGAACTATTTTATCTGTAATCGGGTGGAATTGAGTAGCCTGAACGATAGAAGTATACTCTTTATCTCCCACCACTACTTTCACCAAATATACCGATGGAGTGTAAAGCAAATTATTAAACTCCCTCTCATCACATGAAAAGTGAACAGGAGCATCACCACCATAAAGTACGCAAGGCACGTTTCCTTCAACTCGTGAATTCTTGGCCTCTTTTGATCCAACTTCTGCCCTTAAGGTTCCGTTGATAGTTATTGATTTCATTGTAATTGATTTATTGCTACTTGTTTAAAATATAAAGTGTGAACTTATTGACTCATGGTGCATCAAGCGGTCGATAACATCGGCAAACAGTTTATCAACTGATAGTACCGTTATCTTGCTTGTATCTTCACCTTCTTTCAAAGGAATTGTATCCGTAGTCACCAACTCAGTCAATTTTGACTCATTGATGTTTTTATAAGCATTACCAGAAAGCACTGGGTGTGTTACCATTGCCCTTACACTTTTAGCACCGTTTTCCATCATCAGGTTAGCCGCTTTGGTCAGCGTGCCAGCGGTGTCTACAATATCATCTACCAATATCACGTCCTTACCTTCTACATCACCAATCACAGTCATCCTGGATACCTTATTGGCTTCTTCTCTCTGTTTGTAACAGATAGCCATGCCAGTATCAAAGTGCTTGGAATATGCATTGGCTCTTTTTGAACCTCCCACATCTGGTGTTGCAAAAATGATATTACCGCTATTCAGCTTATTGATATATGGAATGAATATAGACGACGCATATAAGTGGTCTACTGGAATATCAAAGAAGCCTTGTATCTGGTCGGCATGCAAGTCCATGGTCATGATGCGTGTAACACCAGCTGCTGTAAGCAGATTTGCCACCAGCTTTGAACCTATCGAAACCCTGGGCTTAGATTTTCTGTCTTGCCTGGCTACGCCAAAATATGGCATCACTGCCACAATTTGCTTGGCTGAAGCCCTTTTGGCTGCATCTATCAGATAGAGCAATTCCATCAAGTTATCACTAGGCGGGAAAGTGGACTGGATAATGAAAACGCTATGTCCTCTAACGGTCTCTTCATAGCAAGGCTCAAACTCACCATCGCTGAAACGGGTAACAGACTGCTCACCAAGCTGACCGCCATAAGCACCAGCTATGCGCTCAGCTAAATATTTGCTTGCAGTACCTGTAAAAAATCTAACTCCCGATTCCATTCTAAGCCCGAAAAATGATGTTCTTTATAAGCCCCTTTAAAATGGGGGTGCGAAGATAATAATTTTCCTACGTTTTTATAACTAAATGATGTTGATAACTAAAAAAAGTATATTTTCGCACCCGCTTTTATCTTGAAAGCACAAGCCCAGGTGGCGGAATTGGTAGACGCGCTGGTCTCAAACACCAGTGGTAGCAATACCGTGCCGGTTCGACCCCGGCCCTGGGTACAAAGACAGAGCGAGTGTGAAGAGCGAGAGCGATGACCACTCGCTTTGTTTTTTCCTCACTCTCACTCTCAGACTCACCCTAAATCATTAGTTTCGGCTCATGTTCGATTTTGAAAAACTGGAAGTTTATAAGAAAGCCAAGTCCTTCAATTCAAACATTCGCCTGTTTATCAAGAACACAAAACTTGACCCAACCACCAAAGACCAACTGAGAAGAGCATCTTTCAGCATCGTTTTAAACTTAGCGGAAGGTTCGGGAAGATTCAGTAAGGCAGATAGAAAGAACTTCTTCGTTATTGCAAGAAGCTCAGTATTTGAATGTGTAGCAATACTTGATGTATTAAAAGATGAAGGAAGTCTGAGTGAAGAGGGATATGCTTCATTGTATCAAAGCGCTGAAGAGTTATCAAAAATGATTTTTGCCATGATTAAAAACCTACAACAATAGTAGAGTGAGAAACAGAGCGAGAGCGAGGATTTCTACTCTGCTTTTTTCTTCACTCTCAGACTCACCCTAAATCATTAGTTTGTTTCTGAGTGAGCTATCAGGATAGGTGATGGTTCTCTCCGTTATCATTTGAACAGGTATTCCTGTGGCACTAAGGGTGTGGTATAGTGTGTGCTTCGTCCAATTATTATGCTCATCGTATTCATATTTGTGAGTAATCACCCTACCATCACTATTTTCATACACCAAATTACCGTGGTTATCATACCTATAAGTTATCTTCCAGTCGCCTTTTGATGAGCTTTTTTCCTTAAGTTTACCCTCTCTGTCGTAATAACTCTTAGAATATACTTCTTCATTATCATAGTCTGTGCAGGTTCTACCCTCTTGGTCAAATTCTAGTTGACTAGAGTTAACTACCGTATCATTTCTTATGACATATTTAACATGAAAGTCCTTGAATGGAGAACTGTAAAAAATGTATTTGTATTCATCAGACACAGAAGAGTAAGAAACAACTGAATCCAACACTTTCCTCTCGCTGTAATATTCTGTTTTTGAATACTCTCCATCTCGGTACACATCTATTGTGTTACTCTCTTTGCTATAAATGTACTCCTTAATTATACTCCCTTTTTTCAAAGCTCCTCTATCCTTTTCTTTCATTTCTGCATAAGTACTGTCTCTAATCGTTACGAACTCACCATAAAAGGGCCCAACACTCATGTACCGATTCCAATTTGAGTTAGAAACGCCAGTAGTTCGGTCATTTGAGCAGCCAATAATAGTAACAGATAAAAGGATAATAAGTGTTATATTTAATAACTTCATAGGACTTTACATCAACACATCATTCTTGGCCTGGATAGGCGGTGGCAGGTCCTTTTCCTTCAACATCTCGCGCAAGTCAATTTCAATGGTACGCGATAAGGAAAGCATGGGAATATCATTCGCCATGCCCTGAAATGGGTTTTCGGAATAGTCGCCCACTATCTCCATCATTACATATACCCAGCCAATCAAGGCAGTAATAGGCACTGAAAGGTAAAGGCCCCAGTGGCCCACTTTCATTATTTCAGGTATCATACTAAAAGGCAAAAGGGCAATGAAGATGGCTACGAAATAACGACTCATATTGGCATACTGGCGGGGCAAAGGGAATTTCTTAATCCGCTCACACTTGCCCTGATGATCGTAAAAGAGGGAAAGCGTTTGCACCATTTCCATGTGACGGAAATCATCTATCATGTCCTTCTCTCTTAGCTCAGCTAAATTCCTTGATTGCTCATTGATGATTTGGGTGGCTGTATTGACGTGATTAATCAGTCTATCATGCTCTTCGGGTGGCAGGTAGTTCTTGAGTTCTGTTTCAGTTACTTCATCCTTTACCAAGCCCACGCCAAACCTCTCTCGATATCTCTCAGCTGTGCGGCCTAAATGCCCTGCCTGGTTGGCATGTTCCCAAGGAGTGATGACCAATAACTGACTCCTCAAAGCGTAAAGCCATGCTATATGGCGGTAAATCAAATCCTTTTTAACTTGATGTATCTCACCAGGTGAGTACTCATCCTTGGCAAACTGATTGGTAACGTAGCCATCTACCATCATTCCCCAGGTGCGGCTGCTATTGATAATGGCTCCCCATATTTTACGGGCTTCCCACATGCGGTCATAAGCGCTGTTATTCTTGAAACCCACATAAAAAGCAACCGCCGTGCCAATCACTGATATAGGTAGCCATGGAATCACGAAGGCGATATACTTCTGGTGATATAAAAATGCTATAATTGCTGCTCCACCCATTAACCAAACTACATGGTGACCCGACCATGCTAAAATCTTTCCGAGGCTGATGCTTTTGCTTACTATCATTTTATGAGGTTGGTGATTAAAGTGCTAATATAAACTACATCCACCACTTTTCTTTGAAGGTATGAGAAACATCGAAAACCTGGCCTAATGCAGGGAGGGTATACTCAAGACCTTCTTTCACGGCTGCTATGTGAAAATTATCCGCTGGCTCATACCAACTGTGTGCGTATGAAAGATTAAAACCCGCCCAATGCACCGGCATGGCTTTTTTCGTTTTAGCATCAATGGCCGCCTTCACGCTTTCTTCTGGGAACATGTGAATTTGCGCCCAGTCCTCACAGTACTGACCACATTCCATCATCGCAAAATCAAAAGGGCCCAGTTGCTCCCCGATTTCTTTGAAATGGCCCCCATAGCCACCATCACCGCTGAACCAAATGTTTTCATCATCGGTCTTAAAAACCCAACCACCCCACAGACACTTAGCTATTGAGGTAAGCCCCCTGCCTGAAAAATGGCGCGTTGGTGTAAAAGTAATTTCAATGTCATTAAAACTTCGACTATCCCACCAATCAAACTCGTCAATTTTGCTACCATCGATTCCCCAGCTTTCTAAATGGCGTTTTACCCCAAGCGCTACGTAGTAATGCTTCGCCTTTGCCTTGAGCTTGCGAATGCTCTTTAAATCCAGATGATCGTAATGGTCGTGGGTGATGACCACCAAATCTATCTCTGGAAAGCCATCAATCAAGTCAAGTGTATTATCTGAAAAACGTTTAGTCTTTTTAGGTGCTATGGGCGAAGCGTCGTCTCCCAACATGGGGTCAATCAATATGGTTTGGCCTTTGAGCCGCATCAACATTACTGAATGCCCATACCATACCAACTTTGTATTAGATGATGGTTTAATAAACTCACCTGCATCCAGAGGCAGAATGGGTAATGCCGTTTTTGGGTTTCCTTCTTTATGCCCTTTTATCTGTTTGTATATTATGCCTGGTAGCTGCTTGAAATTGATGGCTGTTTGTGTCACTTCCAGGTTTTGGAATTTGCTCTCTCTCCAATTATCCGAACTTCGGTATTGACTTAATTCCTGCTTGGTAAGTTTACCACCAAATTGTTTAAAGCACATTAGGTTTGGTCTTTAGTCTTTTGAAGGCAGTCTATTTTGTCTTGATGTATTCACCGTTCTTGTTTTCGAAACGATAATCAATTTCAATAAATCCTATCCTCTTTTTGTCAAGTTCGGTTATAAGCTTAGGGGCAGACATCACACCTTTTATAATGATAAAACCATTAAATTCGATTATTTTATAACCCGAATCCCATGCCGATTTAGACTCCAAAGGTTCAATTCTTACAAAGCCATCTTTTTTGTAAGTCATTTTATTGCCCTCAACACCTTCAACTGTGCTTAATTGAGAAGACTTCATTAGTGTCGTCGTAAACTTTTTCAATTCTATATTTGGCTTCTCCACATTTAATTTAACAAACACTACCGCTTTATCTTCTCTTTTGAGTGTAACCGAATCAGGCTTATGAACTGTTAAGATAGATGTATCCCTCCGTGTTCTTGACTCATAAACACCCTCATTTATAGAGTCTAGATTCAGTGTATCTCGAAAAACCATAAGCTTTATGTCACCCGTTTTCATATGCATCCACTCCTCAGTAGTAAGTACATAAGCCTTATCAGGAGCTTCTACAAAGAGGAATTTTTCTGTTTTATCCCTTTCCACAAAACTGCCATCCTTGTCATAAACTCCTTTTGTTCTCCATAGTTTACCCGTTTCCAGCCCTTGACTAAAAACCAATGTGGTAGCAAAAATTAAACAAATAGTAAGTGCTTTTTTCATTTCTTATAGTGCTATTTTTACGGTAAGCCCTTTCAAAAATATCCAAATTTGTAAACCCAGCATCGAATTCCTGACTCCTAACTTTTATCATATCCTTTTTAGTACTTTTGCATCTCTTTGAATTAAACCATGGCAAATACTCGCCTCCCGAAACCTAGTTTTGATGACATTTACATGGACCTGGCCCAGAGCCTTTCGCTCAAGAGCCATTGTGTGAAAATGGGTGTGGGTGCAGTAATTACCAAAGACACCAGGATAGTTTCATTGGGCTATAATGGCCCACCTGCTGGCACTCACAACTGCGATGAAGAATGGCCGGAAACAGGCTGTCCACGCAGCGTGAAAGGCGGATGCTCACTAGCATTGCATGCTGAAGAGAATGCCATATTGTATGCCGCTAAGAATCGTATACTATTGGAGAACTCTACCTTGTATGTAACGCTATCGCCATGTTTACCGTGTTCGCGCATGATATACACTTCTGGCATAAAACGCGTTGTATACTTAGACTCTTATGCCGCTTATAAAGGTTTTGATAGAGATGAAGGGCTTGAGTTTTTGGAAAAGTTTGGCGTGATAGTTGAAAAGTATCAACAAAAGGAGAAAGGAGAACTGCAAAGATGAAAGGTTTTAGGCCGTATATATATTTCCCAATACTGTTTGCCTTAGTGCTGATAGGCGGCATTTACGTGGGTTTATCAGTAAAAACAGATAAACCAAACCACGCTGCGTTTTTCAGTTTAGAGTCGCGGCATGGCAACAAGATGAACCAACTACTCCGCTATATTGAAGCTGAGTATGTAGATACGGTGGATATGGGCCAACTCACCGATGATGCCATCACAGAACTTCTCATGGGGCTAGACCCACACTCAGCTTACATTCCAGCAAAGGAATTACAAGCCATGAACGAGCCATTGGAGGGCAATTTTGAAGGGATTGGTGTTGAGTTCAATATCATTCAGGATACTATAGTAGTTGTAGCCCCCATTGCAGGCGGGCCATCAGAGATATTAGGAATAAGGCCAGGTGACAGAATAGTGACTATTGAAGGTGAGAATGCAGCTGGGATTGGCATTACTAATAAAGATGTAATTGATAAACTTCGCGGCAAGGGAGGCACCAAGGTGAGCATTGAAATCTTCAGGAAGGGGGAGAAAGAACTGCTGCCATTCACTATCACCAGAGGGCAAATTCCAATCAATAGCCTTGAAGTTGCTTACATGCTCACCAGTGACATCGGTTATATCAAGATTAGCCGCTTTGCCGCTACAACCTATGATGAATATATAGATGCCTTTGGAAACCTAAAGAACAAAGGCATGAGCAAGATGATACTCGACCTTCGAGGAAATCCAGGGGGTTATCTGCAAACAGCGAGTGACCTGGCAGATGAGTTTCTGGAAAATGGAAAGATGATTGTGTACACCAAAGGAAAAGCCCATCCTAAAAGGAGCTATGAAGCCACAAGAAGGGGTGATTTTGAGAGTCAAGATATCATAGTGCTTATTGACGAAGGTTCTGCTTCAGCAAGTGAGATTATTGCAGGAGCCATACAGGATAATGACCGTGGAGTGATAGTGGGCAGGCGTTCATTTGGCAAAGGTTTGGTTCAGGAGCAAGCTGAACTCTCTGATGGCTCAGCTGTGAGACTGACGACAGCAAGATATTATACTCCAACTGGAAGGTGCATACAAAAACCTTATGAAAATGGACTAGATGATTATTATCATGAGTACTACGATAGGTATGAATCAGGAGAAGTATACGAGGAAGACAGCATTAAATTGAATGATAGCTTGAAGTTTGTAACACCCGGTGGCAAGGTGGTATATGGCGGCGGGGGCATCATGCCAGATTTCTTTATCCCAGCCGATACTTCTTTCTTATCCCCCTATTTCTCAAAACTAATGAGGAATAACCTTATCAACCAATTTGGTTTTGATTATGCTGATAATCACAGGAAAGAACTCAAAAAGCTAGGCAACTATAAGATGTTTATGGTGGATAGTAAACTACTGAATGATTTTATTGCCTATGCCGAAGAAAACGATGTCCCAAAAAGTGAGGAAGGGTTAAAGGTGTCATCCAACTACATCAAAACCTTATTGAGAGCAATAATCTCAAGACATATTTGGGGTGATGAAGGTTATTATCCTGTGCTGCAACAAAATGATCAAGCCATCCTCAAATCAATAGAACTGATGGAAAGCGGTAAGCCTCTTATCTCGCTAAGAGAGGAATAATTATTGGTCTTTCCACAGGACTACACTAAAGGGATATATCTCAAACTCCATTACCCCTTTTTGCACTGCTGGGTCATTCTTTGTAAAGTCAAGCGCCTCTTGTTTGTTCTCTACTTCAAAAACGCAAACACCAAAGTTATTAGGGTCTTCTAGCCCAATATCAGTTCGGCCAGCCATCCAAACTACTCCTTGTTCCTTCAGCTTCTTTAGGTAATTGAAATGCTCACCAATGGTTTGCTCAAATGTAGAGTCCCTATTGGCTTCTTGCCTGTACTTTTCGGCTAATTGAATACGATAGATGTAATGTGGCATAACAGTTTATATGCCACTAAAATAGCAAGGATTAAACAAGTTTAAAGCCCATGATACACATATCATCGGTTTGCTCACCATTACCTATCCATTTACTGATGGTTTCTTCCATCACTTTGCCTTGCTGTATCACGGGCAGTGAAGAAACATTCAAAAATGTTTCTTTTATTCTTTTGCGCCCAAACTTTTTGTCATCCACACCTCCAAACTGGTCTGGTAACCCATCTGTAGTCATATATATTTGCCCACCTGAATTGTAATTAAACTTAACCAAGTCATAGTGACTGACCTTGCTATCTATATCACCTTGCTCAGCCTTAGCGCGAAACTCTTTCAGTTCGCCATTCTCCACGTAATACAAACGCTGATTAGTCCCTGAGAACTGAATCTCTTTCTTGTCTTGGTCCACAAGACACAAGGAAACATCCATGCCGTCTCTTATCTCATAACCCACTTCCTTATTAAACTCTTCACTAATCAACTCGTTGGCTTTTTTCAATATATTATCCGGGCTTATTTGTTGTGCCTCACGCACTGCACGCCTCAGTGCATTACTGGAGATAATACTCATAAACGCTCCCGGGACACCATGACCAGTACAATCAACCACCGCCAATAGCTTTTGATTGCCAAAGTCATGCACTTGATAAAAGTCACCACTCACAATATCTTTTGGCTTGTATAAAATAAAAAGGTTTTGATAGCCCGCCTTAACCACATCGTCATCCTTACCCCCAGGTAAAAGCGCCGTTTGTAGCCTTTTTGCATATCGGATACTTGACTCAATGTCCTTGTTCTTTTGCTCAGTCTCTTTCAAGAGCAATTTTATTCTGCCTTCATAAATGGCATTTAAACGGATAAGGAAAAGCGAACCAGCAACAATAATAATTGCTGAAATAGCCGAAGAAATAGAGATAAAGCTTTCCTCTTTTACTTCGTGGCCAAAATCTTGAGGTGCTACCCCAAAGTAATGGTGCAATGGGTTATAAAGCATCATCAACACCAGGCTGGAGAACAAAGCCAGTATTAGCGGTTTCTTTTCCTCAAAACTGAATATTAAAAGTGGAATTACTATAGTACCTATCATGTAATAACGGGGAATATAATAACTCCCATCATGCACTATGTCAGGATATAATATCCTGGTATGTATGGTAGCACCAACAATAATAAAAGGCAACACAAATGACAGCAGCAGGCGGGAATAATCAATCTGGCCTATACTATTGAGCCACAGAAAAATACCTAATGCAACTGCCAGGCCACCAAACCATGAAATCACCAGGCTGTTAGACGGTAAAAGGACTACCACCGTTAAGCCTATTAAAAAGGAAAGCACAAAGAGCACTGCCCCAATTTGGTTTGAGACAATAATATTCCTCCTAAGATTATCTGACTCAATATTGGACGTGCCCAATTCAGAAATCCTATCCCAAGCCTCCCTTAATTTGTTATTAGACATAAAGTCTTTGCATAGCGTTTGGGCAGTATTACGCGAAGATGGTGGAATTGTTCAGCACAATCGATAAATTGCTCGAAATAGCTTACTGGAAAAGCGCTTTCAACTCAGTTGCTTCTGAGGGATTCATTTTTCCGGCAAGTATCAAGCTCAACTGTTTACGGCGCAAAGCTGAATTGTAACGTTCTTTATCCTCTTCAGTTTCAGGCTTCAATGCAGGCACTTCAATTGGACGGCCAACCTGGTCAACAGCCACAAAGGTATAGATGGCATTATTACACTTAGTCTTTTTCGAAGAGCCATAACCTTCCACATATACATCAATCACTACTTCCATGGATGAACTGAAAGCCCGAGAAATCCTGGCTTCCAGGGTCACCACATCACCCAACTTGATAGGATGATTAAAAGAAACATTATTCACAGAAGCTGTCACAACCACCCTATTGCAATGGCGCTGGGCACACACGGCAGCAGCTATATCCAGCCAGTGAAGCAGCTTACCACCCATTAGGTTGCCAAGGGTGTTGGTATCATTGGGTAATACAATTTCAGTAAGTATAGTATGTGATTCAGAAGGAGTTTTAGTTTTCATATCTCAAGTTTGTCGCGAAGATACAACGCTTTGAGTCATACAAACCCATAGATAGTGAAATTCATCAAATAAACTATGTTATTCGCACCTCAAGATTTTCCGTGAGTCCCTCGAGGGCTTCGATAAAACTTTGTTTACTTTGTAAATAAATAATACTATACAACCAATTTACAACATCACACACTGACCGACAATCATGATAGAGTCGCTTTTAGCATTCGCTACAAAGGTGTAAGGATTTCCCTTCTTTTCCTGGTAGTTTCCTTGTGGATGGAACCTCTTGTCTCATTGCCGATAAGTTCCGAATTCCGCTACACAAAACCTCTTTTCTTCATCCACTTTTTGTACTTGTTTTAGGTAATCTCCTTGATAGTATGCCCATCATACAGCAAACTCACCATTACCTTTTCATCACTTTATTTTTCCGTAAAAATAAAACGCGATTCAATCCGAAAATCATTTTCAGAAAGCGACTGAAAAATTTATAGCAAAGTTATTAGGAGAAGGGTTTACAAACCTTCAAGAACCAAAGGCGCATAAAAAAGCCCTAGCCGAGTGCCAGGGCTTTTAATGGGTATTTCACCCATCATTAATCACACATAAATATACTAAGGTTTGTTTGGGTCAAGTGCAAACGAGTTTGCACTGCTCCAATCCTCATACACAAATTCATCTGCATTGCTGCTATATTCTATCTCGCCTGGGTTCATCACTATCCACTCTTTTCCAGCATAGCTCATATCTACTTCAAATTCTAACTTGTATCTACCATTCTCGGCATAATCCGGCGCACTCATATCAAAATAATAACGCTTGGTCAACCCATTTGTAGAAGCAATCTCAAGCATATAGCGTTTATCTATTTCTGTATAGGTCTTAAACCAATCATTTCCCTCCACTAAATACTGTCCGAGCACACTTTGTACCGTTCCGCCTTCATCAACCCTAAATAGGGTTACCAAAGACTTATCGGTCTCCTCTACATTAACTATATTACCCTTCACTTTCAGTTTTCCGTTCTGGGCATGTGCGGCTAATAAGGCAATACTAACAAATACTATGGCAAGTAGCATTTTAACATAAGGCCAGTAGCTCTCATCTTGAATAACTTCTCTTTCTTCATTGTTTCTTGGGGTAGTATTGTAATTTTCCATGGCTTTAAAATTTTAAATATTAAACTTCACTGTCTACTATCAATAACTCTAAAGCCGTACCAGAAAATAGAAAGTATATTAAGTGTCTGATAATCAGCACTTTATAAAAGAATAAGATCTTCGAAAAAACCATCCCAGTGAGAAAACACCCCACTAAATGGGGAATTTTTACACAAATTAGACCCCAGTTTTATGTGTAAATTCTCCACATAAATAGTAAACACTACCAATAACTATGTAGTTCAGGAGGGGAACAAGCCGTAATTCATGGCACCCTGACACTATACCCAATGCCCCAGTTGAGTCTGGTGGTCATTTATCACACTTTAACTGTTTAATGCTTTTTACTTTGCAATCCTTAGTATAAATTCTCCCATTTCACAAGATTTACAATCCTGTGTTACCATACATAATAGCTTTACAACCCCAATCTTAAAATCCAGTTTTTGGGCACTCCTCTCTCTTGGGGAGAAAGGAACCAGAGGAGAGAAAGCTCCCATCAAAAAAACCCAGCAACATCTCTGCCCTGGGTTTTCTATATCCTTCTGCTTCTCTCGCCTTGTGGAGAGAAATTGAGAGAACTTTAGATGTTCGCCAAATCAAACAAGTAGGTTACGTAGAACATTCTACCGATGCGTGGCGCACCATAGGCTTCTTGTCTCTCGAAGTTCAACAGGTTTGAAGCTCCAATTCTCAAGGTCGAGAAATACTTAGGCATCTCATAGCTCAATTGAAGGTCAACTATGGTAAAGGCCGGCACATCTCCGTCGCCAAAGGTACTCTCCCAACGGAAGGTATCTACCCACTTGTAGTTGGCACTAAAACCAAAATTCTTAATCACCCTGCGGCCCTTGATACCCACATTCACCTTGTGGTTAGGTGTATTAAAGGCTGGAATAATTGGGTCAGTCAGATTTGAGGTGTCCAATGCAGCATAAGTATAGTTAGCATTCATAGAATACTTGCTGTTGAAGTAGTAAGACAAACCCAATGAACCACCATAACTAGTTACCGATTGCTCTGCATTCACAGGTATCTGGTAACGGGTATAGTAGGGGTCACTTTGTCCTAAGCTAGCGATGATGTCGTTCTCACCACTTTCCTCACCAACCGTACCTGAGTCAGGTGCCACCACCCTTATCTCACCGATAAAGTCCTCATACTGGCTGAAGTAAACACTTGCGTCTATAAACAGTTTGCCTTTGGCCACGCTACCCCTATACCCTAGCTCTATTGTTTTCACATGTTCTGGCCTGATTTTATCATACTCCACTACTTCAAGGTGATCCCTTATATCATCCAATACGCTATCGTTGTATACAGACTCATACAGGTCTTCAAAGTCCTGTACAGACTCAAGCGTGTAAATATTATCCCATCCATCCAGGTTACCTGCAATAGTAAGCGGACCTACGTTCAATAATATATATTGGTTTTGCAGCGTTGGCAGCCTAAAGGCCGATTGTGCTGATATACGTATGTGATGATTATCCTTTGGGTTATACATTAATGTCACCCTTGGCGATGTTTGCAAGGCGAAGTTCTCATTCTTATCCGCCCTCATGGAAGCTATCACCTTAAACTTATCATTAACAAGTTTTTTGCTGGCCTGTACAAAACCTCCAACTTCCCAAATGCCCAAATCGACAAATTCAGCATCCAAATCGGCAGAGCCGTTCTCCAATGTATCACCCGCATTCTTAAGCGTATCCCGGAAGATGGTACCGTATGATTGTGGGTCATAATACCTAAGGTTGGCTCCGGCGATTACATTGGCCCATTTAAATTGAGTAAAATCGTACTGCCCTTCCACGTGGTAAAGTTTTGACTCATCAGTAAACTTAGAACCTGATTGAAGGTCAGCATTGCTGGTAATAGCATTTTTCAATGAGTCAAATTCTGCCGTCCCTGGTTGTATCCAGGCACTATCTACACTGGCTGCCGCATACTCTTTTGCTAAAGCAACTTCTTCAGCTGTCGCATCATCATCAAACTCGTCAGTAAAACCACTCAAGGTATCAAAATAAGCACCCAGATATTCTCCTACATAGTTGGCAATACCCTCTTTAGAGAGGTTGATAGCTGTAAACACAATATCGTAAGAGTCGCCGGCATTTTCACGGGTGGTATATGCCTTTACATTAAAGTTCTTGCCTTGCAACTCCAGTTTGTGCTGCTGAAAGCGAATATTATTGATACTATACCTGTTTGATGCCTGGTATATAGCTGTTCCCTGCCCAAACTTATATAAGTACGAAAGCCTCAGGTCATCCTTAATTTTATAATGTAACTCAGCTGTACCTTTCAAACTTTTGGTCTCATTGTCTGCAATATCAATCTCCCTATAACCAGGCGCAGTTACCGTAATAGTTCCAGGCGCTGCATTTGGCGATACCAGCCCTAGCCAGTTGTTCAATGCTACAAAGTCCTCTCGCTCCTCAGGCGTATTTTCCTCATCATACTGCGCTTGCTCAACTACGCTACTCAAATCTATATCTGTCTCTATATCTCCATACACATTAGCTGAGTCGTCGTCGGCTATCCAGTCATTAGCCCTTGAGAAACCACCTGTTACTTTCACTGCCCACCTCTCATCTTTGCCTAGCACTTTTGCATAGCGCAACTGTCCATCAAACATATCTCTCGAACCAGCGCGCAACTGAACACTTAATCCTTGGTAATCCCAAGGGTTTCTGGTTTTGATACTCACCACACCCTGAAAAGCATTGGGGCCATATAGCGCTGATGCAGCACCGGTAATTACCTCTACACTGTGCACATCCAAATCATTAGCACCCACAAGGTTACCCACTGGGAAGTTCAAACCAGGGGCCTGGTTGTCCATTCCATCTATAAACTGCACCACCCTTACAGGTGCCGTAGTATTAAATCCACGCATGTTAATCACCTTGAAACCCATACTTGAAGTGGTGATATCAACTCCCGTCAGTGTACCCAATCCCTCGTAAAAATCACCCGAGGCGACCTCTCTCACTTCTCTGGGGTTCATCTTTTGTATGGTTGCCGGCGACTCCAATATCGTCTCACCCACACGCGAACCCGTTACAACCACTTCTTTACCAGCTATGGCAGCTATCTTTAGGTTTACACTAATAGGCTCTGATGCGCTTGAAACCACTACATCTTGTTTTTCATAACCGATGTACGAAATCTCCAACACCTTAGGCTCAGTAAGGTCAAGGTCAAGGGTAAATTGCCCATTAATATCCGTTACAGAACCAGAGCCAGTGCCCTTAACTAATACAGAGGCCCCGAATAAAGGCTCCTCGGTGTCAGGGTCAATTACAGTACCTGTTACTTTTTGTGTTTGCGCTTGTACTAAAGCCACTCCAATCAGGCAAAAGAAGGCAATTAGGGAAAGTACTTTTCTTCTCATATAAAGCAGGTTTTCATTGGTATACGGGCTAAAAGTAATAAAAATTTTATACGACGTTAACTTAGCCGTAAGATACCTTGAAACCTGCCCCTGAAACCTTGTAAAGTTTGGCATTTCAGGTTTATAACAGAATTTGAGAGCGATTGCAAGGCCATACATTCAGTGAAACTGCTTGAAGACATTGAAACCTTAAGAAAATTAGGCAACTCAACACAAGACTGGTACTTACCATTGAAATGGCTTAATATTCAAGCTAAAGAATTAGCAGACCAAGAAACAAAAAAACCATACTGAGTAGTTGGCAGTTATCATCTGCCTGAGTAAAAGTTAATTATTTGCGAACTCATGCCTTCTTTTTTCACATAAACTTTAACTTCATCGCGGAAATTTGAACCATGGCATCATCAAAAAAATACAAGCGAAAACAGCAACAAAGCAAAGAGCAGAAGCAGGAAACGACCACTGATAAACCTGCCAAAAAAGGCTTGCTGGACGTATCCAACTATAAATGGATAGTAGGTATAGTTGCCGTGGCCCTCTACCTGGGCACTCTTGGTCATGGATATGTATATGATGATGAGATTGTAATCCAAAAAAACATCCACGTCCAGAATGGTATTAACGGTATTAGTGATATCTGGACCAACAACTACCTACACGGTGTTCAGGGTTTTAATGATGGCCTGTACAGGCCACTGAGCCCAACCATGTTTGCTATCGAGACAGAACTTTTTGGGCAAGACCCATGGATTGGCCACTTCATAAATGTGTTGATGTATGGTATTGTGTGTATGCTGGTATTCCTATTTGTGCAAAAGCTTACCCGTGGCAATGATATGCTCGCTTTGGTAGCAGGGCTGCTTTATGCAGCTCACCCGATACACACAGAGGTAGTGGCCAACATCAAAAGCCGTGACGAACTTATGGCCGCACTTTTCGGTTTCGCTGCGCTTTATTATACCCTCAAGCATGAAAACCTCACCTTTTCAAATATAGCGGTAGTGGGTGGCTTATTTTTACTTTCCCTTTTCTCAAAGGAATCTGCCATTGCTTTTGCTGTTATTATTCCGCTCACATATTGGTTTTATCATAGAAATACTGGTAGCACTTTCAAAACACTAGCCATAGTAATGGCCGCAATCGCCATCCCCTGGTATATGCTCCATGAACATATCATAGACAATATGGAAGCCGACGTGGATGAAGGGCTTTTCTCGGCTATGAGTAATGCCGTTTTAATGGCTGATAACAAGATAGACCAAATGGCAACAGGCCTTTTGATAACCGTTCATTATCTATACAAAAGCATTATCCCCTACCCTCTGATAAATGATTATTCGCCCAATGCAATAGTTGCCATCCGACTGGCATCAGCAACAGGATTTTTCTGCCTGATGCTATTGAGTGTTGCTTTCCTTACAGGGGTTCATCTACTATACAAGAAAAGAAACATCTCAGGGTTGGGCATATTGATGTTTTTCATACTACTGGCACCGGTGGCCAACATCTTTTTACCTATTGGGACAACCATGGGTGAGCGTATGGCTTTCTCACCATCATTGGGCATTGTATTGGTTCTTGTTGCCCTTTATGACCACCTCAAGTTGGAACAAAAGAAATATATCCTGGGTGGACTCTTACTGGTGTTTGGGTTTATAACCGTGAGCAGGGCTGCGCTGTGGCAAAACAATTTGAAATTATATTCCGTTGATGTTGAAACTCAACCCGAAAGCTTTAGAACACACTACAACTATGCAACAGCACTCAACAAATCGGTGGGTGAAAGAACCAAAGACGAACTGACTGATACCGATAGGGAAAGGCTTTTACTTTCAATTGAGCATTTTACAAAAGCCCTGGAGATTAAACCCGACTACGCCGATGGCATCCTTAACCTGGGAAATGCCCATCGGCGACTGGGAGAAACAGAAAGAGCCAAAGAACTTTATAATGAGCTAATACGACTGAAACCCGACTACACCAAGGCGGTGTTTAATCTGGCAGTAACTGCGTATCAAGACAAAGACTATGCAAATGCACACGAGCTGTTCATGAACTACCTTGATATTAATGGCCCCCAAAAAGGCATGGCATGGTACAGTGCCGGTGTTTGTAGTGGTTATCTGGGCAACTTTAATAATGCAATTACCGAATTAAATAATTCCCTTGCTATTGATAATACCAAGTGGGATGCCTGGAATTATTTAGGCATGGCATATGGCAATAGTGGGCAATGGAACAAAGCAGTTGGAGCCTTTCAACAAGCCTATAAGCTGGGCAAAACTGAAGACGTAAAACGCAACCTGGAGAATGCCCAAAGGGCTTTGGCTGAAACTTCAGCACAATAACAATCACTTACCCAGGCTTTATGTTAGAGAAGTCTTAAGTAAAAGTGATTTCATTATTACTTGCACCTATACATGCTTTTTTGTTAATATTCTGTAACCTAATAGCAACAAGGGATGCAGAAGAAATCAACACCTTATCCACGCTTGAGTGTTGAAAACTATTAATCATAATAACCTTGTTATCCTAGGAATAAAGGCTTATTTTGCCCACATTATTAATATAATAATTGGTTCTCAGCAACCAGATTTTGGCCAAACTACCAAACCGAAGGGTGCCTATGAATAATAGCTGTACTAAAGTCATTAGTTCTACCTTCCTATGTAAGGATATTGATGTTCAACCCAGTATCCTTAGCCAATCCTATACTCCAATCAGTCATTTGTCTTTGAGTTACACCTATAACACAACTTGTTTATGAAACTTATAATAAACAAAAAATTGATAGCTTCTTTGTTCGATAATGGTGGCAAAGTATTGCTAATCTTTTTAACTATAGTAGCATTTGTGAGCAACATATCTGTTTCAAAAGCTACCGTACTAACAGTCTCAAACACGAATAATACTGGCTTAGGCTCATTAAGAAATGCAGTCACTAATGCTTCTGACGGTGATACGATTGACTTTTCAATAACCGGCACCATCACCCTTTCAAGTGAAATTACTTTGAGCAAGACACTTACTATAATAGGGCCTGGAGCTGACCAGCTTTCCATATCAGGGGGCAGTAGCTCTCAGATATTTTACGTCAATGCATCTGGAAAAACTGTAAGGATTGAATTTCTTACTCTTACCAACGGCCGTGGTGGCGCACACTCTGTCAATATTTCTGGTTTTGATTTTACTGGTGGTGGGGCTATCTTTCATCAAGCTGGCAGCTTAGAAGTTACAGGTTGTGAGTTTACCAGCAACTCATCAAGTGCTGGCAATGGAAGCACAAGTTTTGACTATGGCGGAGCAGTTGCCGCTTTTGCTAACTTAACAATTTCTAATTGTCTATTTACGGGCAATTCAATAAGCGGAAGTGCCGGTATTAAAGGTGGTGCTTTGCACACTTTTCAATCCCTTACTCTGAACATCACCAATACAACTTTCTTCAACAACACATCACCTAATGAAGCTGGAGCAATTGGCATTGATGGGTTCAATAGTGCTTCCCCTAATGCAACTATTAAGAATTGTACATTTTTCCAAAACAACTCAGGTGCCAGTGTGGCTTTTGGACAAGATATTGATTTACAAAATGGAAATACCGCAACCCTCATCCTTCAAAACAATATTTTTAATAGAAGTTCTGCTGATTCACATGTTTCTGTCAGGTTTTTAGGCTCGGGAACCCAAACATCAAACGGAGGTAATATCTTTCGTGATACCCCCACTTTTTCTACAACTGGCTCTGATAATGTCAACAATGGTATAAGCAGTGCTGGCCTTACAGGCTCTTTAGCTGATAATGGAGGCTATGTTCGCACTATTGCTGTTTCCAGTTCAGGAAGCTTAGCAAATAATTTTGGTATCTCATCGGGTGCCCCTACTGATGATGCTCGAGGATATACCAGAGTTGGCAATCCTGATGCTGGAGCTTATGAGTTTGGGGGCCTTGCTCCTTGTTCAATTACAGCATCCGCTTCAGTCTCTTCCGCACTCGATTGCTTCGGGGATACCGATGGGCAGGTCACAGCTTCGCCTTCGGGAGGAACTTCACCTTATACGTATTCGTGGAACACAGGAGAAACAAATGCCACGGAAACAGGTCTTGGGGCGGGTACCTATTCTGTCACCATCACTGACCAGAATGGGTGCACGGACTCCGCGTCGGTCACACTTACCCAGCCTACCGCAATGGTGGCATCCGCTTCAGTCTCTTCCACACTGGATTGCTTCGGGGATACAGATGGGCAG
>JANQJC010000082.1 GCA_028281825.1 Flavobacteriales bacterium
CACCAGGCCGGTGTAGACGGCCGCGATGCCCATGTCGTTATCTTCCGATGCCGGAGCAGCCGCGGCTTGCATTTCCGCGACCTTGCCTTCGGCTTTGGCCGCTTTGGCGGCCCGGGCGCTGGCGACCTTGGCCAGCCGCTCGCGCTCGGCGATGATCACCGGCTCGACGCGGCGGCGGATGTCTTCCTTGAACTCACCGTAGTCGACGTCGTTGAGCGCACCGACGCGGGCACTGACGCGCCACAACTCGTAGTCGCCGTCGGTGTCCAGAAAGTCGCTCTCGAAGTATTCGTCGCTGTGGGCAACCAGCCGCTTGTTGACCACGCTGCGATTCATCCGGGCCGAGAGGATGCCGCGGCGACCCTTGGGCAACTTGGGCGCGAACGTGACGACCGACATCGTGCTGCCCATGTGCTCGATCTGCTGCATCTCTTTCTGGATGCGCTCGATCAGCTCCATCTTCTCCAGCATCGACATCTTGTTTCTTGTGGTGTCGATCTTGACGACCACTTCCATCGGTACCAGCGGCCCGAGGTTGTCTTCGAGCCATTGATAGTCGTGGATGATCTGGGCGCTGGGACTGAACAGCTTGGTGAGCTTGATCGACGTACGGGTGCGCATCAGGCCCAGCCCGCACACGACCATCACGGCGACCAGGCCGGCGAACACCAGCCGATGGCGATTGAGCGTGCCCTGCAAGACGCGCCGCCACCGGACCGGCAAGTCGATGTCTTCGCTTTTGGGCTGCTCGCCGTCGAGCAGGCTGTGCGGCTTCATCGGCCACAGATGCATCCAGGCCGGCAGGAACAGGAACAGCAGCAGCAAGGTCGACATCACGCCGGCCGCCGAGTAGATGCCGAACATCTGAATCGGCACCAAGTCGCTGGTGTACAACGAAGCCAGGCCGGCCGAGTAGTTCACACCTATATCCACCTCATTACTTATCTGGGAGAGCCAGTTGCTCAATTGATTAGAAAGCAGTTCGGAAGAGTTAGAACTTAGTGCACTCGAGCCAGAGAGGTTAGCATCATTAGGTGGGAAAAAGCGTCTCATCAACAGCAAAGCAAATATTTGGCGGTTCATATCTTCCTCCGTCTTTATCTGAGACTTTACATCGCTGGCAATGGTAGGGTCAGAGTTAGGGAGTTCAATATCAAAAGCTATCTCAGGATTAAGTAAATTCCCGGTCATATCCATTACACAGTTAACTTGGGCACGTCTGCTGTATCTGGCTTTTTCATCATCTTGAATAACGTTTTCCATTAGGGTAAGCAGGCTGGTTCTTACTGGATAAATTGCCACTAAATCAATGTAAGCATTATAGGGGTCTCCATTCCACTTAATGGTGCCGCCTTGCTGTATGATAAACTTCTTGTTGATTACATTCTGCAAGGTAAAGAGATAATCCCCTCCATCAATAATATAATCCCCATACATCTTAAAATCACCTAATGTGTTTATCTCTAGCTTAATGTCGCCATTTCCACGACCTTTAAGTATGTCTCCAATGGCGGGGTCAAATATCAGTTGTACTTCGGCGTCTGGCGTTACTTCCAGGTCAAAATCCAATTTAATGCTGGATAAGTTCACCTGGTATTCATCATTACTGGATGTTTCTTCCTCTGTTTCAGGGTTTACTTCCTTCTTTTTGTCAGGGTCAACAAAACTGATGAAGTTACTAATGCTGGTTTCGTCAGTTCCATATAGCGGAATATTGAATACGGTAAACCTCTCAGTTTTGGCGGCAATACCAATTTCAATATTAGATGGAGTGCCCATGAACTTGATTAATCCCGTGGCAAACGCCCTTCCATAATACAGCGAATTCATGGATGAAGTGGTATTCATGAATTGCATGTTCTTGGCATCAAGGTTCAAATCAAACTGGAAATCCTTAAAGTGGTTGTGATATATCTTACCGTTGATTATCCCTTTGCCTTCACTTACCGCTCTGGAGCGCATGATTCTCTTGTCATCAGATTTTGTCAAGTCAAGAAAATCGTTGATAAGCAGGTTGTCGAAAACAATGGCATCTTCAGTAAGGGTTACCTTATCGGTAAAGCTGAATGAGGTGTTGAGGTAATCCACCAAAAAGTTCACCTTCTGCAGGTTCAATTCACCGGTAAGTACTGGTTCTGAGGGCGAGCCTCTCAACTTAAGTTTACCTGTCGCATCACCATAAACATTAGACACCAGGTTGTTGATATAAGGGTCAAACAGTTTGAGTTTGGTTTTTTCAAGGGTAATATCAAAATCAAAATTCTCTTTTTCTCTGTTGGCGTAGTAATAACCGTCAAAACCAACAGTAGGGATAGGGCCACGCATAAATTTTCCTTTCACCTGTATACCATCCTTGGCCAAGTCCCATCTACCCGTAATGGTTCCGTCACCAAGGTTTTCATTATTAGCAACCAAGTGAATAAAGTTTAAACTCGCCAAAAAAGCGGGCTTACCATACAAATTAGAGGCTGTAGCATTGCCTGATATTTTACCAGCTATGCTAATACCCCTGGTGGCAGTAAGTGGATTAAAGTTGGCTAACTCAAAAGAGTTGAAAAAAACCTGTACTTCATCTTCAGGGTTTTCAGATATCTTACCATTTATCCTGATTTTCTGTGCCAAATGGCTAAACTGAAGATTATTGATAGCATAGGAGTTACTGTCAATTTCAATGTTGTTGTTGCTATCAATCACCCACAGGCTATCTTGTACCCATATTTCTGAAGGCTTAAACTGCACTTGAATATTAGTGCCTTTCACGAAGGAAACGACCGCATTCACACGCCCCCTGTTAGATACAGTTGTGGTATTCTTCCAATTCAGGTCAACTCGCGAGGTGTCAGCATAAGTGCGGGTACCTACCCTTACATTCTCAAAATAGATGCTATCCGTGGTCAAAACCTTACCCGCATTTACTGACAAGTCTAATATTCCTGCATCAGTAGTTGAAATGAGTTTTAACCGTTCAAGTTTCGTCTCCTGAATGCTCATTTCTGGAATTTCCCCTGTCAGAAAGAAATCCCCTTCCGCTGAGTTAAAGGTTCCACGCAGTCTGCCTCCCGGAGGCACTTCAATATCAGGGGCAAATAAGTGGCTTATCAATCCGGTTTCTTTCAATTCAACTTTAAAATCAAACATCTGGGCATCCATTGCCAGTTCCTTCACATTCTTGGGTTGGTATGATGGAAGGTAATTAAGCACCAACCTACTCACAGCCACTGGTAAGTCAGCAAACTTGAAGTTTCCTATAATGTCGGCATCCGCAATGTCTGACTCTAATCGCAATAGCTTTGAACCACCACCTTCTGATATCAGCAAACGCAAATTATCCACTTTATATTCATCATCAGCATCTTTATATTTGAAATCGGAGAGGGAAGCGCTGCCAGTTCCATTATCAATACCCTTTCCAATGTAATCCAACTCAACTTTGGATGATACAATCACATCTGTGCTATCATTCATCAACTTTAATGCGGTAAGGTTAGCATGCTCAATGGTTGAAACGAAATCAAAGTGGGGTAGCTCGCCCGTAAAATCAACTATACCCTTAAAATCAAGTGCTACATTCTTTTCATTGATAGTGAGGTCGCCGTCAAATATATTCTCGGCAAAGTCACCCGTTAGTTCAATATTCTTATACTCATAGTCGGCCAACTCAATGGAGTTGATGGTACCCACCATATTGGCATTAATAGTTTCAAGTTCAACACCAACGCCATCAAGGTTGGCTTCCATACTTACCTTGCCCATATATTCATCCAGGCCGAACAGCCTACCCACATTGAATTTGTCCATTTTCAAATACCCTTTGTAGGCTAGGGGTTTGTTTCCCTTTCCCTGCTTCATAGAGAGGTCAGAAGCAAGGTTGCCCAAGGCGGTAGTGAACTTACCGTAAGCCACAAAGTCATTGTAAAATCCAGTGAACTTTCCTCTAAATCCAATTTCACCCAGCTGCTCTATATTCTCAGGTATCTCCAGGTAGTTTTTCTCATTGAAAGGGGGGAGTGGAAGCATTACCAAGTCTCTTCTTGAGGTAGTAAGTTCTTTTACGGCAAGGTATATTAGCGTGTGTTCTACATCGGGGAGGCCAGATAAATCAACGTTGCCCTCAAAGTGGGTATCATGCCCAAAAATGAAGTCAACATCCTTCCCTTTCAGGCTCTGCACCGTACCCTTGATATCACCGATAATGCTGATATTAGTGGCAATACCTTCAAGGTCAGGAGCAAAGTATGAGATATCTTTGAACGAAAGGTCAGATTCCCTAATGTCGGCATGCATTTGCATGTCCTCGATAAAGCTGAGATAGGTTTTCCAGCCATCATGCCTAAACTTAATGTCAGCATATACATTACTGTTAGGCGTTCGAACCGATAGTTGCTTGGCTTCGGTAAACATTGGGCTAACTCGGGCATCTGCACTAAGTTCGGTTAGCTCAAATCCACTTCTTTCTATCGCTGATAAGTAATTGATACGTCCTGCAATGGTATCACCTGTAATATTAATGTCGCCAATTGAAAGCTCTATATGGTTCACATCAAGGTGGTCATAGTCCATGCCAAAGTCTAATATGTCTTTATTGGCGTTGTCCAGTATAAAATGCCCCGACTTTATCTTTAACCTTTCAGCATCAATCGTCCACTGCGGCGGCGCGGCAGCAGAAGTATCTTTGGATTGAAAAGCATCAATAATAAACTGTATGTTTAAATCGTCTTCACCTTTATAAGTACGCAGAAAAAAGTTTAAATCGTCTAATCCAACTTCTCGGAGTACTACGTGGTGTTTCTTCCTATCTAGGTCTCTTATATTGAGCCTGAGATTCTCAGTATAAAATAAGGTGTCTTGATGCAAGTCTTCAACATAAACTCCTTCCAGTATCACTGAAGTAAACAAGGCTATATCCACTCCTCTAATTTCAATCTTGGTGTTAAGCTGCTCAGAAATTATTCCCGCTGCATATTGCGCCAGTCGCGTTTGTACATAGCTTGTGCGTATGGCTATATAACTACTCATCAACAGGATGAGCAGGAATAAGAATACAGCCAATAGTACCCTGAGTGTTTTTTTAATAATTTTGAAGTTCACAGGAGCACTTTTAATTAAAGGTTAACGCGTATTTAAAAAAGAGAACAAAATTACTCAATATAATGGTAGCAAAAACCGTGCTGATATTAGGGATTGAGTCGTCATGTGATGATACTGCAGCAGCCGTCATACAAGATGGGGTGATACTCTCCAACGTAGTGGCTGGCCAAAAGGTTCATCAAAAATACGGTGGTGTGGTGCCAGAGCTGGCTTCCCGCGCACATCAGCAGCATATTATCCCCGTGGTGGATACCGCCCTCAAAGAGGCGGGAGTGGATAGAAAAGACTTAAATGCTATTGCCTTTACCCAAGGCCCTGGATTACTTGGTTCTCTTTTAGTGGGTAGCTCATTTGCTAAAACACTTTCCTATTCACTGGATATTCCATTGATACCGGTGAACCATATGCAAGGCCATGTATTAGCTCATTTCATCAAAGAAAAAGAGGGAGAGAATAAACAGCCTGAGTTTCCATTCTTATGCCTGACAGTTTCAGGTGGCCATTCACAGATTGTACTGGTAAAATCCCATGGCAACATGGAAGTGATTGGTGAAACTATTGATGATGCAGCTGGTGAAGCATTTGACAAAGCAGCTAAAATATTGGGTTTACCCTATCCAGGAGGTCCACTTATTGACAAGTACGCACAAAGTGGCGACCCACTGGCATTTGAATTCGCCGAGCCTAAGATTGAAGGTTATAATTTCAGTTTTAGTGGTATGAAGACTTCCTTTTTGTATTTTATTCGGGAAAAGATGGACAATAACCCGAATTTCATGGAAGAGAACAGGGATGACATTTGCGCTTCAATACAACATGCTATAGTGAGTTTTTTAATGAAAAAACTAAAGCGGGCTGCCAGAGAAACAGGAATTAAGGAAATTGCCATAGCAGGAGGTGTTTCAGCTAATTCTGGTTTAAGGAAAGTTGTTCAGGAACATGCTGAAAAGTTCGGTTGGAATGTGTATATCCCCAAAATGGCTTATTGTACTGATAATGCCGCCATGATAGCAATTACAGGATACTATAAATATTTAAAAGGAGAATTTGCAGGGCTGGATATAACCCCAAAAGCACGAATGCAGGTATGATACAACGTATCAAACATATATTCTTCTATCTCTCTTTTCTGGGCTTAGTCCTCTTTTCACTAGAAAGCGTCTCACAAACCCGTGAAGACACACTTAAACAAGCCGTAAAAAAGTTGCCAGCTAAAGTCCCGAGAAACATCGTTAAGTTCAATCCCTTACCCATACTTTGGGGTCCAATTCCTCTCACTGCTGAGTATCGCATTTTGCGTGAGATAACCGTGGGAAAGCAAGAGTCAATGCAAGTAGGAGTTTCATACTTGGGTAAAAGCCCATTTGTGAGTCTGGCAGAAAACAGCTACAACAGTGGCAATGGCCCTAATGGAACTGGAACTGGCAACAGCAATCCGAATGGTACCGTTTCTTTCAATACCCCAGACTTAAAACTGACAATAAGCGGTTTTCGCTTTCAATTGAGCTATCGCAAATACTTAGGGAACTCAAAAGCTCCTAATGGAGCTTACATCAGCCCGCACTTATCATTCTCAGAGGCCTTTATATCAGACAAGTACATTGTGAGATATCAGCAACATGTGCGTGTCACCCATTTTAATGTGAACTTTTTGGTAGGTTACCAATCTGTGTTTTGGGATAAATTTGCTTTTGAGTTTTTTACTGGATTAGGATACAAAAGGAATAGATGGGAAGAAAATTCCTCTGGAGTATATGCACCCATAGCTACTGATGAAATTCCGCTCTACAATTTGCCAATCAAATTTACACTAGGGTTTAATATGGGCATTGCTTTTGAGTAGTACTACTTTGATTGTATATACTTGTTCAACTCATCAACAGAACTAGAAAAGCTAAACGCATCATTCACAAAGAAATACTTGCTTTTGTCCTCACAGAAGTCATAGGCGTATTTAGCTATCTCCAACTTTGAGCTCTCAAAGCTAAATAGGCTTACAATCTCCCTTATTTGAAGTGAAGTGAAGCAAGGTTTTGAACTTAATGCCTGTTTGGCCAGTGTCACCTGGGTTTTATTCAGGCTTTGGTTTTTAATGCTAGCCTTTATTTGTTCAAGTTCAATAGCACTCACAGAGCAAGGAGGCGGCGGCGGGGTAGGCTCAAACTGCTTCCTATCGGCGAGAAAGCGTGCAAATTCATCTCTATTCTTGCCAGGGGTGAGTGTCTGTTCGCAAGCCCCGTAGTTATCGGCATCATGCGCATAAAAGAAAGCATCATATAAAAACTTAAGTCTTGAGTTTTCATCACCAATTAAGGAAGTAAGCTTCATTATTTGCGCTGTGGTAAAGCAGTGCTCTTTAGCTTGGTGAATGCATAAAGTCAACCGCTCGGCATCACTGGTTTGTTGCATCACATTTTGGGCTACCTTCTCAAACTCCATATCACCAGTGGGTGGATAGCATGATTTAGACCCACTGTATCCATTAGCGTCTGGATATTTATAAGCAGGGAATTGCAGTTTCACAGGCCTGATAGGCTCCATGACTGCATTTGGTGTTCCAGCCCTTTGCGCCAGCACAAAGTCATGCAGTTTAAAGGCGATGGAAAAAAGGGCAAACGAATCATACACATCATAATAGTTTTCAGGGTCAACTGTTTTGGAATATGCAGCCATAGCAAACTCTAACCTTGAATGCTCATCCACATATAAGGTGGCTATATCCTTTACTTGGTATGAGTAAAGGCAACTATTGTTAAGGAGTATATTCGTTTTGTATTTCAATTGCTTCTCATTTTCAGTTTGAGTAAGCTCGTTCCATGTTTTTCTAAATGCATCTTCAGACATAGGGGTATTACATGGTGTTTGCGCCCATGTAGTTATAGAACTAAGTAGAATTGAAATAATAAGTATGATATTCTTCATCACTCAAAATTTTGACTGCTAAAAGTAGGAAGATTTCAGGAGAGGCCTCAAGCTTTGAGGTAAACGCTAACTGGAAATTATATCTCCGAAATAAGTAAAAGCTTAGATGAGTTGGTGCCTTTCACTTCAACAGACTGCTTATCATCTAACACCAAACCTATTTCATCCATAAGCGTCACAGTGCCTACTTTTACTTTGCCCTCAATAGGCACAAAGAAGGATTTTTTACCCTTTAGCATCAGCATTTGGGTTGAGTTTCCCGTCAAGTCAATCACCTTAATTTCAAGGTTTTTGGTTTTGAAATTATTACTGGAGTTTGGAGTAAGTTTTTGACTATTCACATAGCAGTTCACGCTATCTCCTTCCAGCATTATCTGTAGGTTTTCCCCTTTGCTGGTTTCAATTGAAACTATATAAGGGTCCCCATTTTGTTCTGAGTATCCATTCTGGAAAAACCTGTCGCGCTGTAACGACTTGAGCCAGTTCTTTATCACTTCCTTTCTGGCTTGATTGTTTGATACGTTGAACAAACCATGCCTCACATGGCGGCCTGTTGGCTGTAAGTAAATCACTTTCCCTTCAGAAGATTTCGCAAACAATTCCGTTCCTGGTAATACCAAAGCACCTGCTGAAATAAGGGCTAAACTGTTTACAAATTTTCTTCTGTCCATGGCGATTGGTTAAAAGGTTTCGTTCAATACACCCATTTTGCCAGCCTGGTAATCCATGATGGCTTGTTGGATTTCATTGTTGGTGTTCATCACAAACGGGCCATACGTTGCAACGGGTTCATTTATAGGCCTGCCAGAAAGCAATATAGCTCTCGTATTGGTGCTGGCTTCCACAGTAATGCCTTCACCATCATTATTGAACCATATCAAATCTTTTGCTTTAGTCTCATTACTGCCATTCACCCTCATTTTACCATCCAATTGATACACCAAGGCATTATACCCTTTAGGGATGGGTATCTCCATTTTGCCACTAGCTTCCATATCCAGGCGAAGCAAGAAAAGCTCTGTCTCTGTTTTGATAGGTCCTTTCTTGTTGTCCAGATAGCCTGCAATCAATCCCGCTTTCACCTTGCCATCAGCACTGGGGATGATGGGGGTATCAGCAGCGTCAAGAGGTTGATAACTGGGGTCAACCATTTTCTTATTGGCGGGCACATTCACCCAAAACTGGATGAACTCCAATTGTCCACCTTTTTCCACCAATTCCTTTGGGAACCTTTCACTATGGATAATACCCTTGCCGCTGTGCATCCATTGTGTACCACCAGCATATACCACCCGATTGTGCCCTGCTGAGTCCTGGTGATGGATACCACCTTCAAAAATAAAAGTAACAGGGGTAAAACCCCTATGGGGGTGAGGGCCAACACCTGTCTCGTGTTGCTTCTTGCCACCTTTCAGGCTGTCATCCCAGTGGTGGATGAGCAAGAAAGGGTCAATCATATCAATACCGCGAATAGGAATAGCTTGGTCTAGTAGGATGCCGCCCATGTTCACCTTTTGGGCGCCTGCAATCTTTTTGATGGTTCTATGCTTCATGACTAATTATTTTAGTCACTAACAAATATAAAGAAAGATTGGTTCTAACGAAAGTCTTAAGAATGACAAGGCAAACGAGTTATTAACAGGTGAAAGATACTTACTTCAACCTTTCTAAGACACCTTTGCGCTTCACGATGTTCTTGTAATCCCATTGTATGTCGCGTGACTTGGCCAGCCATCGTTGTAGGTCGGTGGTGTTGATTTGCTCTACGCTAGTATAAAAGATAGAAGCATCCTTAAACTTACCAGTGCCAGGCTTCAGGTTTTCTTCTTTAAAACTCATTCCACTCCAAAACATCAAGCGGATGCCAGCCTTTTGTTTGCTATAACCTACAATAGGGTTGCCATCTAAAAACCAAACAGGATGTCCATGCCATATCTTGTTCTCAGCTTCTGGTAAGCCACGATCTATCTCCTGCATCAATAAGTTGCATATTTCAATATCCTCTGTGGATTGGGAGTTGTTGTAGGCTTGGATTTCTTGGGGCATGTTTATTCGTCAAAACCCAAATATAAACAGGAAGCGTGGAATTAAATAATCCTTTTAATCCACGCTTATACCCTGAGAGCGTGCTATACAAGCATTGCAATAGGTTTTGCCATCACAACCGATAACACCAGGGCAGTCCATAGGGCACATGGAATCTTTGTACTGCTGGTAAAGGGCTTCATCATAGCAACTGGCTTTTTTGTCACACGAAGTTAGGCTTACGCCAATAATGGCTAAGCCAAGCGCGAGTTTTGTTACCCATTTCATAAATTTTAATTTATTGTTTAAACGCTACAACAAATATAATGTAGTTTTATTGTGTTTTTATACTGAGGGTAAAGAGCTAAGCGGAAATTGTATTTGTGCTTACCAAAATTTCACTTAGAAGGATTTGCAATTCTTCAATCACAAGAAAAGGTCCCGATGCGCTTGATTGATAATCGTTGTATTTCAGTAACCCAGTTCGGCATTGCAAATGCCTTTATTTATTGCTGGTGGATTGGGGAGGATGGGGAGTGGGGGTATCTGAATGTGCAAATGGTACTTAACAGGTTTCAGACGTTTCTTTGTAAGTGCGGATGCTCTTTTTTAATGATATAAAACTTAAATAGAGACAAACTAACAATACGACTAATTTGAGTAAAATTTCCGTTCTAAATAATTCAAGGAGTGTTTCATTATTACTCCATAAATTCTTTATTCTATTTATCTGAGGGTTTTCAGGAAGGTATTCTATGTCGACTTCATAAGGAATATCATTTAGCTGCTTACCTGCTGGCAGTTCTCCGTAATTGCCACCTTCACTTTCAATTAAGACACCACTTGGTAATGTGAATTGGTAGCTATAGGTATATCCATAAGCAATATCTACAGTTCTACTATCATTGGATTCTATAACATTTTCAAATTCCTCTGCTTCTATTATTTTGCCCTTTATAGTTGCTTTTTCCTGAGTAATCAATTGGTAATCGTTTGAAATTTTTTCTAATGAATTACTATCATAAATCAAATAGATACAACCTAAGGAGATAACTAGAGCAAAGGATATTGATTTAGCCAGGTTTAATTTCTGGTTCTTGTTCATTAAGAAAAGTTTTATTATAAACCTACATATTCCTCCTGTACTGCCCCCCAACCTCAAATAGGGCGTTGGTAATTTGGCCCAGTGAGCAGTATTTGCAGGCTTCCATCAGGGCTTCAAACACGTTTTGGTTGCGTATGGCTGTTAGCTGCACCTGGCGCAGTTGCTCGGTTTCATGGCTTTGCAGGGCTTGGTGCAGGTTGCCCAGCATGGCAATTTGGTATTCTTTTTCCTCTGTGGTGGCACGTATCACTTCCTTGGGCAAAACAGTGGGGCTGCCCTTGCTGCTCAAAAAGGTATTTACACCAATAATGGGGTATTCGCCCGTGTGCTTCAGGGTTTCGTAGTAAAGGCTTTCTTCCTGTATCTTGCCTCGCTGGTACATGGTTTCCATGGCACCCAGCACCCCACCACGTTCAGTAATGCGGTCAAATTCGGCCAGTACGGCTTCTTCCACCAGGTCGGTCAGTTCTTCAATAATAAAGCTGCCTTGTATGGGGTTTTCGTTTTTGGCCAGCCCCAACTCACGGTTAATAATCAATTGTATCGCCATCGCACGGCGCACACTCTCCTCGGTGGGGGTGGTAATGGCTTCGTCGTAGGCATTGGTGTGCAGGGAGTTGCAGTTGTCGTATATAGCATACAGGGCCTGCAAGGTGGTGCGGATATCGTTAAAGTCAATCTCCTGTGCATGCAGCGACCTGCCACTGGTTTGTATGTGGTATTTCAGCATCTGGGCACGGGCATTGGCCCCATATTTCTCTTTAAGAGCCTTACTCCAAATCCTGCGGCTCACGCGGCCAATCACAGAATACTCAGGGTCGATACCATTGCTGAAGAAAAAGCTGAGGTTAGGCCCAAACTGGTTGATGTCCATGCCACGGCTCAGGTAATACTCCACATAGGTGAAGCCATTGGCAAGGGTAAAGGCCAACTGGGTGATAGGGTTGGCGCCCGCTTCCGCAATGTGGTAGCCAGATATACTAACGGAATAGAAATTTCTGACGCCTTGGTTGATGAAATACTCTTGCACGTCACCCATCAAGCGAAGGGCAAACTCGGTACTGAAAATACAAGTGTTTTGCGCTTGGTCTTCCTTCAATATATCGGCCTGCACCGTCCCACGAACCTGTGAGAGGGTTTCAGCCTTGATTTTCGCATAAATGTCTGAGGGCAATACCTTATCGCCCGTAATGCCCAATAGCATCAAGCCAAGGCCATCATTGCCTTCTGGCAAATCACCTTGGTATTGCGGACGTGCAATGCCTTTATCGTCATATAGTTCCTTCAGTTTCTTCTCGACTTCCTTCTCCAGTCCATACTCTTTGATATACAGCTCACATTGCTGGTCGATAGCCGCATTCATGAAGAAACCCAACAGCATGGGGGCAGGGCCGTTGATGGTCATAGAAACAGAAGTCATTGGGTCTGCCAGGTTAAACCCTGAATAGAGCTTTTTGGCATCATCTAAACAGCAGATAGAAACGCCTGAGTTACCTATTTTTCCATAGATATCTGGCCTGTAATCAGGGTCGTTGCCGTAAAGCGTTACTGAGTCAAAAGCCGTGGAAAGCCTCTTAGCCGACATATCCAATGATACATAGTGGAAACGCCTGTTAGTTCTCTCAGGGCCACCCTCACCAGCAAACATTCTTGTGGGGTCTTCACCCGTCCTCTTGAAAGGGTATAAGCCAGCAGTAAAGGGGAATTCCCCGGGAACGTTCTCTTGCAAGTTCCACCTGAGGATATCGCCCCAGCCTTTGTACTTAGGCAGGGAAACCTTGGGTATCTGTGTATGAGAAAGGCTTTCAGTATGGGTTTTTATCTTGATTTCCTTATCGCGAACCTTAAAGATGTAAAACTCATCCTTGTAACGTTTCACCTTTTTGGCCCAACCTTCAAGTGTTTCCCAATTGTCAGGGGTGAGTTTTTTCTTGAGGTTATCAAATTCAGCTTTTAGGATTTTGAGGACGTTTTTATTTTCTTCGGTGGCATTTTCAATCAACCTTTCAAGTTCGCTTTCTTTGCCAACTGCTTCACTTCTTACTTCTGGCTTCTGGCTTCTGGCTTCTATTAAAGTATGTACAGTAGTGAAGATTCCATAAAGCTTATCAGCGATTTCTACCTGTTCATCCACCCATTTATCATAAGAGCGATTGTTCTCAGCTATTTCAGAAAGATAACGAACGCGCTTTGGAGGGATAACATATATCTTTTCGCTCATCTCGTCCGTCACCTCAAAAGTGCTATTCAGGTCAGCACCTGTTTTCTCGACAATAACATCCATCAGCTTTTTATAGAGGCTGTTGGTGCCAGGGTCGTTAAACTGGCTGGCGATAGTACCAAACGCAGGCACGTCTTCGTCCTTCATCTCAAACAACTGGCGGTTTCGCTTGTATTGTTTCTTTACATCACGAAGGGCATCCAAAGCACCACGCTTATCAAACTTGTTGAGGGCAATAATATCTGCGAAATCCAGCATATCTATCTTCTCCAACTGTGAAGCAGCCCCATATTCAGGGGTCATCACATACATGCTCACATCGCTGTGGTCAACTATCTCGGTATCACTCTGGCCAATACCACTAGTCTCCAATATAATCAGGTCATAATGAGCAGCCTTAAGGATAGTAATCGCTTCTTCCACATGCTTACTCACACTTAGGTTACTCTGTCTTGTAGCTAGTGAACGCATGTAACAGCGAGGGTTGAACACAGAATTCATACGAATCCTATCACCTAAAAGTGCCCCTCCCGTTTTCCTTTTGCTGGGGTCAACGGATACTACCGCTATAGTCTTCTCAGGGAAATCAATCAAAAAGCGACGAACCAATTCATCTACCAATGAACTTTTACCAGCGCCACCCGTCCCTGTAATACCCAATACTGGAGGGGTTTTATTGCCTTTATCCTCAGAGACTTCGCCAGTCTCTTTCTTAGAATAACCATTCAAAAAGTGAGAGGCAACAGATGAAAACTCAGTAGGGTAGTTCTCAGCGCATGAAATCAGTTGGGCGACTGTTTTCTTGTCTTCAGCACTCAGTTTTATATCCCCGTTTGATGGAAGGTTTTCAGGGTTCCCCGTGGGAAAATCCGCCTGCTCCATCAAGTCGTTTATCATCCCTTGCAGGCCCAATTCGCGCCCATCATCTGGATGATAAATACGGGTGATGCCGTAATCATGCAGCTCTTTTATCTCTTCAGGAAGGATAGTTCCGCCGCCCCCACCAAATATCTTGATATGTCCACACCCACGCTCGTTCAATAGGTCATACATATACTTGAAATACTCCACGTGCCCGCCTTGGTAGCTGGTCATGGCTATGGCCTGTACATCTTCTTGTATGGCACAATCTACTACTTCTTGTACACTGCGGTCATGGCCTAAGTGAATTACTTCCGCACCAGTAGATTGGATGATGCGTCGCATGATATTGATAGCTGCATCATGCCCATCGAAAAGGCTGGCGGCCGTTACAATACGTATATGGTTATTGGGTTTATAGGGGTGTACTTGGGTCGTCATATTGGCTAATCCTTACAAAGGCAAAGTTAGCGATTTGGGCGGGAATAAGTATTTAAACTATGTCACTTAAATCTCCACCTTCGCAATCCTTTCATGCAACTCATTCATCTGTACCAAAGCCGCTGAGCCATACCAGGGATGATACTCAGCCACAAAATGCCCCGCCTTAATAGTGGGGTCGCTCTCTGCCAGTGCTTGGGCTTCTTCAATGGTATCAACACTAAAGATGAACAATCCTGCCCATTCATCACCAAAAGGCCCAGCCATTACTAGCTTGCCTTCTTCGGCCAGTCTGCTCATGTTGGCAAAATGCCCTTTGAACATTTCTGCCGATTGTAAACTATCCGTAACTGGAGTTGGGCCAGCTTTCAGTATCACCAACACATAACTTCGCATACCATAATCGTCAGCTCCTAATTCCGCCGCAAGGATTGAGTCATAACTAGTAGTGACTTGTACATTGCCATCAGGCCTTGGTGCTGGTTCAGACTCTTTTTTAGGTTGACAGGCAAATAGTAATACAAGAGACAAAATAGGTAGTATATACTTCATAGCTTCGGATTTTAATTTTCAAATATAGTATCTTAGAAGTCGCATCCAATAACCATTTCCGAATGAGATTTTTTTTACTCTTAGTGTTTGTTCTCTTTAGCGTAAATTTTCAAAGCCTTGCCCAATGCAGCACTGGTGAAATTGAAGTCCAAATTGACGTAATTACGGATAATTACGGCTATGAAGCCTACTGGCAGTTGCTTCCAGGTGGCAATGCCTGTGGCTCAAGTCCAATTTTTACGGGGGGTAATATGACTATGGACTGTAACTCAGGTGGCTTGGAAATACAGGATATGAGTGGCTATGGAAATAATACTACTATTAATGAGGGGCCATGGTGTTTGGCTGATGGGGCTAGTTACGACATCTACCTCGTAGATGACTGGGCTGATGGAGGGACTAAATTTGTCGTGAACATCAATGGGTATCCAATATATGAATTTCAAGGGGTAACCAGTGATGAACGCTTTCCTTTTACAGCAAGCGACCCGCCACCAATAGAAGTAGAGCTAAAATCAGTTCTCACGCCACTTTATGCTAATGTAGGCGATATAATTGTTGATGGTATTATCAAAAATAGAGGCACCACTACTATCACCTCCTTTGATTTGGAATATCGATTAAATAACGGCATACCGATTATTGAAACAATAAACAACTTAAGTGTGGCACCTTTTACTGAGCACTATTTCGAGCATAATACTCCACTTGGTTTATCAAGCCCAGGGACAAGTGATATTACCGTTACTATTAGCAATTTTAATAATGCTGGAAGTGATTCAAATATTTCGGACAACATAATTACAAAGCCTATTACAGTCAATCCAGCCATCCCTAATATCATTTCTGATTTCATTTCACCTAGTCATACTGTCGAGTTTCAGACTATCGGCACGATTGCTGACCAGCTTGATTTTCCGCGGGACCTTGATTTTCATCCTAATGGTGAGCTATGGGTAGTAAATATGGATTATGAAAATACAGGCGGTAGCACAGTTACTTACACTAATCCGGGTGAGCAGAATCAGACTGCACTATGGCGTAGGGATGGTAATGCCTGGCATTTTATGTCGTTGCCCACAGGTATATCTTTTAGCAATAATGGAAACTTTGCCACTTCAACGGGTGTGTTTGACGCCAATCATACAGGTGGTGCTACTCCATTCACTGGCCCCACCCTGTGGTCCAGTGACCCGAATATTTATGCCCAGCCGTCTGGTGGCAATGGTAGTCACTTGGATATGCTTCATCAAAGTCCGCATTGCATGGGTATTGAGAGTGAAGGTGAAAATGTATTCTGGGTTATGGACGCACACAGTAATGATGTGGTGCGATATGATTTCGTGGACGACCACGGACCAGGCCAACACGACCACAGTGATGGTATTATCCGCCGCTATCCTGGAGTAGCGGTAAGCTGGATAAGCGAAGAGATACCTTGTCATCTAGCCT
>JANQJC010000135.1 GCA_028281825.1 Flavobacteriales bacterium
TATCTCTTTACCTATTGACCTCTCAGATGCAACGGGCAACAGCTCCGTTACAGGAAAGTTCCTTTCTTCCAATACTTTTAACATAACGGTACCCACCAAACCAGTAGCACCCACAACTGCAACTTTCATAGACTTTTTTGGTAATTAAGTTTATTCCCTTTTTGTTGGGAGTGCAAAAATAGCACATTTAAGCTCTATAGCATCGCTTCTATAAGGAAGAATTATATTAGTTTAGCGCCACATTTTAAGTACTATGGACTTTTTAAGAGACCTTTTAAAATTCTTGGGCGAACGCAAAAAATTCTGGCTTGCCCCAATAATCATCGTTTTACTGTTGATTGGCCTATTGATAGTTATTGGCGGTGGCTCAGCAGTTGCACCATTTATATACACCCTATTCTAGTTGATGGAGGCTGGCAAGAAAAGAGAGTCGCAGCTAGTTATCGTTACGGGCTTATCCTTGTTGAGTGTTATTCTCCAGGCCAGGGGGTGGCAGTATAGCAGTTACCTACTCAATGCTGCCATTGTTATTGGGGTTCTCAGCATAGCTTCTGATTATGTAGGCACCCTGATAGTAAAAGGGTGGCTCAAACTGGCTGAATGGCTGGGCTGGCTTAATTCAAGAATACTACTCTCCACTATTTTCTTCGTATTTCTTTTCCCCATTGCCCTGCTTTCTCGCCTATTTGGTAAAAGCAACATTCAGCTTAAAAAACCATCAGGTAGCATTTACACCGAGCGCAACCATACCTATACCAAAGAAGACCTGGAGAACATTTGGTAATTACCCCACGCTTTTAATCAGATGTTAAAAGCATCATGAAAAGCATATAGATTATTTAATACACAAAACTTTGCACAAAAGCTAAGTAATAACTATACTTGATAGTTAAATAATCATTAACCAAACCAACAATCATGAAATTTTTATTGACTATGGGAGTTAGCTTTTTAGTCGCTATTTCCGCATTTGCGCAATCACCAGAAATGTTCAACTATCAGGGTGTAGCCAGGGATAACTCTGGTAATGTGCTTGCCAATCAAAACATTAGCCTCCGAACTAGTATCATTAGTGGAACACCAGGAGGCACTACTGAGTACTCTGAAACACATTCAGTTACTACTAACCAATTTGGCTTGTTTTCCATAGCCATTGGAAACGGTAGTTTAGTATCAGGTAACTTCTCTACAATTGCCTGGTCCTCTAATCCTCATTTTGTAAAAGTAGAAATGGATCCAAGCGGTGGCTCTAGCTACACTAATATGGGTACTACCCAATTGTTATCTGTGCCTTATGCTCTATATGCGGCAACTTCTGGTTCAGGTGGTGCAACCGGCGCTACTGGCCCAACAGGTGCTAATGGAACTACTGGTGCGGATGGTACTACTGGCCCTACAGGCGCTGATGGGCCAACTGGTCCAACCGGTCCAGTAGTAAGCGGAACATTAGGGCAAACGCTTTATCATGATGGTTCTGACTGGGCTGCTACTTCCAATCTTTACAATAATGGCACCAATGTGGGTATTGGAACAAACACTCCTGCAGAAAAACTAGATGTTAACGGTAACATTATGCTTTCGGGTAGCAGCAGGAGCATCAGCAGTGGTAACGCATTCAACGTAAGCAGCACAAGCGATCTCGATTTAATAATTGATAGCGATAATAATTCTACTAACTCGTATTTGAGAGTTAAAAGAAATGGCGACGGCGCTGAAACCATCATGACTTTATCAGAAGATGGCTACCTTGGTCTAGGTACTACTTCGCCAGGTACTTTTCTAGATGTAGTTAACGCAACTGAACAAGATGCCATGAATATTGAACACAATTCTACAAGTACATCATCTCCAAGTAATGCCGTTGAGGTACAAACCTATCAAAACGATGCCGCTAATACTTTCGGCCTCTACAATCAAATACGCTCCGTAAATACAAATGGCGGCGCTTTAAGAGGTATTTACAATTTTATTACTGGTGATAATGGAACAGGCGGTTCGGGTAGTATAATTGGCACAAATACAACTGTTGCATCATCTGCTTCTGCTTCTGACAAAAACATTTATTGTTTTTACGCTAATTACTCTGGCGGAGCCCCATCAGCTAACAAATGGTCATTTTATGCAGTAAATGGTAATGCTTACTTTGGTGAATTTGTCGGTATAGGAACCAATCTACCTACTACGGATTTATTTATTGAACAGTCAAACGCTACAGGTAGCGGCAGTGGCGGAGTAACATTAAGCCATAGCAATACCACATGGAAGCTATATCATAGTGGAACCCATTGTAGCTTTGCAAATGAAGGCACCCGTGTAGCTTATGTAGAAGCTGGTACTGGCAATTACGTTCAGCCTTCTGATAAAAACCTGAAGACAAACATCACTCGCCTTGGTAATACCTTGGATGGAATAATGAGACTAAACCCAGTGAGTTATAGTTATAACTATACTGAAGAACCAAGCACTCCAACCTATGGTTTCTTAGCACAGGAAGTTCAGGAAGTGTTTCCAATGGCAGTAAGAACTAATGAGCAAGGCGGTATTGGCTTGGCTTATGACCATTTCTCAGTGCTTTCAATCAAGGCTATCCAAGAACAACAGCAATTGATTGAAGCGCAGCAACGTCAAATTGATGAATTGAAAAGGGAAATAGAGTTACTTAAGAAATAAGTCTCTCTCGAATTTATTAGAAAAGGCGGGTAATTACCCGCCTTTTTTACTTCTTCCTTGCTATCGCAAACTTAACCAAACCAATCAGCGAGGTCCTGGCTTCACTTTCAGGAAATTCAGTCAGCATAGCCAGGGCATTATCCTTGTATTCATTCATACGCTGCTCTGCATATTCAATACCACCTTTTGCCTTTACAAACTCTATCACTTCCTGCACTTTATCTTCTTTGGTATTGTGATTTTTCACCAAATTGATGATACGCCTCTTTTCAGACCATGAGCAATTGTTCAGGCCATATATGAGCGGTAAAGTCATCTTTTTCTCTTTGATATCAATACCAGTTGGCTTACCCGTGGCATTGCTGGATTCATAATCAAAAAGGTCGTCCTTTATTTGAAACGCGATGCCCGTTAGTTCTCCAAATTTGCGCATCTTTTCGATATACTCATCGTCTTTGCCCGTTGATGCTGCCCCGCAAGCACAACAAGAAGCAATTAATGATGCCGTTTTTTGACGGATAATGTCAAAATACACTTCTTCTTTGATGTCTAACTTGCGTGCCTTCTCCATTTGCAATAGCTCCCCCTCGCTCATTTCACGCACCGCGTTAGAAGTAATTTGCAACAGCCTGAACTCTTGATTATCGATAGACAAAAGCAAGCCTTGTGAGAGCAAATAATCACCTACCAAAACCGCAATCTTGTTTTTCCAAAGGGCATTAATAGAGAAAAAGCCTCGCCTCTCATAAGCGTCATCCACCACATCGTCATGCACTAAAGTTGCAGTATGCAACAATTCTATCAATGATGCTGCGCGATACGTAGAATCAGTTATGCCACCTGAAAGTTTTGCAGTTAAAAAAACAAACATAGGCCTTAGCTGCTTGCCTTTTCGCTTAACTATGTAATGGGTAATTTTGTCCAGCAAGGGCACTGAACTTTTCATAGAAGCCCTGAATTTCTTCTCGAACTCCTCCATTTCAGCCGCTATCGGGGCTTTTATTTCGTCAAGGGTCATCATGAAATGATGGAGTCAAAAGTAGCAAAAAAGCCTTCAATCATTTCAGCTTATTTGCCAATTGTCCACATGCTGCGTCAATGTCTTTTCCACGGCTTCGTCTCACTGTAGCTACAACACCATTGCTTTCTAAATGGTTCACAAAAGCCATGATGTTTTTATCACCAGCTTTTTGGAACTCACCGCCATCTATTGGGTTGTATTCAATGATATTTACCTTGGCATTTACGCGCTTGCAGAATTGTAGTAGCTCTTCTGCATCTCGCAATGTGTCATTAAAGTCTTTAAAAATGATGTATTCGAATGTGACCCTATTGCGGGTTTTGGTGTAATAATATTGCAAGGCGTCTGCCAATACATCCAATGAATTGCTCTCATTAATAGGCATTATTTGGCTACGCTTTTCATCATTAGCCGCGTGTAAAGAAAGCGCCAGGTTAAACTTTACTTCATCATCACCTAGCTGTTTTATCATTTTGGCAATACCTGCCGTTGAAACAGTGATTCGCCTTTGAGCCATACCCAAGCCTGTTTGCGAAGTAACCAATTGAGTCGAACGAAGCATATTCTTATAGTTAAGCAATGGCTCCCCCATGCCCATATAAACTATATTGCTTAACGGCAAATTGTAATGCTTCTCGGCTGACTCTTTAATAATCGCCACCTGGTCATACATTTCTGATGCTGAAAGATTGCGCAACCTATCCATGCGGCCGGTAGCACAAAATTTACAAGTTAGGCTGCAGCCCACCTGAGAAGAGATGCACGCCGTCATCCTTGTCTCTTGTGGTATCAAGACCCCTTCAACCGTATTACCATCATATAGTGCAAAAGCAAACTTGATAGTACCATCATTGCTTTTCTGCTCATTAGCAATCATTACCTTCTTGATAAGAAAACTGTCCTGAAGTAATTGGCGGGTATCTAAAGAGAGATTAGTCATTTCTTCAAATGAACTAGCCGACTTTTTCCAAAGCCACTCATACACCTGCTTGGCCCTAAAAGGCTTCTGACCTTTTGAAATAAAAAAGTCCATCAACCCATCTAAATCCAGTTCCCTGATATCTTTCTTGGCTTCTATTTCAACCATTTTGCAAAGGTACTGCATTTTCGTGCATCTTAATTACATTTGCAGTAATGAGACACCTAACAGCAGACTATATCTTTCCTGTTTCTTTGCCACCCATCAAAAATGGTGTGGTCAGCGTCAATGAGTCAGGGCAAATAGTAGCCGTATCTGAATACGACCTTGCCGAACATGCCAGCATAGAAGTGGAATACCATAAAGGAGCAATTTGCCCCGGGTTTGTTAACGCCCATTGCCATCTTGAGCTTTCACATCTAAAGGGCAAAATACCTGAAAAGACAGGATTACCTGGCTTTTTGAGCCAAGTGGTGCAATTGCGTGAAAGTGATGAAAATGACATCCTGCGTCAAATAGAAGAGCAAGACCACTTGATGTGGAGCGAAGGCATAATGGCAGTTGGCGATATCTCCAACACCAATCATAGCTTTAGACAAAAGGCGCAAAGTCCTATTCACTACTATACCTTTATTGAAGCATTTGATTTTATACCAGAAAACACCGAGCGGGAGTGGAACAAGGCCATTGAATTAGGAAGGGAATTAGAAGATTTACTCCCCACAGCAAGCTATTCTATTGTTCCGCATGCGCCTTATTCCGTCTCCGAAAAACTCTTTAAATTGATTGGTAATACTTGCTATGAAAAAGATGGCGTGGTCTCTCTCCATAACCAAGAAACTCCATCGGAGAATGAGATGTACCTAGAAGGAAAAGGTGAGCTACTAGAACTCTTTAAGGGAATGGGGATTGACTATTCTAAATGGAAAACCACTGGGTTTAACTCCTTACCATCAGTTGCCGTGCACCTGCCTAAATGCGTTAAAATATTATTAGTACACAATACTTGTTCTACCAAAGAGGACATACAATGGGCTCACAAATACAGCAATATGGTCTATTGGTGCTTTTGCCCCAATGCGAACTTATATATTGAAAGTCGATTGCCTGATATACCAATCTTTATAAAAGAAAACTGCAAGTGTGTAATAGGTACTGACAGCCTTTCCAGTAATCATCAGCTATCCATCTTAGAGGAAATGAAAACCATCACCCAACAGTTTCCCGCTATACCTTTCACAACACAACTAGAATGGGCTACAAAGAATGGTGCTGAGCTACTCGGATTTCAAAAACAACTGGGTAGTATTGAGCCTGGAAAAACACCTGGCATTGTTCTGATTGAAGAGTTTGATACTGAAACTCTTGTTTTGACTGATAAAAGCACTTCTAGAAGACTTGACTAACAAAAAAGGGCACACAACAGTGCACCCTTTTCCTTTTTAATTAATTTTCTTTGAATAATTACCAATCTTCTTCTTTTTTCTCTCCTGAGTCGGCAACTCCAGTCTTCATGCCGTCTATCATCCTTCTAATCTCAGTATCCACCTGGGCAAGGTAATCCGCATGCTTTTCAGCCATTTCGTCATCTGCGTCCATCCATTGCTCCAAAGCAAAGTATGACATACGCTTGTGATTTAGGTCAGTAACTGTATACTTATACCTGCCATCCCTAAACATCACTTTTAAGGTAAATTGGGTTAATCCAGCATCACTGGCCTGATTGCCTTTTTTATCTTTATTGTATATCCTGTGACGAAGAAGAGCTTCAACTTCGCCGCCATCTTTATCACTGTTCCTTAGTTTTTCAGCCGGGTTCTTAAACTCATCGTTAAACCATTTCATAAAACGGTCATACAAATCACCTGCAGCCACTCCATCCAATTGAACAACATCAGTATATGTAATTAATTGGCTTTCTTCATCAATTGGCAAGTCAGGCCATTGAATCTCTTTATTTTTTTGTGCTGTAACTGATAGTGATGCTGCAATGGTAACTAACAGCAAAAAAGCGGCTTTCTTCATCTTAATCTTTCGTTGTTTCTTCGTTTTTAGCTAAATCATCTGGCAATTTCTCACCCAACACACCCAAACCTATCCTGTCGTAGTAGTTGCTTAACATACCCACTACAATTTGGTTTCTGAGATATGAATTCTCTACTCCCAAAACTATGGAAATTACCCGATAATCACAACGCTTAGAAGTAGCAACGATGCAATATCTTGCATTATTGGTAAAGCCCGTTTTCAAACCATCAATATCTTCTTCATATTTGGATACCAGTTTGTTACGATTATCAAATGTAAACTCAGGGTTATAGCCATTGTCAATAGTTTCTCTTTTGCGGCTGGCTATATCTACCAAGTCGGGATATTTCAATGCTTCCTTAGCTAATTTCAGTAAATCCATTGGTGTGGAGTAGTTATCTTTATGCCCTCTTTTTGCAGGCATGCCAGTTGAGTTGCTGAATTTAGTATTCCCCATGCCAAGGGCTTCAGCTTTCCTATTCATTCGCTCCACAAATTCTTCTTCACTATCCCCTAAAAACTGGGCTAATAAATAACATGCATCATTACCCGAGCGTATCATTGCAGCCTCCAACAGTTTACGAACAGTGAGTGTTTCGCCTTGCTTAAGATATACTTTAGACCCCTGTATCAAAACTGCCTCGCGGGTTACCTTAACTGGGTCATCCCAGCATATTTTGTCGGCCGCTATTTCTTCCATGGTAATCAAGGCTACCATCATTTTAGTGATAGACGCAATAGGCACAGGCTCCTCCATTTTTTTACCCCACACAATCTTATTGCGGGTAACGTCATATACCAAACCGCCACGCATGGCATAGTCCTTATAAGCTATCTCTGGATTGAGGTCAATATCAAACTGGAGGGCGTTTGCCTGGGAGATATGCATTTGGGCGATAGTATCCTCGCCAATGTATTCCCCATCTATGTAAACCTTACTTGTTATGGGTTGAGCACCCATTAAAACAAGACACACAGTTGCAAAGGCAACGAAAAGTGAGCCAGGGTTTAATCTGTTCTTTACACTCCGCAGGCCTTTGTAAAAAGCAGGTATACCGTACATCATAGGTCGCAAGTATATGAAATAACGCCGTTGTACGTATATCTTATGAAAAAGTTTTTCAACTATACCCTGTGAACTTCTTGTTTTATTTCCCTTCATCAATCAACACTTCAGCAAACCGTAAATCTAACGGAGCCGTTAGTTTGATATTGTACGGTTCTCCTTCAACTAACTCAACTTTTTGCCCTGCAGCTTCTGCAACAGTAGCATCATCGGTAAAAATATCTTTATAATCACCCTCAAATGCTTGTTTGATAAGCCCCACCTGAAAGCATTGCGGCGTTTGAACAAGATAGTATTTATTTCTATCCAATGCTTTGCTTTCACTGCCTTGCACCTCTCTGATGGAATCTTTAACAGGCAGTACTGGTATAGCAGCACCAGCTTCCTGTGCCTTATTAAACGCCCGTGATATAAGTTCCTTACTCACAAATGGCCGTACACCGTCATGTATAGCTACTAGCCCTTCACCATCAATAGCTGCCAAGCCATTTGAAACGGAATGATAACGGGTTTCTCCTCCCTTTATCACACAATGTTTAACTGAAAAGGCTTTCTCTTCGCAAAGCTGATTCCAATATGGTGTTTGGCTTTCAGGCAACACCACTATAATTTCCAATTCAGTATCATATTGCATAAATGCATTGATGGTTCGCATCAATACCGGAATGCCTTTGAGTGGGATAAACTGCTTGGGTTGCGCAGATTGCATGCGTGTTCCGCTGCCCCCTGCTACTATAATGGCGTATTTTTTCAGCACGCGCTAATTTACAAAATCAGCATCGCATCACCATAAGTGTAGAAGCGATATTTTTCTTTCACAGCTTGCTCGTAAGCCTCGAAAAGAAAATCATAGCCAGCAAAGGCAGATACCATCATCAACAGTGTTGATTGCGGCATGTGGAAGTTGGTTATCATGCAGTTAGCCACATTAAACTCATAGGGAGGAAAAATGAATTTATTGGTCCATCCCCTGTATGGCTTAACATGTGATGTGGTGGCCACAGAAGTTTCAATGGCACGCATAACCGTAGTACCTACTGCACATACTTTCTTCTTATTGTCCTTGGCAGTATTGATTATCTTACATGCTCCCTCGGTTATTTCCATTTCCTCTGAATCCATCTTGTGTTTGGTCAGGTCTTCCACTTCAACTGGGCGAAAAGTACCCAAACCAACGTGCAAGGTTACCTCAGAAAAATTAACGCCTTTCAGCTCCAGCCTTTTCAGCAATTGCTTGCTGAAGTGCAAACCAGCAGTTGGGGCTGCAACAGCACCTTCTACCTTAGCAAACACCGTTTGGTATCTTTCTTCATCTTCAGGCTCTACTTCTCTTTGGATATATTTTGGTAACGGAGTCTCGCCAAGTGTTTCCACGGTTCTTTTAAACTCTTCATAGGTTCCATCAAACAAGAACCTTAATGTTCTTCCACGTGAAGTAGTATTGTCAATTACTTCAGCTACTAAGGCATCATCCTCACCGAAGTATAGTTTATTACCAATCCTTATTTTTCTTGCAGGGTCAACTAACACATCCCAAAGGCGACTTTCACGGTTAAGTTCTCTTAATAAGAACACCTCAATTTTAGCTCCTGTTTTCTCTTTATTACCATAAAGACGCGCTGGAAACACCTTGGTGTTGTTCAATATCATCACATCGTCTTCATTGAAATAGTCAAGAATATCCTTGAAAAGTTTGTGCTCGATAGTTCCTTTTTCCCTGTCTAGCACCATTAGCCTTGACTCATCCCTGTTTTCAGCAGGATGCGTTGCCACAAGCTCTGGTGGCAATTTGTATTTAAATTGAGATAATTTCATTGAGATTCTGCTTTATCTTAGAGGGCTGCAAAGGTAATAATTAGGAATAATATATTGACAAAAAGGTGAAATTGATACTACTCTGCTCTTATTTCACCATCTGGGGGCACACCAAATAGCGCTTCATGAAAGTCATCTATTGTAGTTGCATCCTTCAGTTTAAAGTCGCCAGAAGCTGTCCTGCATAGTGCTTTGAGATATCCTCCCGAGTTTAGGGCTTCACCAAAATCTCTTGCAATTGCGCGGATGTAAGTGCCTTTTGAGCAGGCCACTCTAAAATGTACATCAATAGTATCCTCCAAAAAATCGACACCAGTTATATCGAATTTGGTGATGGTAACCAGGCTAGGTCGCATTTTTTTCGCTTCCCCTTTGCGAGCCAACTCATAGCTACGGGTACCTTCTACCCTTTTGGCTGAAAATACTGGAGGCACTTGCTCTATCTCACCGATAAATCTTTTAGTTGTTTCTTTAATCAAATCTTCGGTGATATGTTCTACCGGATATTTTTGGTCAATTTCAGTTTCTAAATCTTGAGAAGGTGTGGTTGCCCCGACTGCAATGGTACCAGTATATTCCTTGGATTCAGACTGCAAACCCATGAGCTTCTTGGTGAACTTTCCTGTGCACAGCACCAATAAGCCGGTAGCTAATGGATCCAACGTACCTGCGTGGCCTACCTTGATTTTTTTACCTATAAAGTGAGTGATTTTATACCTCACTTTATTCACCACATCAAAGCTGGTCCAGCCATAGGGCTTGTTGATGAGCAACACCACTCCGTTTTGAAAGTCTTCTGCCGTATAGGCCTTCATTATAGGTACAAAAGAGAATATATGCTGGCTACCAAACCAACTGCAAAACAATAAAACGCGAAATACTTAAGCTGGGCTTTCTTTACCAAAGCAATCATCCACTTGCAAGCAAAAAGACCTGCTATAAAAGCTGCTATAAAACCCACCAGCAAAACACTCGTGGAAATACTCATTCCCTCACCGCCTGTTTCAACTATGTCTTTCACATCCAATAAGCTCTTACCAATGATAAGTGGTAACACCATCAAAAAAGAAAAGCGAGCAGCTTTCTCTCGGTCTATGCCCAACAAAACCGAGGTTGAAATAGTTGCTCCAGACCTGCTTATACCTGGCATAATGGCAATAGCCTGTGAAATACCAATAATTATCGCTTCCACAACAGATACCGATTTATCAGTCTTTTTTGCCCTGTCTGCCAAGAAAAGAAGCAAACCGGTAATAATCAACATGGCACCCACCAGTAATACCTGTGCATTAAAGAGTTCTTCTATTTGGTCATTGAAAACTATACCTACAAAACCAGCTGGTATCATGGACAGGATGATGTATAGAGAAAAGCGAGTCTCATCATTCCACTGGAATTTGAACAAGCCTGCAATGATATTCAGTATGTCTTTCCTGAAAATAACGATAGTGCTCAAGGCAGTACCAGCATGCACCATCACATCAAAAGTGATACTATCCTTTGCTACCAGATGTAGGTTGAAAATGGCTTTGCCCAGTTCCAGGTGACCACTACTGCTCACTGGCAGGAACTCAGTTAGGCCCTGGATAATACCTAAAATGAGGGCTTCTAAAAGACTCACCGTTTAGTCTTTCGGCTTTTTCATGATGGCTACTATCACAACGATGAAGCCCAAAATGACTGTGATAGGCGCCAATGTAATCCTACGGAAGTTGAATAGCTCCTCTCCGTTAAATACATTAGGGTCTTCACTACCACCACCTGACATTAGAATAAAACCCAAAATAATCAGGGCTATTCCTCCAAGAAGTATCATGTAGTTCTCTTTACCAAAAGCAAAGTCGGGCTTGGATTGTGTGTTCTTATCACTCATAGCTTAATAATATAGTTCTTCTATGTTCAGCCTCAGGTATCTCCTTACAGCCAAAGATGTGGATATCCACGAAATAACGATACCCAAAAGTATTACAATTATAAATAAGATGGCAACAATCTCTAATTGTTGCCTACCAACCATTTCAGGAACCTGCCTGGATATAAATAGCATGATACCGAAAAGCATGGCATTGGCTGCCACTGCTCCAATGATGCCCCTGTATATACCTTCTACGACAAATGGCTTGCGGATAAACGATTGTGTAGCCCCCACCAATTGCATACTGCGGATAAGAAAGCGCTTGGAATAGACGGAAAGCCGAATGGTATTATTAATCAAGGCGATGGCCACCACCGAAAGTAGTGCACAGAAGAAAAGTATCCAAAAACTGGCCTTACGGATGTTGTTGTTCACCACATCCACCAGTGAGCGTTGGTAGAACACCTCTTTTACTATACTATTCTCCATCAACTCTGCCTCTATTTTCTTCAGGCTATCTGTTTCAGCATATTGCGCTTTCAAGTGCACATCAATGGAGTTAAGCAATGGGTTATATCCCAGGAACTCTACGAAATCCTCACCCAAGTCTTTTTTCAAAATCTCAGCAGCTTCGTCACGGTCAATATATTCCGTGCTTCGCACAAAATCAGCAGCATCGAGGTATTTTTGCAGCTTCACGATGTCCACTTCCTTCACATCCTCTTTCATGATGATGGAAAAGCCAATGTTCTCCTTCACATAATTACCCACCGCTTGTGTTGAAAGCAATAAAAGCCCCAACAAGCCCAATAGGAAAAGCACCAGCGAAATACTAATTACCGCTATGAGGTTAGAGGAAAGAACCTTCCTCTTGGCCGTTTTATCTTCTTTTATTGCTGCCATCTCTTAAATCGGTGGCTAAATTAAAAAAATTGCGAGGCTGTTAACTAACGATACCGTACCAGTTTTATTTTTTGTGATGTTAATAAGTACCCAAAGAGTTAATATATTGCCTACACATTCAACTGCTACTGAGATTTTATGCAACTGCAAACCAGAAAAGTTAACACGCTCGATTTAGAAGCAACCACTTACGACTTATTTTTTGTTGGTGGTTTCTCAGCAGAGATAGGTTCTGATTTTCAAGTAATTGTGGTTGATAGAACAACGGGTAAAAATGCCTTGATAAAAACATATTGGATAAAAGAACGTCGCTATATCCGTGCGAGAAGGGCTGTTGGCTATTTTCATTTTGACATTGCTAAAGCTGGTAAGTATGAAATATCATTTAGAAACTTTGACACGGTAAGAATGAAATATTTTTGGCATCCAATGATAAAACTCATTTCAGGTTATATAAACCCTACTAAAATTGAAGTAGAGTTAGCCAGAAAATATGCATAGCAGTTTATCTCACCCATCAATCAATTATTCTGACTTCTGGCTCCTTACTTCTCACTCCAATACCTTGTACTTAATACCCAATTAAACTAACTTCGCGCTCTCTTAAAGCAAAGCAGCAAAAATGGATTACAATTTCGCGGAAATAGAAGCCAAATGGCAAGCATACTGGAACAAAAACAAGACTTTCAAGGCTGAAAACAAGTCTGACAAGCCTAAGTACTATATACTGGATATGTTCCCTTATCCTTCTGGTGCGGGCTTGCACGTAGGCCACCCACTGGGTTATATCGCCAGTGATATTTATAGCCGTTACATGCGTTTGAAGGGCTACAATGTGCTGCATCCGATGGGTTATGACTCTTTTGGCTTACCCGCTGAACAATACGCCATACAAACTGGTCAGCACCCTGCTATAACTACAGAAACCAACATCAAGCGCTACCGCGAGCAGTTGGATAAAATTGGTTTCTCATTTGATTGGGACAGGGAAGTGCGCACCAGCGACCCCAGCTATTACAAATGGACGCAGTGGATTTTCAAGCAGTTGTTCAATAGCTGGTATAACAAGAAAAGCGACAAAGCTGAGAAGATAGAAACCCTGATTACTGAATTTGAAAGGGTAGGAAACAGTGAAGTAGATGCCGTTTGTGAAGAGACTCCTGCTTTTACTGCTGAAGATTGGGAGGGATATGACGAAAAGCGGCAACAAGAAATATTACTGAACTACCGTTTGGCTTATCTGTCAGATGTGATGGTGAACTGGTGCCCAGGCTTGGGTACCGTATTGGCGAATGAGGAAGTCATCAACGGTGTTTCTGAGCGCGGGGGCTACCCTGTTGAGCGCAAATTGATGCGCCAATGGTCTATGCGAATTACTGCCTATGCCGAGCGCCTATTGCAAGGCCTTGACAAGATAGATTGGAGCGATGCCCTGAAAGAAATGCAGCGCAACTGGATTGGCAAATCACGGGGTGCTGAAGTGGATTTTTATCTTAAAGACCTCCCCCCAACCCCCTCCCAAGGAGGGGGTGTAGGGCAGCATTCCGATACTTCTGAGACCCAAGAAAAATCAACTACTCCTAGTTATCATACTTCCTCACCTGAGAAATACAAGCTACTCATAGACAAAGCCTTGGAAATGCGTCAAAACCCCACTGAAGGTGAAAAGCTCATGTGGGAGTTATTGAGAAGAGATGCTTCAGGCTATCATTTTAGAAGACAGCATGTTATCGATAGATTTATTGCAGATTTTGTTTGCTTGAGCAAGCAACTTATTATAGAGGTAGACGGTGATATTCACGACTTGCAAAAAGAAGAAGATGAAGGCAGGACACACGAACTTATAAAGTGGGGCTACACAGTTCTACGATTCCGCAATGAGGAAGTAACATACAATCCAAGTGATGTGCTTTCTAAAATACGTAAAGCACTAAGTAGCTTGCCTGATGTAAAAGATAATAATACCCAAGGAACCCCATCTCCCCTCTCCTCAGGAGAGGGGTCGGGGGAGAGGTCAATAAAAGTATTCACCACCCGCCCTGATACTATTTTTGGAGTGACCTTTATGGTATTGGCACCAGAGCATGAATTAGTAGAGAAGATTACCACCCCTGACCGCATAGATGAAGTAATGACCTATGCCGAAGAAGCCAAGAACCGCAGTGAGCGTGAAAGGATGACAGAAGTAAAACGAGTGAGTGGCGCTTTCACGGGGGCTTATGTCACCCATCCATTTACGGGTGAAGATATTCCTATTTGGGTCAGTGATTATGTATTGGCAGGTTATGGCACCGGAGCTATTATGGCGGTACCTAGTGGCGACCAACGCGACTGGAATTTCGCCAACCATTTTGGTATTGATATCATCCCAGTAATTGATGGCAGCGACATCGAAAAAGAAGCTAATGAGACTAAGGAAGGGATACTAATCAATTCTGATTTCCTGAATGGCTTGCAAGTGCCTGATGCGATTAAGCTAGCGATTGAAAAGATTGAGGGCAAAGGCATTGGAATTGGCAAAACCAATTACCGCCTGCGAGATGCAATTTTCAGTCGCCAACGCTACTGGGGTGAGCCATTCCCAGTATATTATAAAGATGGTGTGCCTTATATGCTAGAGGATAGCGAATTACCTGTTACCCTGCCTGAAGTGGACAAGTATTTACCTACCGAAACAGGTGAGCCACCTTTGGCCCGTGCTGAGAACTGGACTACCAAAGAGGGCTACCAACCTGACTACAACACTATGCCTGGCTGGGCAGGTTCAAGTTGGTATTACCTGCGCTATATGGATGCCAATAATGAAGGTGAGTTTGTAAGCAAGGAAGCCGTTGACTACTGGGGGCAGGTAGACTTATACTTCGGTGGGGCAGAACACGCTACAGGCCACTTATTATATGTACGCTTTTGGACGATGTTCTTCAAAGATATGGGCTATGTAAACTTTGATGAACCCGCTAAAAAATTGATTAACCAGGGGATGATACAGGGGGTTTCATCATTTACATACAGGATAAATGGTACTAAGAAATATGTTTCGGCGTCTCTAAAGAATGAATTTGAGACCACCCCAGTTAGGGTTGACATAAGTTTTGTCGAAGGTGATGAATTAGATATTAAAAAGTTCAAAAACTGGGGACCTGATTATAAGGATGCTGAATTTGAGTTGGATAACGGAAAAATGTTTGTAACCCATGAGGTAGAAAAAATGTCCAAGTCCAAGTATAATGTGGTTAATCCTGATGAGATAATAGAACAATACGGCACAGACACTTTAAGAATGTATGAGATGTTTTTAGGGCCATTGGAGCAAGCCAAGCCCTGGGATACCAAAGGTATCGAGGGTGTTTATAGGTTCTTGAGGAAATTCTGGAAATTGTATACCTCAAAAGAGGCTTTTGATGTAAGCAATGATGAACCAACAAAAGCTGAGTTGAAGGTATTGCACAAAACCATCAAGAAAATCAAGGATGACATTGAGCGTATGTCTTTCAATACGGGAGTGAGTGCATTCATGATTTGCGTGAATGAGTTAGCTGACCTGAACTGCAACAAGCGCGCAATATTGGAGCCACTATGTGTATTGATTTCACCTTTTGCACCGCACATCGCAGAAGAGTTGTGGCAACAATTGGGATATACCGAAAGCATCAGTTATGCCGAGTTCCCGGAGTTTAAAGAGGAATACCTGGTGGAAGATAGTTTTAGTTACCCTATCTCTTTCAATGGTAAAACCCGTTTCAATATGGAGATACCATTGAATATTGATAAAGCCGAAGTGGAAAAATTGGTCATTGAGGCTGAGCAGGTGAAGAAGTATCTGGAGGGAAAAGCACCCAAAAAAGTGATTGTTGTGCCTAACAGAATTGTAAACATTGTAGTTTAAGGCATTCTGTTAACCAATTTTAACAATTGAAACACAATTAAATAGAGGTTCCTATCTTAATTAATATAACTTTGGAGCGATTTTTGACAGAACAACGAAAAACAAGCGATAATAGATTATGAATTTTAGAACTATATCCATCGCCCTTGTGATGGTAGTGATGGCTTTTACTGTTAAAGCCCAAGACAAGGACGTAAAAATTGGTTATACCAATATTGAACTGATATTGATATACATGCCAGACGTAAAGGATGTTGAGAAGCAAATAAGCTCTATTCAGCAAAACATGGCGAAACAAATGCAAACCAAAGAAGCCTATGCACAGCAGAAGCTACAGGAGTATATGACTGCGGCTGAAGCGGGCACTTTGAGTGATGAAGACAAAAAAACCAAGGAAGAAGAGTTGATGAAACTTGACGGTGAGTTGCAAAAGTTTGCTGAAGACGCTGAAATGGAGATTATCAAGCAGCGTGAGAAACTACTAGGCCCTATTCTTGATAGGCTGCAAGAAACCATAGACCAGGTAGCAGAAGAAAATGCTTATACCTATATCCTTAACCAAACTACTTCAGGTGGTGTTTCAACCATCTTGTTTGGTCCAGAGCAAAACGATGTAACCGAAATGGTGATGAAAAAATTGGGCATAGAGATACCAACAGGTGAAATGCCTGAAACAGAATTGAAGCCAGAAAGCGGAAAATAAGAACCCATGAAGAAGACAATAGCACTTATATTATTCTGCTGTTTTGTTGCCTTTGGTGTTCAGGCGCAGGTAAAGGTTGCCTATACCAATGTAGAACTCATCATGACGGTAATGCCCGAAGTGAAAGAGGTGAACAAACAACTGGCAGAATATGAAAAACAGCTGGAGCAAAAACTGAAAGTAAAAACAGACTATTACCAGCAAAAGGCAGAAGAGTATTACGCCAAAAAGCAAGCAGGCATTGCTCCTGAGGTTGAAAAACCAATGGTGGATGAACTCGCCAAGCTGGAACAAGAAATAAGAAAAGCCGCCGAAGAAAGCGACCAAAAAGTAATGCAAAAACAGATGCAATTGCTATCCCCCGTTCAAACCAGGCTTCAAAATGCTATTACTGAGGTCACTCAAGAGAGGGGTTATAATTATACCATCAACCAGGTGATTGGTGAGGGGGTGCCTACTATACTTTATGGCCACCCTGACCATGACATTACAGAGGCTATTATGGAAAAGTTGGGCATCAAAATGCCAGAAGGTGATAAAGAAACACCCAAGGAATAGACCTTAAGCTCATTGCTATCTAAAGCCTATCTACTTCAATTGCAGATAGGCTTTTTTTGCTTTCAATTTTATTAACTTCGTTACCCCAATTTTGTCAGCATTGATACCAAAGGAAACCATAGACGTTATTTTTGAAACTGCCCGCATTGAAGATGTAGTAGGCGACTATGTTTCCCTGAAGAAAAAAGGGGCTAACCTGTGGGGGCTTTGCCCTTTCCATAACGAGAAAACACCTTCGTTTTCAGTAGCTCCTGCAAAGGGCATCTACAAATGCTTTGGCTGTGGCAAAGGAGGTAATTCCGTCAACTTCTTGATGGAGCACGAGCAATACACCTACCCTGAAGCACTACGCTATCTGGCCAAGAAATATAATATTGAGATACAGGAAGAAGAGCAAACCG
>JANQJC010000054.1 GCA_028281825.1 Flavobacteriales bacterium
TTGATATGCTGGGATCAATGGTATCCTGAGGGAGCGAGGATTACAGCCTTGAAAGGTGCGGAATTACTTTTCTATCCAACGGCTATTGGCTGGCATCAAAGTCAGGACGAACAAACTAATCAGCAACAGCATAATGCCTGGCAAACAGTGCAAGCATCGCATGCGGTAGCCAATGGTGTTCCTGTAGTGGCTGTAAATCGCACCGGCAAAGAGGGTGAAATGCAATTTTGGGGTGGTTCATTTATTACCAATGCTTTTGGTTGGGTTGATTACAAGGCCCCTCATTTGGAGGAAGTGGTGGAAGTAGTGCCTGTTGACCTTACCGAATCAGACAATATCCGCGTTCATTGGCCATTCCTTCGTGATAGAAGAATAGATGCCTATTCACCTATCGAAAGTAGATTTATTGATGAGTGATAATAAAACTCCAAAGTCCCTCGGATATTTTTTTCCAGCCGAGTGGCATCCGCATAAAGCTACATGGTTGAGTTGGCCTCACAATAAGCAATCATGGCCAGGGAAAATCAACACAATTTATCCCAATTACTGCCAGTTCGTTAAAGCTGTTGTTGAGGGTGAGAAGGTGTGTATCAATGTAGTTGATGCACAAATGGAAATCTTTGCCAAAGAACAATTGGCTAAAGTTGGTGCTGATTTTTCAAGTATTGAGTTTTATCACCATCCTACAAATGACGCTTGGTGTAGGGACCATGGACCAGCATTTTTGGTTAATCATAAAGAGAAAAGCAGGGCAGTAGTCAATTGGGGGTATAATGCATGGGGAGATAAGTATCCTCCTTATGATTTGGACAATCAAATACCCAGCAAGATTGCTAATAAACTTGGCCTCAAAGTATTTTCTCCAGGTATCATAATGGAGGGAGGCTCTGTAGATTTTAATGGGGAAGGAGTGGTGCTTACTACAACATCATGCTTATTAAATAAGAATAGAAACCCACAATTATCCCAACGTGAGATAGAGCAGTATCTGGTGGATTATTATGGAGTTGAATATATATGGTGGTTAGGAGATGGAATTGTTGGCGATGATACCGATGGACATATTGATGATATAACTCGTTTTGTAAATATAGATACTGTTGTGACTGTTGTTGAGACCGACAAGGCAGATGATAACTACCAACCTTTGAAGGAGAACCTCGAGAAACTTAATACACTTCGTCTCCCAAATAGTAAGCAACTTAATGTGGTTGAGCTACCCATGCCTAAGCCAGTAGTTTATGATGGCCAGCGCCTTCCTGCTTCCTATGCCAATTTTTATATTGCTAATAATTGTGTGGCAGTTCCAACTTATCGTGATGATAAAAATGACCAGGAAGCCCTAGAAATATTGAGTCAATTATTTACTGATAGAAAAGTGATTGGTATCGACTCTACTGATATAGTTTGGGGCCTGGGAAGTTTTCACTGCTTGAGCCAGCAAGAGCCTTCGCTTTAACTTTTGTTGTCTTCAAGGCTTATTTTTAGTGGTTTTTTCTCCTTATACATTTTATGTTCAACTATTGTTGAAGGCAAGTTAAACCCATTGCTAAGCAGTAGGTCTTTTATTTGCCAAATCATTTTAGACTTAACACTCATTGCAAAAGCAATAGGTCCTTCTGTGCTTTGCTTCTTTAAGACATCTACCCAAAACATGATTTTAACATTTACACTTGAAACACCAATTTCTTCGATAATAAAACCTGGTAGCGGCGTTCTTAAAACTTCGGGCTGTTCAGTTAAGAAATCAATTACTAGTTTTTGTGCTTTTCCTATTTCATCAAATTGGTCAAAGCCGATGACAAATTCTTGGCGCAACAAGCCATCACGTGTATAATTGGTTAATACTCCTTTAACCAACATACTATTAGGTATCCAAATATCTCTTCCGTCAGATAAACGAATATGGGTTGAGCGCATATCAACAGCCTTCACTGGACCCTTGTAGTCGTCTACTTCTATCACATCGCCAATTGAAAAAGGGCGGTGTATTGTGAGTAAGATACCTGCCAAGAAGTTCTCTGCAATGTCTTTGAAAGCAAAGCCAACAATAATGGCTGAAATACCGGCACCAGCCAATAGGCTGCTCACTATATTTCCCAAGCCTAATATATTTAAGGCAATTAGTATGCCAACTATGTTAAATACCCAGTATAGAATTTGACTAAAAAACTTGGAGACTATAGTGCTTTTCCACCTTTTTTGAATTCTGTTTTTATATAGGCTTTGAAATAGTTTGCCCATGCTAAAGAAAACTACAAAAACCACAACCGCTACAAAAATGTCAGGGGCGGCGGCAACGATTTTCTCCCAGTACTCAGAAAAGGAATTGATTAATTTATCTTTCATAGTAGGATAGTCTAAATAATAATGGTTGAATCAATCAGACCATTATTTTACTAAATTTATCATTATGAGAGTGAAGTTTTTGTTATTTACCTTGGTGCTAGTCATCTCAAAAGTCACTATTTATTCCCAAACCCCCAAAGAACTGCTTTCTGGGAAATATGACAAAGAACTCAATCAGTGGGAGAACGGACCAAAATATTCAAACGAATGGAAGGAGTGCAAATCTTCTATTCAAGAAATAGAAGATAGCCTCAAGTCTGCCTTAAAGCGCGCTGAAAAGGAAATGCAAAAAGAGGCGCTTAAGTATTATATTCAAATCCAAGAACTTGTAATTAATGAACTCCCTGAGGATATCTATCTTAAGATTAAAGAAGGAGATAGGGCTTTGGCTCTCAAAGTTAATGAGGTGGTTGAGCTAGAAGATTTGTATGATTGGGATAGAACTTATGCTGCTTGCAAGGAGAAGATAAGGAGAAATGAAAAGTGGGCCCTGGAGAAAAGTGAAGCGGCTCAACAGTTTCCAGAAGCTTTTAGAACTGGTGAACTAGATTCTAAGTTGTATGCTGAGAAAGTTGAGAATGCTTTTGGAGTGCCAACCTCTGAAAGTGAGTACGGCCCTTATGATAAATACCTCAATGAAATAGGGACACCCGAAGAAAAAGCGATACAAATGGCGATGTCAAGCCGAAAGCAGCTTTACGAAAAAATAAAACCCTTATACTCCGAAGGTGTACATCAAGAAACTGTTGTCACTGAGAAGTCAAAAATTACAAGAACTGTTATTTCAGGTGGAGACGAATTCAAGGTTTTTGAGATTAAAGAGTCAGTGCCAGAATTTAAATTCTACGCGATAGATGGTCACTTTGAGGATAAGGAATTCTTTAAATTGGAACTAGCTAAGTACAAAAAGTAGCTGAGTTATTCTTCTACGTCTCTCTTCTTCTTTCTCCCGCCGATAGTAAATACCCTCGAGATATTAAATCCGAATTTAAATCCCCCTTCTGTCCAGGTGTCACTCGAGTTGGGTATAAACTGGTTCTCAATAATTCCAGCGGAATTGGTAAAATCAATATGGAAAATGTGACCACCCGTTTCAATTTCATAGCCTATCGCTAATGGCATATAATAAGGGTTTGCGGTGTTATCTTTCCTATATTCCGAGAAGGTATAATAATAATCAAAAACGATTGAAGAACTACCTGTCAATTGAATGCGGCCTGCAACACCTAAAGCAAATAGTCCATTTTCATCTTGGACACCGCTTGTTGGATGTAAATCACCATCCACAAAGTTCCTGTGAACATATGTAGGCATAACCTCTAATGAACCAACGTTACCAAACTTACGGGCTATTATCAACTGACTTGTATAAGAAACTCTGTGTAAGAATTTGGTCCATTCACCACCAGTTGGGTCTCTCATAGGCGTTACCGCTGTATTTCCCATAACAGCAACAGAAAATGGAATCTTATTATTAGTTGTTTGAGTAAGGAAACGCCATTTTACAAATCCATCTATCACTTCTTGCACTTTACTTCTTCCCACCCCAATCATCAGGTTGTCGGTAATTCCATATTCAAAAGCCAAACGAATGTTAGCTGCATTATCAAAACCATAAAAATTATGAATGCCACCACCGCTGCCTGCCCCAAAATTGCCAAACCTGTGCGTTATGCGAAAATCGAGTACTTTTTTGCCCAGTGTTTTGGTACTGTGTGAGTTAATTACTCTGGTGGTCTTGAAGGTGGCAATTACCGGTTCATTTTGTTCTTCACTTGTTTCTTCGAGCATTTTCATAAGGTCATCATCCTGTGCAAATAGGTTGATGCTTGATAGCGCTAAAACAACTGCTAGAAGATATTTAATGGGGCTACTTTTCAGGAACATAAGCTTCATAAGTGATGTCAAGAGTTACAAGTACTTTTTCTGCTATATTATCCAATACCAAGGCCGGTCTTTCAATTTTGTGGTCATCAAGTGGAATGTAAAATTCGGCCTGTAGTTTTACTTCTTCACCACTTACTGTAAATGTCCCTTCAATTTTTCTATTTAATGTTATGCCTCTAACAGTCAGGTCACCTGTTGCAGTTACATTATAGGTTCCATCTTTACTGAAATCAAAGTCTCCTTCTATTTTTCCCTCAAAGGTTGCATGTGGATGCTTCTCACTCCACATATATTTTTTCTCATTGAAATGCTCCTGCATTAATGATTGCTCAAATGAAAAACCCTTAATTGGAACTCTTACCCCTATTTTATTAGATGTAACATTAATCAAGGAAGTAGTGGCTTTATTTTCAGCTTTTATATCTTCCAGTTCTGCTTTGGAGAAAAAGGTTACGAAGCTTTCAGATGATTTATAGATGCTTTGGGCTTGAACGAAGTTGAAGAGTATTATGGCAGTGATACTTAATAAAATTCTCATGTCTTTAAGATTTTAATTGTTAGGTGCTCCAGCTTCTATCCAGCATCTTAGCGTATCTTTTTGCGCATCTGTTAATGGGTCGATAGGGGCTTGTGGCATTGTTCCTAGGTCAAAAACTTGTATAGTAATTTCTCCATTATTCGCTCTTTCGGCTAATTCCGTGTAGTTTGTAAAATTGCCGGTTGTTGTGGGAGCATTTGCGTCATGGCAGCCAACCACAGCACATGAATTATTTACAAGTGGTACTATATTCTCGGAGTAGGTGACACCCAATGAGTCACAAAATGTTGGGTCAGTATCTGGTACAGGCACCTCGCCTTTATCATTTAAACAAGCTTGCAACCCAAGCGCCGTAATAGCAACTAAAGGAATGTACCTTCTAAGTTTTTTGAACATGGTGTTTTATCACTGCAAAAAGAATGCCTATTACTTAATCATCACTTTTTTGATGTGGCTATTGTTGCCTTCAAGCACTTTAACGAAGTAAATACCTGCATTTATTGTACTTACATCAAAATTAAACTTGTGTTCACCACTCAATAGGTATTCATTGGTAAATTCTGATACCAGTTTCCCATCCACTGACAAAAGTTCAATAGATACGTTTTCAGGGCTGTTGATATGAAATGCTACATTAACTTTATCTACTGCGGGATTTGGATAAATAGAGAAGCCTTCACTCAAAGTGCCAATTTCATTGATGGAAACTAAGGCTTCTTGCACAATGTAAGTATCATTCACAATCACATCACCAGTAGCGGCATTGTTTCCATTTGCAAAATTGTAAGCTCCCCAAAAGGTAACATTACCTGTGCCTATTGCGGGAGCAGTCCAATCAAATGTCCATGATTTGCTGCCTGAGCCAGAAGTGCCTGCTATAGTATGTGTGACATATTTACTACTACCAATTAATTGTGCTCCAGCCCCTGCATTAGATAATGTTCCTATAAGAGAGCCAGTATTGCTTTGGGGAGAAATTTCGAATCCAAACTTAGTTCCGCCAGGATTATTCATCGTTACCGTAATAGTGTAGGTCTGTCCGGGGTTGTAACCATTTGAAGGAATGGTAGACGAAACAGAGACCGTTTCATCAGTCACAGATAGCCCACCAGTATGACAACCAGTTAGGTCACAAGAAGCACCGCTTAGTTCTCCTGGGTTTCCTGTTCTTCCGGGAGGCGCACCTGCACCATTGGTATGAGCAATATTATAGTTGGCATCTAGTATTATCGATACAGCTAGAATGAAAGAAAGTGCTAGAGTAAACTTTTTAATCATGATATGAGGGTTTATGTGAGATTATATAAGTGTCAATAATACAAATAAAATTGGCTAGTTATGAGGCTGAAGTCTACGAATATCAACACATGTTTGTCAATTACTTGACGAAACTAATATTTATTCAAGAAAAATCAGTTTAAGGGTGGAAATGCCAATTTAAGCCCTTCTATTATCATGCTAGTGCCAACAATGGCAATTATTAGCCCCATAATCTTGCCAATTACCCTTATCACGTTATTTCCTATTTTCTTCACGATGAAATCACTACTGCGAAATGCAATCCAGTTGAGGGTACAGACAATAGCTGCCATCATTATTACTAATGTGATGTGAATTGCATCGACTCCTGTTACAAAGTTCATAGCAGTAACTATAGTTCCAGGCCCTGCAAGCATTGGTATAGCAAGGGGTGAAATAGCTATATCTTCATCTACTTCTATTTTGGCTATGTTTTTCACGTTTGACTTTTTGCTTTGTAGCATCTCAAACCCAACGAAAAAAACCAGTACTCCACCCGTAAGCTTAAAAGCCGGTATGGTGATGCCGAATATGTCGAAAATGAACTTACCGACAATTACAAAACCTAATACAATCAAAAAGGCAGTGAAAGTCGCGGTCCTATTAATCCTCTTTTTAGCATCGTCATTGGCACCATCTACTAAACCAATAAATACTGGGATGTTGGCAATGGGATTCATGATAGCGAAAAAGCCAGTGAACACGCTAAATGAAAATGTAATTAGTTCAGACAAATCAAAGGTTTGGGAATCTTGAGTGCAAACCTAAAATTTTTAGATGTAACAGACTTGCCTTTTGAGTCGAACTTTACTTTAATATCATCAGGCAATTGTCTTTCTCAGGAAAAATACGGTAGCCCAATTCATAAAACTTTTTATAGATAGTAATTAGTTGATGATAGTTGTAAAAACGGATTTCCATATAGATTACCTTCGGCTTCACTGTGAAACTATAGTTCTCTAATATTTTCCATTCAAATCCCTCCACATCAACCACTAATAAATCTATGTTTTTTACATTGTGTTTTTGCAGTAACATATCCAGACTGAGACAAGGTACTTCTACCTCTGTTACATCAGAGCCGACCAACATTTCAGATTCTTTCTTGGCTGAAGCTACCTTTGATACCCAAGGAGTTTCTTTGTCCACCTTTGGCATAAACAAGGTTAGGGAGCCTTTAGAGTCACTAATTGCAACATTCTCAAAAATCAATTTTCCCTTTCTATCAGCATAGTTCGCTTTAAGCTTTTCGAAGATATGTGGAAGTGGTTCAACCAGAATACCATTCCAGCCAACAGAGTGCTCATAGATGGGGTCTGTCGATTTACCATCATTGGCGCCTATTTGAATGTAGAAAATTGGCTTTGGGCTAAGTTGCTTGAACAGTTTTTGAGAATAATTAATGTCAGTTAATTTATTTCTTAAAGTATTGAGTATTCTCCAAAGAAGTGGTGTTTTGATTTTCATACTTGCCTGGTTAAAAAATGGACTTTTTTCAATACTTATAAGATTGGTCAAATGTATTTTTAATTCTTTGAAATTGAAAATGTAACCAACACCCGCTAACAATTACCTATCCTGTGAGGATAATTGACAGTTATTCATAATTTTACCCAACAAAAATACTTTTCATGGCAGACGATAGGTTTCAAGGACACGATTACTACCAGGTAGACGAACTACTTACTGAAGAGCATAAACTCATTCGCGATACAGCCCGTACTTGGGTTAAGCAAAATGTTTCGCCAATAATTGAAGAATACGCACAACGTTCAGAATTTCCAAAACAGCTAATATCAGGACTTGCTGAAATTGGGGCTTTTGGACCGTATATACCACAGGAGTATGGTGGTAGCGGCCTTGACCAAATATCTTACGGTATCATTATGCAAGAATTGGAAAGGGGAGATTCTGGTATTCGCTCAACCGCTTCAGTCCAAAGTTCTCTGGTAATGTACCCTATATACACTTACGGTTCAGAAGCCCAAAGAAGGAAATACTTACCAAAGCTAGCCAGCGGAGAACTTATAGGCTGTTTTGGATTGACTGAACCAGACCATGGTAGTAATCCAGGTGGAATGCTCACTAATTTTAAAGATTTAGGAGACCATGTGATATTGAATGGTTCAAAGATGTGGATATCCAATGCTCCCTTTGCTGATATAGCTGTGGTGTGGGCAAAAAATGAAGAAGGAGTAATTCAAGGTTTGGTAGTAGAACGTGGTATGGAAGGTTTTACAACTCCGGAGACTAAAGGTAAGTGGTCATTACGCGCTTCAGCTACAGGTGAATTGGTATTTGATAACGTGAAAATTCCTAAAGAGAATATATTTCCGAATGTAATGGGATTGAAAGGGCCATTGGGATGCCTTAATTCAGCTCGTTATGGCATTTCATGGGGAGCTATTGGTGCTGCTATGGATTGCTACGATACCGCACTTCGCTATTCAAAAGAGAGAATTCAATTTGGTCGCCCTATAGGTGGCTTCCAGTTGCAACAGAAGAAACTGGCTGAGATGATAACTGAGATAACAAAAGCTCAATTATTGGCTTGGCGTCTTGGTACTTTGAAAAATGAGAGCAGGGCTACTCCACAACAAATCTCAATGGCTAAGCGCAATAATGTGGACATGGCTATAAAAATTGCTCGCGAAGCAAGACAAATACTCGGAGGTATGGGTATCACTGGAGAGTACCCAATTATGCGTCATAGTATGAATTTGGAGTCTGTAATTACCTATGAGGGTACACATGATATTCACCTGCTGATTACGGGAATGGACATTACTGGTGAGAATGCTTTTTCCTAAGGGGTTCTGACAGTTTTATGACAATAGAAAGTCGCTTGAATGTGTACTTTTGCAGCCTGAAATTCCCCCATTCAGTTTGAAGAGGTTCAAGGTAATAGCTTTTACGCACAAGTTTGTTGACCTAAAAGATATAGGTAAGCTACACATAGAGGATTCCAGTTTAGAAACCAGGCTCAAAAACTTGAAGGAAAGAAGTAAAGTTGAGGAATTAATGTACATATCCACTTGCAACCGAGTGGAGTTTATTATTGCCAGTGACCAAACCATAAGTCAATCTTTCCTGAAACGTTTTTTTACCGCCTTTCATCCTGAATGGTCTAAACAAGAAGTGGCTTGGGCTTTGAAAAACAATCGCTTATTTGAAGGGGCAGAAGCATTGAAGCATATTTTTTATGTGGCGTCCTCAATCGACTCATTGGTGGTAGGTGAAAGGGAGATAATTACCCAGTTCAGGCAATCATTCGAGAAAAGTAAAGAACTTGGTCTGACAGGTGATTTTATTAACCTAATGACAAGGCGGACCATAGAGGTGGCTAAGAAGGTATATACCAATACACAGATTGCCCAAAAGCCTGTATCTGTTGTTTCTTTGGCTTACAGGCACTTAAAAGATATGGGTCTTAGTGGCAAGAAAAGGGTTGTAATAGTAGGTGCTGGGCAAACTATGGTTAACATGGCTCGTTTTTTGGCTAAGAATAAAGATTTTCAATTCACTATTTTTAATCGGAGTTTAAAAAATGCCAAGGAGCTAGGCAAAGAACTTAATGCTGAAGTTTATTCCTTAAGTGACTTAGCAGCTTTCAACCAGGGTTTTGATATTTTGATAACCTGCACTGGGGCATCAGAACCTATAATTACAGAGGGTGTGTATCAACAGTTAGTTGCAGGTGAGAAATCCAAAAAAGTAATTGTGGATTTGGCCCTACCAAGTGATGTTCAGACTTCCATTATAAAAAAACATAAGCCAGAGTATATAGGCTTAGAGCAATTGAAAAGTACAGCCAGAAAAAACCTCGAAGAAAGGCAAAAAGAGCTGGATAAGTGCAAGCAAATAGTAGAAGAAAATATTGTTAGTTTTCGTTCAGCCTTAAGAGAGAGGCAAGTTGAGCTGGCTATGCGTGATGTGCCACAAATGATAAGCGAAATAAAGCAAAAGGCATTAACCTTAGTTTTTGAAAAGGACATCGCGGAATTGGATGATAAGTCTCGTGAAGTATTGAACGAGGTGATTGGGTATATGGAAAAGAAGTATATCAGTGTGCCGATGAAGATGGCCAAGAATATAATGCTAAAAGACTAATGAAGAAGATAGTCATCGGATCAAGAGGAAGTGATTTAGCATTATGGCAAGCTAATTATATAAAGGACCAACTTGAGGCTCTGGGTCATCAAGTTGTGCTAAATATTATTAAAACCCAAGGAGATAAAATACAACATCTAAGCTTTGACAAACTTGAAGGCAAGGGTTTTTTTACAAAAGAAATAGAAGAATACCTGTTATCTGAGAGGATTGATTTGGCGGTTCATTCGCATAAAGACTTACCTACCGAGAATCCACCTGGATTAAGAATAGTAGCAGTATCAAAAAGAGAGGATGCTTCTGAACTGATTTTGGTAAGAAGAGAGAGTGTTGATGTTACCAAAAAGTTTTCATTTAAGGAAAATGCGATAGTAGGAACATCATCGGCCAGGCGTAAATCACAACTGTTATCTTATAGGCCTGATGCGCAGATAAAGGATATTAGAGGAAATGTACCAACAAGGATTAATAAGCTTAGGAGTGGTGACTTTGATGCCATATTAATAGCAGCAGCTGGAGTAAAAAGACTAAAATTGGATTTATCGGATTTGCATATCGAGCAACCAGATATTAGGGAGTTTATTCCAGCGCCGGCACAAGGTGTTTTGGCCTTGCAAATCAGAGAGGGGGATAGTGAACTTGAAAACATCTTATCCAGGATTAATGACTTCGAAATAGCGAAGCAAGTTTCTATTGAAAGAAAAGTACTTAATCTGCTAGAAGGAGGTTGCCAACTGCCATTGGGGTCTCATTGTGTTAATGAGAAAGGTGTATATAAGGTTTGGACAGCTATGGCTGCTTCTTGGGACGCATTTCCTAAACGGGTGTATCTGGAGGGTGAAGACACTGGGGAAATGGCGGAAGCTATTATAAGTAAGCTGAAAAGTAATGATATAAAGTCTGTATTCATTACTCGTGATTTGACGGATGATAGTTATTTCAAGCGGGCAATGAATGCCTATAATTATCCAGTTCACGGCAATGCGCTAATAACAATTGAGCCCATTGAGTATGGAGATATACCTGCATCGGAGTGGATATTTTTCTCTAGCAAACATGGGGTCTCTAATTTTTTTAGGCAAAATCCGAGTATTGGGGAAAAAGTGAAATTTGGGGTGACAGGCTTGGGCACCGAAGGGGCATTAAAGAAGTATGGATACCAAGCTGTATTTGTGGGGCAGGGTGGTGATATGGAGTTAGTGGGTAAGCACTTTTCTAAGCTTTGTATCGGAGACAGTGTACTTTTTCCGCAGCCCAAGAAGTCTAATCGTACTATTCAAAAGCAATTGTCGACCAAAACGGTTATTTATGACCTTTTTGTTTATAATACTAAGAGAATAAGTGGTGCAACAATACCTGAAACTGAGGTGGCAGTGCTTACCAGTCCTACCAATGCTGAAGTATATCTCAATTCTGTAGAAAGTAGGGCAAAGTATATTATTGCGATTGGAACCAGCACAGCTGCCAGGCTCAAAGACCTGGGAATTAAAGGCTTTATTATATCTAACTCACCAGAAGAAGCCGGACTGGCTGAAGCAGTTTTCAGTTTATGAGCATAACATAAAGTAATCTAGTATGTTAAAACAAAAAGGATATTTCTTAATTTAGTTGTAAGAATTGACGATTATGAAGCGTGTTTTAGTGGCTTTGGCCTTAATTATCGTGTTAGCAGCTTGTAAAAAAGTTGAACAGAGCTATACATTCAGGGTAATGAATGCCACTAATGAAGATTTGTCCTTGGTTTTCAACTTGGATGACGCTATTAGTGGTTTTCATTCAGATACTACTTATACTCTGAATATCGCGGCTGGTGAAACGAAGGATGTTTTTATTCATCTACAACCAAACGATGAGAGTGAGATAAAAGATATTTTTCCTGTTCCAGAACCTATTTACTCTAATTTTACAGTTACCAAATCAGGTCAGGCAGCAAGTACTGACTTTTTACAGCAAGGAGAGTGGGTATTTAATAAGGAAAATGATTACACTGGCATTTATGAATTAGTAGTTGATACTGCTGATTTTTAATCCTCTTTCTTTTTTCTAGAGGCAGAAATCTTTGCCATACCGCCCGACATAACAAATTTCATTACTTCCGAGGACGATTCATCAAGTACTCTCACATTGCGTTTAGGTACAAAAAATTGATTTCCTGAAATATTGTAAGAGTGGGGAAGAAAGACACAAACCATATCCTCTCCAAAGCCAAGTTCTGATACATCTTCTTGGGTAATGAACCCCAGCTTATAGACTTCTGCTTCTTCACTTAGTTTAACCATTACTGGGTGGTCAAATCGCTTTTCCTTATCTACCATTGCGCTCACAATATCCTTTACCGCAAAATAAATTACCTTAATCACGGGTGTTTTTTTGATAAGGTTATCAAAATACACTTCTGCAGATTTAGTTAATAAATTGACGGCTGCAAAACCAATGAGTACGATTAATCCAAAAACAACCAATATACCTATGCCTGGAAAATGCCATGGTAGTATATCTTCAAGCAGTTTATCAAAATAAGTAATAACAGCATAAATAACCCAGGCCGTAATTGTAAGCGGCAGGATTATGATTAGTCCCTGGATGAAATATTTTAGAACTGTGCGCATCATTATTTAATTATTGCTGTTCTATATGAGCCCTTTTTGATTTTGGTAAGCTCGCAAATACTAAATTATAAGAATCATTTATCCAATTATATATCGTTTCATCATCAACCGAGCCATCCACATGTACTGTATTCCAGTGCTTTTTGCTCATGTGATATCCTGGCTGGACAGCAGGGTATATAGCTCTAAGTTCAATTGCTTTTTCTGGACTACATTTTAGGTTGATAGAAAACTCACGATTAAGGCCCGTCAATGCAAACATTTTACCCATGACTTTAAAGACCAAAGTAGAGTTGTCAAAAGGAAATGACTCTTCAACACCAGGTTTCGCTAGGCAGAACTCTCTAAATTCTTCGATGTTCACTTTTGGTTAGAGCCATTTTCTCCATAGGCTAAAGGAAGCAATGGAGTGTGTTTTACTTCACTCAAGATAACATTAGTGTGCATTTGACCTATTTCTTCAATTTTTCCCAATTTTTCCCCAATAAGCTTTTCGAATGCTGGGATGTCAGCCACTACTGCTTTTAATAGATAATCAAAATTCCCGGTTACCTGATAGCATTCAGTAATTTCAGGTATATTATTTATCTGCTCGATAAAGTTGTGGATGGCGTTTTCCAGTTGCCTTGATAAGTTAATTTGTATCAAGGCATTAATACCAAGCCCAACCATACCCTTATTTACTCTTGCATGGTAGCTTTCAATAATCCCATTATTCTCTAGTTTTTTCACCCTTTCTAAGGTAGGAGCGGGAGAAAGGCCAATTTCATTAGATAGCTGGATATTT
>JANQJC010000125.1 GCA_028281825.1 Flavobacteriales bacterium
TTTCAAAAATAGTTCTAAAATTCTTTTCACTTTCCTTTAATTCATTCTCCAGGGCCTTTTTATCATTAATGTTTCTCCCTTCAGCTATCAAATAAGTAACAATACCGTCTTGTAGTATAGGGTGTAATGAGAAGTCAATGGTAATGATGTTTCCATCTTTGCCCAAAACATCAACATCATATCGAACAAAATCACCTTTGCCAGCCTTACGGATAGCTTCCTGGAGTTTCCTCTGGCTCTCTTTGCTTAGTGACCACCATGGAGCATCCCAAAATTTTTGACCTCTTACTTGCTCTATGGTAAAACCACCAAAATCCAAAGCAGTTTGATTGGCTTCAACAAGCGTTCCGTTTGGTCTTAGCATGCCTATAAACTGGTATGTATTGTTAAATATTCCCTGAAAAAGCAACTTGGCCTCATTAAGTTCTTTAGTACGCGCCGCAACATGTTTTTCAAGTTCACCTTTGCTATTAAGTAATTCTTTTTTTGTTTTCTCAAGTTGTGCATTTGTTTCACCGAGCTTTAAAACGGATGCTTTAAGGCGATAATTACCACGAGTAATCATATAGCTTATCCACCCTATTAAAAGGGTGACCCCGAGAATAATGCCTGCTAAGAAAAATACTGATACGCCGATAGATTTATTTAACCAGTGTGAGGGTACATGGGTAACCAAAATCATACGATCTTCTTCATCTCGGTTATCTATATTGGCCTTTATCCTGTTGAAAACAAAAAGGCCGTTTTTCGTAACAATTGACCCTTTGTCCGAGGCGAGGAACTTATTCCATTCATCGGGGAAAAAGAAAGCGAAATTCCGATTGGCTGTATCTCCCATCAAATGACCAAAACGGGGAAACCGATCTGAACCGGACAACCAATTACCCCGAGCGGTAAGAAGCATAACATCACTCTCTTCCTTTGAATAGGTTACCAGGCTATCCAAATAAGAACGCATAAGATAATTGGTTACTACCATACCCACTGTCGAGCCATCATCATCAATAACCTTTTTCCCAACTCTTATGATGGGTTTATGGGGAAGTTCAATTTTATTATTTTCCTTGTTCAGGTCTATAGCACCAACATGCGTCCTGCCATTTTCAAGGGAAAGAATACGTTGTACATAAGTACGTCTTGATTTATCCTGAAGCAGGCTGTCATGCTGTACAACCACTTCATTTGACAATTTATTTACACGTAATTTTTCCTTGCCTAGTGTGTCAAGCAAACGTATCTGGTCATAATCATCAGCTGCCTGTATGATAATTTTAAGGTTATTTTCTAATTTTTCCCTTTCGTCCAACTCACCTTTCAAAAAGGCTTTTACCTTATCACGCTCAGCCAGGTAATTGACGTTATAGACCAATGGGTCGTAGAAGTCCCGGAGGTTATCTATTAGTAACTGTATTTTGGTGTTTTCCCGCTTTTCAATAAGCTCTAAAGCATGCCTTTTTTGAAGGGTGTAGATATATACTATCCCTATGCAAATTATAGAAGTGAGCGGAAGAAAAAAGGTTAGAAATTGTCTCAGCAGTTTTTTGTTCAATATCTGGTTTTTTTGTGTCATTGTCTATTTTAAGCGAGCCCCAATAATCAGAACATCATCTACTTGCTTTTCTTCACCCATCCAGCCAAGCAAAAAATTATCCATATAATCCTCCTGTTCTTTACATGGAAGGGAATGAATATGACTCAATTGCTCTTTTAAGCGCTTCATCATAATCTTTTTTCCTTTCTCCCCACCAAACTGGTCAACATAACCATCAGAGAAAAGGTAAAGCATATCACCTGGAGAATAATTGACCGATGTTGTTTTGTATTTTTTCATTGAAAGATCTATTATGCCGCCAAGGCCGAACATTGTCCCTTTTACATATTGCAGCCCTTCACCTGATATGAGGATAAGTGGCCTTCCAGCGCCTGCAAAATCTATTCGTTTGGAATTGGTATCAATACTACAAACCGACATGTCAATACCGTCAGTTATACTTTCCCCTTTCGTTTTCCCTAGAACACTCAGTAGCCCCTCATCCAAAAGCTCAAGTATGTGTGTGGGGTACGATGCCCCTTCCTGTACAATTATTTTATTTAGGAGTTCAATGCCTAAAACACTCATGAAGGCACCCGGAACGCCGTGTCCCGTGCAATCTGCCGCCACGATAATGAATTTACCTTTCCTCTTGTGAAACCAGTAAAAGTCACCACTTACAATATCCCGTGGACGGAGATATACAAAAGCGTCCTGAAAAAAGCTGTGAAGAATACTTTTATCGGGAAATAGTGCTTTTTGAAGCCTCAGTGCATAATTTATACTATCGGTAATATCCTTGTTTTTCGCAGCCAGTTTATCATTGGCCATGCGCAGTTCCTCTGTTCTGCTCATTACCTGCTGCTCCAGTTTTGCGGTAAACAGCTTACGCTCTTTTTCAATTTTTTTCTTCTCGGTAATATCCCTGATAAAGAACAAAACATTCTTTTTCTCTTTGTTTTGCATGGGGCCTACAATAATCTCAGCCGAAAATTCCGTTCCGTCTTTCCTCTGCGCTATCAGTTCCATTTTCATGTTTTTGGAAACCATTTTGGCATCTTTCTGAAACAAACTTTCAACTTCTAGATGTTGGTCATAAATATCTGCAATCAATAATTCAAAGTTTTTTCCGAACAGTTCTTGAGGCGAATAATCAAAATTTTTCTCTACTTGCAGATTAGTGAAAATAATTTCACCTTTTGGGTTGGTCAGAACAACCACATCAGGTGCCTGGGCAAGGACTCCTTTCAACCGAGCCTCACTTTCTTTTAGATTTTTCTCAGCTTCTATCTTTTCGGTAATATCTGTGCTAATCCCTACAAAATGTTCAACGTCTCCGTTTTCTCCGAATATTGGTGAAACAGACAAGGAAATGGTGTATGGCTGACCTTTTTTTGTGTAATTTAAAATCTCTGTTTCAAAGGGTTGTTTGCCGGCTAATCCTTCCCGTATTTTTTTCCTACTCTCTTCGGTGGTTTGGTCACCCTGTAAAAAAGAACCTGGGGTTTTTCCGGATACTTCATTTAGTTGATACCCTGTCAGGCTCTCGAATCCTTCATTGACCCATTCTATGGTGCCTTCGGCATCGGTAATTATAGCTGCATTATCTATTTCCTTGACTACCCTTGATAGCCACTGAAGCTCCTTTTTATCTTCAAGGGTTTTTGTAATATCCGTAATAGTTCCCACAGCGCTTATGACGCTCCCACGCTCATCCAATTCTGGGGTTACCTGGCCAAAAACCCATACAATTGTCCCGTCAGGCCTTACAAACCTGAGCTCAATGCTCGACGTATTTTTTGTTTGAACAGCATTGGACCAGGTTTCTCTCAGGCGCTTTTCATCTTCCTGGTGAACTGCTTTGAAATACCCATAACCCAAGGCTTCTTTCTCTTTCAGGCCAGTTAACTCACAATACTTTTTGTTTACATAAACACATTTTCCGGTAGCATCCTGGCGAAAAATGCCTACCGGGGATATCTCTGCCAGGGTAGAATACTTGCGTTCACTTTCTTTAAGGTTATCAAGTATCTTCTTCCTTTCTATTCGTAAGCGCTGCTTTTCAATAGCCGCTTTTATAGCAGGCACCAGCCTGCTCATCCTATCCTTGAGAATATAATCATCAAGGCCTAATTCCAGCATTTCAGCAGCTACCTCATCTCTCAGGCTTCCTGTGATGAGCAAAAAAGGAATATCTATACCCTCTTGTTTCAAAATACGATAAGCGTCTGTACCCCTAAAAGATGGCATATTATAGTCAGAAAGGATGAAAGAAATTTCTTTACCGGAAGCAAGTTCAAGGAGCAAATCTGCTTTATTATCAATAACCTTGTGCTCAATAGAAGTAAAGGACTTCTTGATTTCCCGAAGCATAAGCTTGGCATCGGTCAGGTTGTCTTCCAGTATCAGGCAATAGTTAGTCTCCATAACACAAGTATTCCCAAGTCAAAAACTCAATGTACAAAATACAAACAACGTAACAAAATGAATTTCGTTTCATAATTTGACAGAAAACTCACAAAGTCATGTAACTATCTCAATATCCAAAGTATTACGCAAGTAAAACACTTAACCAACCTATGTACTTTACGTACAATTACCATAGGACGTAAACTAAACAATGAAACGCTACAATTGTATTCTTCTCGCCGATGTGTATTTATTAGCCGACGATTGTCAGGATTCATCACATAAAAGGTTTAGCTTTTCAAGGAAACCGGAAATCGTGAACAAGGAACAAAACAGGCTGTGGCGCGTGCTGAAAAATGTTCTTTTCCAGATGGTGTATGGAATTGCAATTATTTAATATTCATGGTTACAGAGGCTAGTGTTTAATCATTAGCTTCTCCCACGCTGTACCCTTATCAGTTGCAAGTTCTAACAGGTACACCCCCTCACTAAGGGTACCCACATCAATGCGCAAGGCAGTGGAAAGGTTGGACAGGTGCACAACCCCCTGCAAAGGTTCTTCTGTTTGAAGGGTCATCTGTTCAGAGGCAGGATTGGGAAGACACCCAATCCGATCGCATACTTGTAATCCTCAATCCCATCTATGATATCCTGTGAAATGAGCATCACCATCAAAAACTATATCCTCTAAAATGAAGCCAGGGCCATCATAAGTAAAGTGACCACCCTCATTTCCAAAAGTAACTATATCATTAAAAGTGTCAGGATAAGTAAGAGCAGTTGTAAATACTCCACCCGTATTTATAAAAGTGACTGAACCGTTGTACAGGTTGCCCCTTTTGCGGTATTTGAGGTGCTTCCTGAACGTGTCAGGTCAAACTTACCGTCAAAAGTAGTATAGTAAAAGCCAATGTAGGGGACATCGAGCGTAACATCACCACCAAACTCGCAATTCTCCAGCCAGACAGATGCCGTGCCTGTGAGGGTTAGGTCAAAATTGCATGCCTTGCAAGCAGGGGTCGCTGGTTCGAATCCAGCAGTTCCCACTACAAAAGCCTCACAGAAATGTGGGGCTTTTTTACTCTTTTATTTTCTTCACAAGATTCTCAAACCTGCTTAGTATTTCTCCCTTAAAATTCTCATCACTCAAACGGGTGTTCATAATCAATTCACCATCATCTTGCTTATCTTTCGGCACTACTAGTGGTATTGGAAAAGCCTCACAAGTTAGCTTTTTGCCTTGCACTTCTTTTTCTGCTTTCTCAAAAACAGTTGCATACCCAAAATTGTCATCCTTTTTGTCATCACTACTTCCACAGCAGGTAGCAAAGTATATATCATTGAAGTCTTTTGCGTACTTCTTTATAAAATTGCGAACAGGTGAAATCAGTTGCCCCATCCAAATCGGGCCACAAACCACAAGAGTATCATATTGGCTGAAATCGTTAACAGGTTGATGAAGACCAACCCTTAATTTTAATAAACTGGTAAGTATTAATACCGCATGTGAGTTAATCCTTGGCTGAATCGGTTCTATATCACAGTTCAAGGTCTTAGCAAACCTTTCTGCCAAATATTTGTTGCTTCCAGTTTTAGTATAATATACTATTAGTGTTTTTTTCATTGGAACATTTATTTACTCCAAAATTGTCCTTCTATATTTCCATAAGCAATGATAGATATCACAAAGCAGGTTGATTGATATCAATAATTTGAATGTCATCCATATTACAAACTCAGCAAAACCATTTTTTATACCTTGCAATCATGACCTGGGAAGAAAAAGTAAAGCGCTACGATGAGTTGGTTGCCAAATGTTCACGCTTTGAAAGAAAGGGAAAAACGGTTCCTTATACTTCAGCCAATGGGTATATGTTCTCATCTTTGAACAAAGATGGTGAGTTTGGCATCCGTTTCTCAAAAGAGGTGCAAGAGAAATACATAAAGGAACTAGGCACCTCCCTTTTTAAATCCTATGGTGCGGTGATGAGAGGTTATGTACTTATGCCCGAGGGCCTATGGAATGACCTGGATACACTGGCCAACTACCTCAATGAAAGTTATGATTACGTGATGTCTCTACCTCCAAAGTGATTAGCTAACATTATATTTCCTGTTTCTTACAATTCTTTGCTTATTTTAGCCAGCCTTAATCCAAATTCACCCTATGGACGAAAAACTGATATATGGCATACAGCAGATAGGCGTTGGTGTTACTGATGCCGAAGAAGCCTTTAAATGGTACGCTACCAAACTCGGTGCCGATGTATTGGTTTTTGATGATAGCAATGAAGCCACCTATATGGCGAAATATATGGGAGGTGAGCCGCGCAAAAAACGTGCATTGCTCACCATGAACTTGCAAGGTGGCGCAGGTTATGAGATATGGCATCACACAGGCCGTGAACCATTATTCCCTGTGCAAGAGGTTAAAGTGGGCGACTACGGTATTAGTATTGCTAAGGTAAAAAGTCGTAATATTAATGCCAGCTACACCCGCTTAAAAAGCAACGGTGTAAACCTTATTTCTGAAATAGTTGCCGGGCCTGATGGCGCCAAAGGTTTCTACTTGAGAGACCCCTACGGCAGTATTCTTCACGTGAAGGAATTTCACTCGTGGCATACGGGTAAAAAACAGGATTTAGGCGGACTTTTTGGTTGCCAGATAGGCGTCTCAGATATTGACAGGTCGTTAGAGCTATACAGTAACGTGCTGGGCTATGATAAAGTGGTGTATGACGAAACGAACACCTTTGAAGACTTGGCAGCCATCCCTGGCGGAAAGGAAAAAGTAAGAAGGGTATTACTCACACATAGTGAACCTCGCTCTGGTGGTTTTAGTCGCCTTTTGGGTGATAGCCAATTGGAACTGGTACAAACAATTACTGGTAACCCTACCAGGATATTTGAAGGCCGCTATTGGGGCGATATAGGTTTTATCCATGTGTGTTTTGACATACGCAACATGAAAGGTTTCACTGATGCTTGTGCTGAAAAGGGCTTCCCTTTCCAGGTATTGAGCAACCCTAATTTTGATATGGGCGATGCCAATGGGCATTGGGGCTATATTGAGGACCCAGATGGCACCCTTGTTGAGTTTGTAGAAACCCACAAAGTGCCGCTATCGAAAAAATTCAATTTCAGTATCGACTTGATGAAGCGCAACCCAAAGAAGCCGCTGCCCAAATGGCTTACTAAAGCTTTGGCTGTGAATAGGGTAAAGTTTAAGTAAGCTAATCCAACACAAACTCTTCTTTCCAGTTGTCTGTGTCTTCCCAGGCGGGTTGTTCGGTTTTGGTAAAGAGATAGTTCCCGATTACCAAGTAATCCATTTCCGTGCGCATAAAGCACCTGTAAGCATCCTCTGGAGTACAAACAATGGGCTCACCACGCACATTAAAGCTGGTATTCACAACTACTCCATAGCCAGTCCGCTTCTTGAAAGCATTGATTAACTCCCAATAATAGGGGTTAGTCTCTTTATGCACTGTTTGTATCCTCGCCGAGAAATCAATATGTGTGATAGCTGGCATATCCGAGCGTTTCACGTACAGTTTGTCCCTCAAGTTCATAGAATGGTAACCTTCTGGTATACTGTTTCGCCTGTTTTCAGCAACTGGCTTAACCAATAGCATATAAGGTGATATTCCATCGTGCTCAAAATACTCACTGCAATCTTCAGCCAATACGGATGGAGCAAACGGCCTGAAAGACTCCCTGTATTTTATCTTAAGGTTCAGTTTCTTTTGCATTTCCTCATTGCGTACATCACCCAAAATACTCCTGCCACCCAATGCTCTTGGCCCAAATTCCATCTTGCCTTGCATCCAACCAATAGCATTGCCTTCGGCTAACTTGCCTGCAACTATTTCACTCAACTCACCAAAATCATCAAACTTTTGGTATTGAGCCTTATACTTTCGGATAACCAGCTCTATTTCCTTATCTGAATATTCTGGTCCCAGATAAGAACCCTGCATAGCATCTTGCTCATTGCCTACTTTTCTCTCCTGCTCAAAGTAAATATGATAAGCCGCATGTGCAGCACCCAAAGCCCCGCCAGCATCACCTGCCGCGGGTTGTATAAATACGTCTTTAAAAATACCTTCATCCAATAGCTTGCCATTGGCTACACAATTAAGCGCCACACCACCAGCCATACACAGGTAATCAGAACCACTTAATCGTTTGGCTTCCTGTGCCATTTTAATGACAGCTTCTTCTGTCACTCTTTGAATAGCCAAACCCAGGTTACAATGGTGCTGTTGCAATTCAGCTTCAGCCTCTCTCCTTGGAAAACCAAACAGTTTTTGCCATTGAGCATCCTTCACCATCCGCAAGCCTGTGGCATAATTGAAATACTCTTGGTTTAACCAAACCGAGCCATCATCATTTAACTTTATCAAATCATTTTTGATGATGGAGATAAAGTCTTCTACCTGCTGGGATGTTGGGTCTCCATATGGCGCCAAACCCATCAGTTTGTACTCACCTGAGTTGACCCTAAAACCAAGGAAATAAGTAAAGGCAGAATACAGTAATCCAATTGAATGTGGAAAGTGCAGTTCTTTAAGAATGGTAATATCCTTTCCACTTCCCTTGCAAATGGAAGCCGTAGCCCACTCACCCACTCCATCAATGGTTAGTATAGCAGCTTCTTCGAATGGGGAGGGGTAAAAAGCACTTGCAGCATGAGAAAGGTGATGCTCAGGGAAGAGCATTTTTAATTTCCTTTTATCGTACTCACCTATCTTTTCTAACTCCTCATGGATAAGTCTTTTGAGGA
>JANQJC010000018.1 GCA_028281825.1 Flavobacteriales bacterium
TTGGTGAGCTTAGTGGTAGTAGTGCAGCCCTCCAACACAACGATAGCCAAAGCCGCTATGTAAAACAGGTATTTATTCATCGCCGCCGAAATCAAGTAATCCTGGAGTTTCACTAACGGGCTTGTTGGACGATTCATCCTCATTATCAGTATCCACCAAGTCTTCAGGTAGTTCTTTTTTAGACTTCACGCCAAGCTCTTTCAACTTATGCGCCCTGTTTACCAAGTTACCTCTACCCTCTGATAGTTTATTCATAGCATCTTCATAGGCCCTTCTGGTGGTAACGATACCTTTGTCAATAGATTTCATATCCTCCACAAAACCTACAAATTTATCATATAGGGCACCACTTTGCTGTGCAATTTCCACGGCATTTTTATTTTGCCTTTCTTGTTTCCAGATGCTGGCAATTGTACGAAGGGTTGCCAATAATGTACTTGGACTAACGATAACTATCTTTTTATCCCAGGCAAAGTTGAATATCTCAGGGTCGGCTTGAATAGCTGCGCTAAAGGATGCCTCTGAAGGCACAAACATCAGCACAAAATCAGGCGACTTGAATTGGTCTAATGCCTGGTAGTCCTTATCCCCTAGCCCTTTCACGTGGTTGCGAAGAGAAATAGTATGCTGCTTCAAATAATCTGCCTTGTGGTCTTCATCCTCACAATTGGCAAACTCAGTGTAGGCGGTTAATGAAACTTTGGCATCCACAATAATGTGCTTACCTTCGGGAAGATAAATCACCACATCAGGCTGGAAACGCTTGCCGCTTCCATCGGAGGCATTGACCTGTATCTCGTACTCCTGTCCTTTTATCAAACCTGAGCGCTCCAGTATTCTCTCCAGTTGCATCTCGCCCCAGTTACCTTGCTTTTTACTATCCCCACGCAAGGCATTGGTCAGGTTAACAGCCTCTTTACTCATTTGCTCGTTCAACTCTTTGAGGCCTTTGATTTGCTGTACCAACTCGGTATTACGAATAGTTGATTTCTCATGGGTATCTTCCACTTTCTTTTGGAAGTGCTCTATCTTCTCCTTTAAAGGCTTGAGTATGTCATCGAGGTTGGTCTTGTTTTGCTCCGTAAACTTCTTCGACTTCTCATCTAATACCTTATTGGCAATGTTCTCAAACTCGGTGGTGAATTTCTTTTGCAATTCTTCCAGTTCTGCCTTTTGGGTTTTGAGACGCTCCTCCTGGTTGGTAAAGGCTTCCTCTGCTTTGGCTAAACGAGAGTTAGCCACCTCCAGCCTTGCCCTTTCTTCCTTAATCTCTGCCTCTAGCTTGGTCTTTTCTTCAGTGATGTAAGTTACTTTCTCGCTTAAAACCCTGCTTTCAGTTTGGGCTGCATTGAGCTGGTTTTGAAGCTCTTGCGTGTTGCCATCATCCCCACCAGACTTACTCCGAGAATAGAAGAAACCCGCTGCAAATCCCACCGCAATACCAATTACCAAAAACAGAATGTCCATCAAAAAATCTATTTAGAACAAATGTAAGGTTTTGGTTTTAGGAATAGTTGTAGTGCTAAAAAATTCGTTAAAACCTATTCACAAAGCCGAAGTGGATTTTGGCAGAGGGGAGATAAACTATACATAGTTTTTAAGTATCTCTTTCAACTCCTTATCAGTGATGTTATCTTTATCACCCTTGCTATAAATGGTCAACAATATGACTGAAGTAGCTATAACTTTTACATAAGAGATAACTCTTGCCCCACCTGACTTGCCTTTACCCTTGGAGGCAATAGATAGACGAATTTTGTAAACATCATTTCCTAAGGGTGTGCCCAAAGTTGGGTTTTCCACTAACTCATCAATTAAATGTGCTAATTCTGATTTAAGAGAAGGATATTTCTTCAAGAGTTTTTTTGCGTCTCCTTTAAAATTGTCAGAGACTTCAACTTTATAACTCATCAAGAAAATCTTTGGCAGAGGTAGTTTTCAATTTACCTTCTTTAATAAGTTTCATCTCTTCGAAACCCCTCTTAACACTCTCCAATTGCTGCTCTTTCAAATCTTCCGCACCCTTATCCAATTTCACAAAATCAAGGCTCTTTATAAGTTCCATAAAAAACTTATATTTTTTCTCTGGTATTTTTAAGGTTACTTCTTTCATAATAGAGGAAACTTGTATTACAAAAATAAGGATTTAATCATTAACTAAAACCTATTCACAAAGCCAAAGTGAATTTTGGCAGCGCGGAATTGGATAGGGTTGTTGAATTGCTTACCCACTGCATAGCTGAGTGAGAAGATACCGATGGGGGTTTCAAAGTTGATACCCGCACCAAAACCAAAGGGACGGTCGATAACCCTGTCTGCAGCTGTAACTTTCTCATAATAAGCCCAATCGTAAAAAGCAGAGAGATAGGAGTTTTGCTCCAATAGGTAACGGTACTCCGCCGTAAGGATAGTAAACAGGTTGGCATCAATGGATTCTTCGTCAAAACCGCGAAGGGTACGCAAGCCGCCAATACGGTAGAGTTCATTGTCAAAGAGTTGCTCATTCCACAGGTAGGCACTGTTGACACCCAGATTGATGGTACTCCTTCGTGGGATGGGTATAAAGTAATCAAAGAGTAATTCACCACTGGCTTGCAGGCTCCTGAGCTGTATACCTTCATAAGCCTCAGATGGTATACCTCCATTGCGTTTGATGCGCTTGTTACCTGCCCTACCCGTGGCATTCATCGCAAAACCTCTCCTTGGGTTGAAACGATAGTCTAACTTCTCCAAATTATAGCCTAAGCCATATAAATTGGTAGTAACATCAATGAAAGGTAGTGTGAGAATGTTGGCTGTGTTTTGGTATTGCGTAGTTGAAAGCAAGCTGGTGCTTCGGGCTTCATAGAAAGCCTTGATATAATTATTGCCACTTAGCAGAAACTGCACTCCCGCAAGGCGATTGAGGTTCAAAAACAAAGTGTCGCGTTTGTAGAGTTCCAATTTGAGGTCGACACCAAAAGGTGTGGAAAACAGGAATGGATAAACAAATTGGGCTTTAAGGTCTTGAGTCCGCGGTTGCAACTTCCGCCAGTTGATATCGATTAACTCTCCTCTACCAAAGGAGTTTTGTAGTTTCAATTTTAAGTCACCTGTGATAACTACCCTACCAGTAACGTTATCTGGCAGCACACCCAATATACCATCAAACTGGCTGGCTTTCTTGTTATCGAGATAGAGGTATAGCTTTACCTTGTCCTCAAAGAAAGCGGCTTGTGCAGGTTTGCTCTCCGTGACGAAAGGTAATTCCTGAAGCCTTACCCTTATCTTTCTTATGAGTGACTCATTGTATACATCCCCGGGCTTGATATCCAGATAATTATAGATATACGCCTCCTTTACTTTGGCATCTCCCTTTATAATTACACTGTCAATCTCATACAGTTTGTTCTTCTCTAAGTTTAGCTTACCCGAAATAGTGTTACCATTAATCTGTATGCTATCCATTTTAACGGAAGCGAAAGGATGGCCATTGTTTTCGCAATACTTCAATATGCGCTCCATAAGCCTGCCTACCCGCTTATAATAGATGGGCCTTTGGTCGTATATCTTTTCATTAAAGTCTACCTTACGTATAATATAGTCATCAACATTGCCTTGCTCCAAGATACCCCATTGGTATACCCTACCAGTGCTCAGATATGCAACTTGGGTCAGTGTGTCTTTATCTACAATACTGTCGAATCGGGCATTGAGGTGACCTTGCTCACGGAGTTGGGTGAGTATTTTACCATACTCTTTTTCTCTCACCGCAAGGCTGCCGTGGATGGTTTTAAAGTCAGTCTTTTTCTTGAATTGTTTCTCATCAAGGGTATTGTCGTTTCTCACCAACTCAAAACTATACCCCTGGGCATATAAGTCAGGTGCAAAAAGCTGAATGAAAAATATGATGATAAATGCTTTCCTCAAGGTAGCATGCTTAAGCCTAAGGCAAATTTCCGCTTTTTTAACGGGTTTAAAGGTAATTTATTGATTACACCCCCTCCTATTCTTGTTGAATATTTCAATTCAGTCTTATGTCGACCCCTCGTGGGGTTGACAAGAAAAACTTTACCTCGACAATGTTCTTTGAAAGGGTGCTAAATTATTTTTATTCTATTCTCCAGTCAATTGGCTCTTTGCCCAGCACCTTAAGATACTCATTTGCTTTTGAGAAGGGTTTACTGCCAAAGAAACCATTGTGAGCCGAAAATGGCGATGGGTGCGGGGATTTGTGCACCATATGTTTATAACTGTCAATCAGCCCCTCTTTGGACTGTGCATACTTGCCCCAAAGGATAAACACCAAGCCTTCCTTCTCATCAGATAGCTTTTGAATGACACTGTCAGTAAAGGTTTCCCACCCCCTTTTTTGATGTGAACCTGCTTGCCTAGCCCTTACCGTAAGTGTTGCATTAAGCAATAGAACTCCTTGGTCTGCCCAAGGTTCAAGATTGCCACTTTGTGGTATTGGAATACCCAAATCTGCCTGTATTTCTTTAAAGATATTAACAAGTGAAGGCGGTTGTTTAATACCTGGGGAAACAGAAAAGCACAAACCGTTTGCTTGCCCTGGCCCGTGGTAGGGGTCTTGCCCCAGGATAACAACCTTTACTTTATCAAATGGAGTCCTGTTAAATGCACTAAATATCAAACTGCCGGGAGGATAAATAGTTTGGGTCTTCTTTTCCTCTATCAGAAACTCTTTAAGTTGTTTGAAATAATCTGCATTGAATTGATCTTGCAATACAGGTAGCCAGGATGACTCAATTTGAGGGTTTACTTCAGGCATTGATATGTGTTGTTTGTCGAATGGTCGAATATATGTCCGCCATTGGCGATGTTAATAAACTTTTGTAAAATATGTTCGTTACTAGATGTAATTAATATACTTTTGTGCAATATCTCATTAGTAATATAGTTTAGTACTTAAGAGAAGTGTCCAAAATTAAGTTTTAACAACAAAAACAGAGAAACTTTGAAAAAGGTAATCACAGCAATCGTTATTTTGGCATCAACTGCCATGATCTTCTCAGCCTGCCACCCAACACAGGATTGCCCTGCTTACGGTAAAGTGGATAAGCCAACCACTGAGCAAGTTAACGGTTAATTCTTGCTACGCAATGAGTTGGATACCATTGCAGGATGAGAATCAACTGAATGAGATAATTGAACGCTCAAAAAAGGCGGAACTTCCGCTTGCAATCTTTAAACATAGTACGCGATGCGGCGTTAGCGCTGGTGCGAAAATGTATATAGAAGACAGCCAAGCCTTCAAGGGTGGTAGTTTTGAGATATATTATCTGGACTTAATAGCCAACAGGTCTTTATCAAACAAAATAGCTGAGACTTTTGACATAAAACACGAGTCGCCACAACTGCTATTTATTAAGGATGGTGATTGTGTGTATGATGTCTCTCACCACAATGTGAGCGGCAGAAGTTTTAAGAAAGTGCTCAACTTTATCTAGTTGGTAGTAACCACTATCGGCTTTTCTTCCCCAAATATTTTAATTAACTCTTCCAATTTTGCTATATCTACTTCCCCAGCTCTGGTGAAGATAGTTGCATTGTACATTTCCTTCACCATTTTGCGGGCAGTTTGTCTGGTGTAGAACTCATGATTACTATCTAAGAACTGAACGTGATAGTAGTAATCTATTTTATCCTCAGTAACCCAGTTGTTTTGCCCCCTGTTTACCCTTGCCTTTCTTGTGTATTGATAGGCAGTGACAGAAAATTGCTTTTTCTTAGAGGCATGCGAAGTAAACACACACGGCGGTGATAATAGGTTTTTACAACTCTGATGCAGGTAGGCTGTATTATCTACATACCAGATACCTTTCTTGTTTTTAACTTTTTGTGCCGATACTGTAAATGATAGTAGCGCTAGGCTAATGATTAAGAAATACCTCATTTTAAGAATTTGGTTTTGAGACGTGCTAATTTATGTTTTTCATTTTACCACTCAAAACTGATAGTTTGTTTCAAGTCAGGATGTAAGCTTTTCGCAACTGGACAATTCAAGGCTATGTCTTCAATCAAGTCAGCCTGCTCGACAGTAAAGCCATTAGGTGGCATTTTCACCCTCACAATTATTTCACCCACCCGCCTTGGGTCATTGGCCATGACCTTGGTTACTTCAGCTTCCATGCCATCTACATTTAAGTTATGCTTGACTATTTTAATAGCTATTGTGGTTAACATACAAGTAGCTAAGGAGGTAGCTAAAGTGTCGGTGGGCGAAAAAGCTTCGCCTTTGCCATAATTATCGGTCGGTGCATCCGTTATAACCTTGTCGCCCGACTGAAGGTGCGTCGCAGTGGTGCGAAGTTCACCAGTATACAATACATGGGAAGTAGCCATAGAAACAATATTTTTAAAAGCGTGTTTATTAGTTTGACTGGGCTAAATGTCGTGAATTGTTGTGAGTTTAATTATGTAGGCTACCGTCAAATTGATATATTTGTATTACTATTTGGGCCAATGATAAAAAAGTACCTGACAATATTTCTACTCCTTTCTCTATCCTTTAGTGTTTTGTCGCAAGAGAGCACTATCAGGGAAGAAGATAAAGACCTTCTTTCAGAGAATTCTGATACGGAAATACTTCTGAAACATGAAGCCAGCGGTGGATTAGTATTGCACTCCAATGGTTGGGGCTTGATTTTTAGAAGGGGCACCCACGTTACTGCCAAAAAGAAGAGAGTTTGGGAGATAGAGGCGGTGAGCATGAAACACCCCAAGGAGTTTAAATCGGTGAACCCCTACTTTGAAAATGCCAAAGGATATATCTACGGAAAGCAAAACTCATTAATGGTATTGAGAGGTGGATATGGACACCAAAGAGTACTTTACCACAAGGAAGACAGAAGAAATGGAGGCGTTGAAGTAAGGTATCATTACTATGGTGGTGTCTCATTGGGTTTTACTAAACCCGTCTACCTTGAAATATTGGTACCCACCAATGTTCCATTTGAGTTTACCCTTACCACAGAAAAGTATAACCCAGATGAGCATTATATAGATAACATTTATGGCAAGGCCCCATTCGCTAAAGGGTTATCTGAAGTTAAGATAAACCCAGGTATCTACCTAAAAAGTGGGTTTAGTTTTGAATATGCTTCAAGACAAGACAATATACGCACCATTGAAGCAGGTGTGGTAGTGGATGGCTACTACAAAAAAATCCCTATCATGGCCCTGACAGAGAATAAGCAACTATTCTTGTCTTTTTATGTGAACATCCAGTTTGGAGCTAAGTGGTATTAATTTTTTACTAGAAGAGACTTTTGGAAACAACGGTAAAGGAAGAGAGAAGGTTTAAAAAACCTGACTGGCTTAGGGTAAAACTTCCAACAGGTGAAGAATACACTAAGGTTAGAAAGATAGTTGATACTCACCAACTGCATACGATTTGTGAGAGTGGCAACTGCCCTAACATGGGCGAATGCTGGGGTGCTGGTACTGCCACATTCATGATACTAGGAAATATATGTACCCGCTCATGCGGCTTTTGTGCAGTTGCTACCGGAAGGCCATTACCTGTTGATATGGAAGAACCTAAAAGGGTGGCTGAATCAGTGAGGCTAATGGGCGTAAAACACTGTGTAATTACCTCGGTTGATAGGGATGAGTTGAAAGATGGAGGCTCAATAATTTGGGCTGAAACAGTAAAGGAGATAAGAAAAGTGAGCCCCACCACTACCCTGGAGACTTTAATACCTGACTTTAAGGGGGATTGGAACAATTTGCAACGCATTATTGACATTGCCCCTGAAATTGTATCGCATAACATGGAGACGGTGAGAAGGCTTACAAGACAAGTGCGTATACAGGCTAAATATGATAGAAGCCTGGAAGTATTAAGAAGGCTGAAAGAAGGAGGAATGAAAACAAAAACAGGCATTATGCTCGGCTTAGGTGAAACAGAAGATGAAGTTATAGAAGTTATGGATGACCTGAGGGCTGTAAATGTAGATATACTCACCCTCGGACAATACTTGCAACCAACGCGTAAGCACTTGCCAGTAGTAGATTTCGTTACTCCAGAACAGTTTAAAAAGTACAAGAAAATCGGTCTTGAGAAAGGGTTTAGATTTGTGGAAAGTGGGCCATTGGTGAGGTCATCTTATCATGCAGAAAAACATCTATTTTGATTTTCGATTTTCAAATCTCGTTAGACTTGTATATAATTGTAGGTTTTTTGACAAAAATGCGCCACTAAAATTGCATGAAAATTCGTATATTTAGGGGCTTATTTTATAATAACAGAACATAGAAATATAGTAATGAAGAAAGGTTTTTTTATTTCAATTTTAACACTTGGGCTTGCCGCTACGATATTTGTGTTTAGTGATTTCACATACCAGAGGCAATATGTTAACAGGAATGCTTCTTCAAGCATGGTAGAAAGAGGTATTTGTGGGGCTATTGAGTGGAGAATGCTTCAAAGGAACGAATTTGGAACCGGTGCTCTTGACATAAGATATGTTACTGAGGCACGTGAGTATGCCAGGCAATATAACATGGCTAAGTTTGAGGCTTCTGACATCAAATGGGATGAAAGAGGTCCTGACAACCAAGGTGGTCGCACGAGGGCATTCTTAATCGATAAAGACAATCACAACCGCATGTATGCTGCTGGCGTTGCTGGTGGTATTTGGTATTCAAACAATGCAGGCCAATCATGGTTTGTAGTAGATGATTTCATGGACAATATCATTATATCAAGCATTACCCAGGCTGCTAATGGTGTTATATATGTAGGTACTGGTGAAGATTTTGCTCCACTTACAGGATGTGAAAACGGAAGTACGGGTTTTGAAGGATATGGAATGTATAAGTCAACTGATGGCGGACAAACTTTCCAACACATGGAATCTACATGGGGTAATACAGCCTTGCAAAACACCTGGATATTTGTGCAGGAAGTTGCTGCCCACCCCACCAATGCTAATAGAATTTATGCTGCCACTAAACGAGGACTTCAAGTAAGTGATGATGGTGGTGACACTTGGTTCAACCCAGTGAAAAATGCAGGAGGTTCACCAAACACTGCTACTGCGCAGGATGTTGTTGTTGCCTCTGACGGTACTGTTTTAGCTGTTGTTGGAAACAGGGTTTACGTTTCACCTAATGGCAATGAAGATACTTTTGAATTAAAGTCTGGAATTGCAGAGGGTTTAATAAGTACTTCTTCAGGAAGGATTGAAGTAGCAATTTCACCAAGCGACCCTAATTACATGTACGCTAGTTCAGCAACAAGTTCAGGAGCACTAGCTGGTATTTACCAATCGACTGATAAAGGCCAAACTTGGGAATTAATAGGCCCTGGAGGTAGTTCTTTCTTTCAACCTTATGGCACTCAGGGTACTTATAATAATGCTATTAGAGTTGACGCGACTAATCCTGATAAAATTCTTCTTGGTGGTATAAACGTTTGGAAGTGGGCAACAGGCCAAACCTGGACAGAACTTACCCAATGGTTCTTTAGTCCCTTAAGTGAAAATTATGTTCACGCTGATGTGCACGCTTTCGTTTATCACCCAACACAACCAAATAGAGTTTACGTAACCAATGACGGTGGTGTTGGTTATTCTACTGATGGTGGTGAAACATGGAGCGTGTTGAATAGAAATTATGTGACAACTCAATTTTATACTATTGCATGCGCTGCTGTTGATGTTGTAATGGGTGGTACGCAAGATAATGGCACTTTGGTTGTTGGCTTGCCAGGAAATACTGAAATGAGTAGTATTGAAGTTAGCGGTGGTGATGGTGCAGGTTGTGCATTTTCAAACATTGAGCCTAGTGTTTTGTTTACGTCTTCTCAGAATGGTTCTCTACAACGCTCACCAAATGAGGGAAGTTCATTTGATTACTTCTATGGAGAAAACATAGCTGATTTAGAAAACGGACTTAATTTCAATACTGGTATAAGTGCACCATTTATCAACCCGATTGCTTATTGGGAAGGTTTTAATAATGATGGTTCTCCAGCTGACACCTGCATGGCAGTTGCCTTCGCTGGTGGTAATGGAGGTATTTTTATTACAAGAGAAGCACTTCGATTTGACCGTGTGCCCGAATGGTACAGGGTAATGGGTTCAATTAGTGGATTCCCAAATGTGATTAAGTTTTCTGATGATGGCGATGTTGTATTATTGGGTACAACTGGTGGTAAACTATACAGGGTAACTAACTTGCTGCAAGCTAGAGATTCAATAACTGGTAACTTCAATTCTAGTGGTGCTTTAGTTGAGTCAGCACAAATTGCTAGTTATAGCCAATGTATTACTGGTATCGACATTCACCCAACTGATCACAATAAAGTACTCATCACTTTAGGTAGCTATGGTAATACTAGTTATGTAAGGTATTCTACCAATGCTATGGCTGCTGATCCTAATGATGTGAACTTTAACTCTAAGCAAGGTTCCGCTCCTAGATTCCCATTCTACTCATGTATAATTGATGTAACCAATCCTAATCGAGTATTTGTTGGAACTGAAGGTGGTGTATACATGGCAGAGAATATTAATGCCGGTTCTCCACAATGGGTTCCAGTATTTGGTCCTGACAACGGCCTTGCCAACGTACCTGTTTATGATATGGTTCAGCAAAGGTTACCTTATAGCATTGCCTCAAACCATGGTGTAATCTATGCGGGTACTCATGGTCGCGGAATTTGGAGCACAGGTTCATTAGTACTTGGACAGGAAGAAAAAGAAAAGCAAAAAGCTAGTACACTGAACGCAAGCCTATACCCTAACCCAGTATCAGGAAATATTGCTAGCCTTAACTTTACACTTGAACAAGCCAATACTGTAACTATTGATATTTATAGTTTATCAGGGGCTTTGGTTAAGAGAATTGACGTTGGCAATAAAGCTGCTGGTAATCATAGCATCAACATAAATACTGCTGATATTAATGCTGGAAGTTACTTTATGAACTTGCAAGCTGGAGATATCACAAAAACCAATAAATTTGTTGTGTTGAAGTAAGATTTTCCAACAATCTTAAAGCCCCTTGTTGAAAAACAGGGGGCTTTTTTTATACCTACCAACCAAAGGATACCTTACTTTTGTTATCATATACAAACAGTTAAAGTGAATGAAAAAAATACGCGTTGCAATTAATGGTTTTGGTAGAATTGGTAGAGTTACAGCCAGGGTAATAACAAGCAGGAATGACCTGGAGTTGGTGGCTATAAATGACCTAACAGATAACACTACCCTGGCCCACCTTTTCAAGTATGACTCCGTACATGGACCTTATCAAGGCACAATTACTGCTGAAGAAGGCGGATTGAACATTGACGGAAATAGTGTTAAAGTGTTTGCCGAGAAAGACCCTACTAATTTACCCTGGGGCGAGTTGAATATTGATATCGTAATTGAATCGACAGGGATATTCAGAACAAAAGAAACTGCCTCAAAACATCTGGAAGCTGGCGCTAAGAAGGCTATTATTTCAGCACCTGCGAGAGGTGGAGATGAAGTAAAAACTGTGGTTTTGGGTATCAATGATGATATCATTGATGGGGAAGACCTGATATCCAATGCATCGTGTACAACAAATTGTGCCGCGCCTATGGTAAAGATAATAGATGACAACTGGGGAGTAGAAAGTGCCTATATTACAACTGTACATTCTTACACCGGAGACCAAAGGCTTCATGACTCACCCCATAAAGATTTGAGGAGAGCCAGAGCTGCTGCGCTTTCTATTATACCTACTACTACTGGAGCTGCAAAAGCTATCACTAAAATATTCCCACACCTGGACGGTAAAATGGGCGGTTGTGGCATTAGAGTACCTGTTCCTGATGGCTCACTGACTGACTTGACCTGTATAGTGAAGAACGACACCACTCTTGATGAAGTAAACCAAGCCTTTAAAAATGCGGCTAAAGGAAGTTTAAAGGGGATATTACAGTATACCGAAGAGCCATTGGTTTCCATAGATATAGTGGGCAATCCCCACTCTTGTATCTTTGATGCTGACCTGACCTCAGTGATAGGAAAAATGGTAAAAATAGTTGGGTGGTATGATAACGAATCGGGTTATTCAAATCGTTTGGTAGACCTTATTTATAAATTGTATGCTTAGGTGTATCTATATATTGAGTTCGTTCTTAGCTGTTATTCTCTTTAGTTGCAACAACATGAATAAAGATGGCGACAATATACTTGCCGGAAACACCCTAGCCAAACAAATGACTGGACAATGGCACACCATAGGCCTGCACGTAGAAGCTAAAAGCTGGAATAATACAGATAAGGATTCAATCTTTGACATACCCAGTACCGAATTTAATTTTAAGTTGGGTTTTAATAAAAACATAGGCACATATAAACTGGATGGTAGTTTTGAGGAAACTTATTACTCCTATTCAGATAGTTTACTAATGCGAGTGACAGGAAATTGGGATGCTAAAGGAGATACAGTGTATGTGCAGCAAATGTCACCCAGTATTAATGAAAACCATTACTACTTTGAGTTGAAAGGCGATACCGGCTACTTTAAGACTTATCTTGATTGGGATAAGGATGGCAAAAAGGATGACCTATTCACTAGCACGGCCCTTAAGAAAGAATTGCCCCAGAGTAGTGAATAATTCACTAATTTGGTATCAGTATTTAACCATGAAGCATTTTTTTACCATCATTGTTTTAACCTTAGCTTGCTTAACCATACAAGCACAGGATGGGCCTTCAGAGGCATTTATTGAGGGCTTTGAAAAGGAGCATAATGGGGATTACGGGAGTGCGGTGGAATCATACTCCGAGGCTATTGAAATAAACCCAGGAGACCTTGATGCCTATTACAATAGAGGGTTTTGTCGTAGCATGACTGGTGATTTTAAAGGCTCAATAGATGATTTTACCATGGTGATAGCATCAGAGCCAAAAAACTCAATTGCTTACTACGAAAGAGGTATCTCAAAAGAAAATGCAGGTGACTCACAAGGTGCTATTGATGACTATACCACTGCACTAAGCATTGACCCTGACGATGCTGATGCTTATTTTGAGAGAGCATATTCAAACAATAGCCTGAATAGGTATGAAGATGCTATAAAGGACTGTGATAAAGCCCAAGAGTTGGGTTTAGACCATGCCATGCTGTTTTATGAAAGAGGCTATGCTTATAACCTATCAGGGCAACATGACAATGCCATTGCAGACTTAAATGCGGCTATGGAAAAATGGCCAAATAGTTCAGATATATACCATGAATTAGGGTTGGCTTATATATGGAAAGGAGAAAAGCTAAAAGGCTGTGATAAGCTTTCCACCGCGCTGGAATTGGGTAGCAAGTCTGTTGTTGAAGACGTCCACAAGTATTGCAGGTAGAACTACTTCACTAGCAATTCAATCGCTTTTTTGTCTGAAGGGAGAGTTAAATCCTCCGGGCTTAACTCTTGTAAAGATATCCATCTAAAACGCAGTATTTCAGGCTCATGGGAGATATCCACTTTTTCAGCTTTAAAGTTTTCTCCTTCAGTAATCTTCACCTTAAAATAGATGATGATTACCTGACTATCATTATCAAAGGCTGAAGGAATAAAGAAATCTGTGGTATAAAAGTGTGAAGCCTCGCTAACAGTAAGGTTTAGTTCTTCTTTAAACTCTCGGATAACGCAATCTAAAGCACCTTCACCCAGTTCCAAACCACCACCAGGTAGCTTGGTAATGTGTTTACCTTTAATGAATTCATCGGAGACAAGAAGCCTGTTCTCTTGAATCAAGAGGCCATATACCCTTACTGTGAAGCGGGTTGGTAGTGACAAGACTACCTCTTAGTTAAGCGTTAGCTTGATACGGCCAACAAAACGCGATTTCTTAACCACCAAGGACTTGGAATAGTTAAGAATGTTGTTCACTGATGTTTCGCTGGGTTCAAACTCAATGCCCTCCAACAACTCCTGTGCATCTTCAATCATCTCCAACTCCTTGCGCATGTAGATATCATCTTGAATGGCATGGCGAAGTTCATCATCACTGATGTAATTCGGATTGTCGTAGGCTAAGTAAATAAGGTCAGAAAAAGTAAGCGTTTTATTCATAGGCTGGAGCTATAATTTTGGTCATTTCACTCACATTAACGCTCTAATGTATCAAATATTGTAGAGCAATGAAAGTTTTCGAAGATATTTTATTAACAGTCAATTGTATAGAAGCTGAATACCTAATAAACGCACAAAAGACCAATTAGTTCTCCACGGCACATATATTCTCCTATTTTTGTGCAGCTTATTGGCATATCATGAGCACCACAAATTCATTATCAAGAAGAAATAAAACACTGGCCTTAATCGGTTTGGTGCTAGCGATACTGTTTATCCCACCGATTTTTGGGAAGGTGCTGGCAATGGACGAAGTGAATGCTTATGATAAAAGATGGCTGGTGCCAATATCTGCCATACTCTTTACTTTATCTATTGTATGGTTTGCATTGAGCGGAAGGATAAAACGAAAACTATCTACCAGTTATATGGTGTTGATTATCCTCATTACATTAGAAGTATTGACCAGGATTGGTGTGCTTATTTTTGGTAGTGAGAGGGATATGATGTTATTAAGGGAGCGCTATAACATGACCTTTAACAATGGGATGGGTATGGAAGGCCACCCGTTTAGGCAATATACTGGCAAGACCAGTTTCAAGCATTTTAATAATTATGGTTTTCCAGATGATGATTTTAATGTCCCCAGACCAGGGAATGTTATCCGTATTGCCTGTGTGGGTGAGAGTACAACTACTGACGGGCTGACCAAGTTTATTGGAAAATACCTCAATGCCAACCGTAGTGAGTTAAAGGTAAGATATGAAACTATGTGCTTTGCACATGATTATTATACCAGCGCGCACAGCCTGGTAACTTTCCTCAATACTGTATTAGAATTTAAGCCCCAGTACTTATTGGTGCATCATGGGCTTACTGAGGCATATGTGCGTAATAGTTTGGGAGGGCAATTTAAAAGCGATTACTCGCATGCCTTAAAATCGTGGGAAAGGCCTTGGATACCTGATGCAGTTTTGATAAGAGGTAGCATTTTGTATCGACATTTTAGGTTTGTAACCCACAATAAACCTCGCTGGTGGGGACTAGAATCATACCTTGAAAAACCCAGAACCAAAGAGCCTTACTCTAAGTTTGAGAACCCAAGTGAATTGGAGCCTTTTCGCAGGAATATTGAGAGTATGATAGCTGTTGCCCAGGCAAATGGTATAAAAGTTATACTAACTACCCTACCCCATACTACTGAATGGCAAACTCCTCATTACCATGATTTTGCAGGCAATGTAGACCAATGTAATACCATTGTGAGAGAGATAGCTGAGAAACACAAGGATGACGTACTATTTATTGACCTAGACAGTAAGCTTACCGGCAGCAACCAACTATTCACCAAGATAGTGGACGTGAATGATAAAGGCCGCCAGAAAAAGACAGAATTAATTGGAAAGCAAATATTGGAACACTCTACTGGCATGGTGAATGAAATAGCCCAATTACCATTGGAGCAATGCAAGCAAGACTTGATTAATGCCAGTATGAATGCCATGCACGACAACATAGATTGGAGAAAGGACATAGAGCGCAAAGCGGACGAAAAAGGTGTTACTTACAATGAAATGTTGTTGCTGGATGCTATCCACATCTACAACCAGGATAGTATCAGGTTTGCTCGGTAAGTAAATTGCTATATTGCTATATTGTTAGCAAGGTAAAGAAGTCTTTCTTATCCAGGTTGAGTTATATGGTCATGGTATTCGGGTTTGGGAAGGGAAAGTTACAAATTCAATCCACTGTAAGGAAAAGTGGAACTTCTATACTGAGCTTTTTTTCACCATTCTCTACTTCTTTTGCTTTAAAGGATAAAAAGGTTGCCCCATTGCTCTCTATTTGTCCTATAGTAAGCTGGTATTGCACCATACTCATTGTAGAAAAGTCTTCCATCATTTTCTTTATTTCCTCATCAGTACTTGGTTGCTCGTAGGTCCACTTATATCCCTTCCACTTGCTTCTAAAACCATTATTAGCATCAGTTACTTCAACTGTTTTATAATCTTTTAACTTATTAGGTCCCATTATAACCATGGTATCATTTAAGCTAATACCTATTCCCATTAGCAACTTTAGTTTACCATCAGCTTTAAAGGATATTAAACCACCATCTTTTATTATTTCAATTTTCTGCTGGCCTGTAGAAACAACTTCAACACCTTTTATTTGTTCCTTAAATTCTTCGTATTCTTCCTTTGTTAAGCCTAAATTTGGGTGATATCCCATAGGTTCTCCATCAGCATTCTTCAATTGTTCCAGAAACCACTCTTGATTTTTAGCAACCCCCGCCTGAAATTTTTCCATTAACTCCTTCTCTCTGGGCGTTTGTTTTACACCATCCATTATTTCCACAATAACCTCCCCTTCTGGTAAAAGAGCATTCACATCTGCTATTACATCACCCGTTACTTTAGACTTTTTATTTTGTGAGTACCCGTAAATTACGAATGATGTAAGAAGCATCAATAACAGAAATCCCTTCATGACATAAATTTATGTTAATAAGCCATAAAACAAAAAAACCCACCTCTTTCGAGGCAGGGCTTATAGCATATCAAGCAGTTGCTCAGTGTGTTAGGCTACCATGGTCATTTGGTTTTCCTCTATCATCCTTTTAAGGTTGATAAGGGCATACCTCATTCTACCAAGAGCGGTGTTGATGCTCACGTTAGTTAAATCAGCTATTTCTTTAAAGCTCATTTTACCATAGTGGCGCATTAGCAGCACTTCTCTTTGGTCTTCAGGCAATAACCTGATAAGCCTGCGAAGGTCGTCATGGATTTGCTCGCGCACCATGTTCTCTTCTACGTTGCGGTCTTTATTGCCAATGGTGCTAAGCACTGGAAATTCTTCCGTATCGCGCACCTTAGGCATCTTATTATCCTTGCGGAAATGGTCGATAACCAGGTTGTGCGCTATACGCATTATCCATGGCAAAAACTTGCCTTCTTCCTTATACTTACCAGCCTTGATGGTATCAATAGCCCGGACAAAGGTATCCTGGAACAAGTCCTCGGCAAGTGCCTTGTCTTTTACCAACAACATAATGTAGGTAAAAACACGGTTTTTGTGACGTTTAACTAGAATTGAAAAACTGGCTTCATTCCCTCGAATGTACTTCTTTACCAGTTCTTGATCGGTGATTTGAGCACGCATACAGACCTCCTTTTTTGCTTGATGCAGAAAATAAATAACAAAAAGTACTGGTCTTAGCTTATATAGCGTCTCCTTATAAATTGATGTCAGGCGTAGTTAAATTGATTAACGAGCCTTTTTTACTTTTATTGTATATGCCCCGAAATATTTTTTTCGATATATCAAATATAATGAAAATATGAACATTATATTACAATCGTTATGTATTTTTTAGACGATTAACGTTTTTTAACAAACAATAGATAGTTACCAAAACACCAATAGGAAAGTTTTTCCGTTGGAATAAACAATTTATTAGATTGCCTGTTTAGAAATTTTTGAAAAAGAAAAACCTCCACCATTGATGGAGTTATTATGATTAGTTAGTTTTGGCTTCTGGGCTTAATTAAAAAAATGAAAAACACTAACGGAATATCTCCTCTGAAACGATTTTTCGGGCTATTGAGGGCCGATAAGCAAGATGTGATGAGCATATATATCTATGCTCTATTTAATGGAGTGGTAGCACTTTCTCTTCCGTTAGGCATCCAGGCAATTATTAACCTCTTGGGTGCCGGGCAGGTTTCTACTTCGTGGATTATCCTTGTATTTTTTGTTATCGCAGGTATAGCATTTACAGGAATCATACAAATTCTGCAATTAACAGTATCAGAGAACATAAGGCAGAAGATATTTACAAGATCAGCCTTTGAGTTTGCCTATCGAATACCAAGAATAAAGTTGGAAACTATAGATAAATACTATGCTCCAGAACTTGTAAATCGCTTTTTTGACACTTTGTCCGTTCAGAAAAATCTTTCAAAGATTTTACTTGATTTTTCTACCTCGAGTTTACAAATCTTTTTTAGCCTTATACTGCTATCATTTTATCACCCATTCTTTATCATTTTTGGCCTGTTGCTCATATTGATGGTATTTCTCATTTTCTGGCTTATAGGGCCATTGGGTTTGAGGACAAGCCTTAAAGAATCGTTTTATAAATATGAAGTTGCTCATTGGCTGGAGGAATTGGCACGGACAATAGGCACTTTTAAACTGGCTGGGGAAACCAATCTTCCATTAACCAAAACTGATGACGTAGTTAAAGAGTATCTAAAAAGCCGAAAAAAACACTTTAGGACATTATTATGGCAATACATACAAATGACAGGTTTCAAAGTGTTGGTAGCAGCTGGTTTCCTGATTATGGGGGGCTTATTGGTTATTAATCAACAAATGAACATTGGACAGTTCGTAGCATCTGAAATCATCATCATCTTAATTATTTCTTCTGTAGAAAAACTCATCATCAGTCTTGAAAGTGTTTATGACCTCTTGACATCCCTGGAAAAACTTGGTAATGTCACTGATATACCCCTTGAAAAACGAGGCGGGGAAAACATTGATACTGCAAGGGGGCTAAGTATTGCACTGGACAATCTAAGCTACAAATTTCCAAGCTCAAAAAACGAAATTTTGAAAAACATTTCACTTGAAATTTCACCAAATGAAAACGTTTGCATAACAGGTTTTATGGGTTCGGGAAAATCATTACTTCTTCAGGTAATTGCCGGCCTTTATGAAGATTGTAACGGCACGATAACATACAACCAAGTTCCATTAAGTAATCTAGACATTAGGCAAGTGAGACGATATATTGGAGATAATCTGGCTAAAGAAGATATTTTTAAAGGCTCTATTATTGAGAATATTGGCCTTGGAAAAGAAGGTGTTGGCTTTAATGAAGTTAAAGAAGCTACCCAGGCAGTTGGTCTAGACAAGTACATTAGCAAACTGCCAGATGGTTATCACACCGAATTGCAACCAGAAGCCAGGCAAATACCCAAGAGCATAGCTTTTAAGATAAAACTTGCCAGAAGCATAGCATGCCAACCCAAAACCCTACTTTTTGAAGATAGCTTCCATCATTTACAGGCCGAAGACCGCAAAAAAGTTCTCGCATACTTGCTTGATAAAGAAAGGCCTTGGAATGTAGTAGCAGTGAGTAATGATGAAGAAAAAGTAAAGCTTTTTGATAAGATAATTGTATTAGACGATGGCAAAGTGATGTTTGAAGGAAGCTTCGATAAACTCAAAGAAGACAAGTGGTATAAAGAACTTTTTAAAGCTTGATGGGCAATGTTGAATATAAGTGACAATAGCGTTAAAGGGTTGATTGACGAGAAAGGGTATAAATCTTTCTCGTTGCTAAGGGATTATAAGGCGCTAAATATACTCAAGTGGATTATTAGTGTAGCCATGATAACTTTCTTCTGCCTTTTGTTTTTGCCTTGGACACAAAACATCAGTGCAAATGGAAAAGTTACTACACTTCGCCCCGAACAGCGCCCACAAACCATACACAGCATGATAGATGGGCGAGTTGAAGAATGGTATGTTAAAGAAGGGGATTATGTAAAAAAAGGGGATACTATTTTCCGCATATCAGAAATAAAAGAAGACTACCTTGACCCTAATCTTCTAGAGAATACTGAAGCACAAATAATTGCGAAGGAACAGACCGTTTCGTCGTATATGGAAAAGATTAAAGCCTTAGATAAACAAATAGATGCATTACTCAAGACCAAAAACCTTAAAATTGAGCAGGCTGAAAATTATTTGCGTCAGGCACAACTGAAGGTGGAATCTGATAGTATTGATTTTATCGCAGCCCAAACGAACCTTTCAGTCGCTGAAGAACAATTCAGCCGCTTTAAGAAACTATATGAAGACGGATTGAAATCATTGACTGAATTTGAAGGCAGAAAACTTAAATTGCAAGAGACACAAGCCAAGTTAATAAGTGCAGAAAATAAACTGCTTACCAGTAAAAATGAAGTTATAAACGCCCAAGTAGAACTTGTATCTATAGAAAACCAATATCAAGACAAATTGGCAAAGGCAGAATCGGACAAGTTTACTGCTTTATCAGCCATGTATGACTCAGAGGCATTGGTGACAAAAATGCAAAACCAATACATGAACTATTCAGTGAGAGCGGGCATGTATTATATTACCTCGCCCCAAGAAGGCTACATTACTAAAGCCATAAAAGCCGGGGTGGGTGAAAGCCTGAAAGCCGGAGAGGAATTGGTAAGTATCATGCCTGCAAATTATGACTTGGCGGTGGAAATGTATGTACAACCCGTTGACCTACCTTTACTAAACATAGGACAAACTGTAAGGTTCATTTTTGATGGATGGCCTTCCGTAGCTTTCTCTGGTTGGCCTAATGTATCATTTGGTACTTACGGTGGAAAAGTCGTTGCAATTGACAGGTTTATAAGCCACAACGGAAAATACAGAATATTGGTAGCACCTGACCCTGATGATGTTGAATGGCCAACCGCAATCAGGGTTGGCTCAGGAGCAATGGGCATGGCCCTGCTTAAAGATGTCCCCTTATGGTATGAAGCATGGCGCCAATTAAATGGCTTTCCGCCAGATTTTTATGTACATACACCCGATACTGTTAAACCTGAGAAGAAAGATAAGGCTAAATAAACTGATAGATTTGAAAAAGCTGTTAACACTAAATCTATTGCTATGCCTGAGTTGCTTATTATCATTTGCGCAGGATGATAATACATTTACCTACAATGATTTTTTAAAAACCCTGTTGTCAAACCATCCTGTGGTGAAACAAGCAAACTTGCTTAGAGTAAGAGCTGAGAAGACGGAACAGAAAGCAAGAGGAGCCTTTGACCCGAAAGTTGAAGTAAATACTGACACAAAGTCATTTGATAGTAAAGATTACTATGAGCTTACCAGTGGGGTGCTAAAAGTACCAACATGGTTTGGAGTAGAACTGAAAGGAGGGTATGAGAACAACTCAGGCCTTTTTTTGAACCCTGAAAATTATTTACCCAATAGTGGGCTATTATATGCTGGACTATCCCTGCCTATTGGGCAAGGTCTTTTTATAGATGAGAGAAGAGCAACACTTAGGAAAGCACAGATATATTATGATTTAACCGAGGCTGAAAGAAAAAACCTCATTAACCAATTGGTTTATGATGCTAGCGTAGCATATTGGAAATGGTTTGAAAATTGGAACAAAGCAAGAATTTATGAGGATGTGATAAATGCCTCACAGCAGAGACTTGATGCTTTGAAATTACAAGTTGACGCAGGAGATGTTCCACCAATTGATACTGTAGAAGCTGGTTTGCAACTTATCAATCTGCAGGTTGGCTCGGCTACAGCGGAAATGGAAGAAAGAAAAACAAAGCTGTACCTATCAACTTTTCTTTGGACAGAAGAAGGCATTCCACTTGAAGTTTCGGAGAATGCCCAAGCTTTGCCCTGGCGAGAATTTGAGCAAAACTCGACTGAAATTAATTTAGATAGTATTGGAGTGGGTATCGAAAGACTGTCTGAAACGCACCCTCTTTTACAGTTGTTTGACTATCAAAAGCAAACACTGGAGATAGAAGAAAGGCTAAACAGGGAAATGCTTAAGCCCCAGTTGAACTTAAACTATTACCCACTTAGCACACCCGATGAGCTACAAAACCTCGCTACCAATAACTATAAGTGGGGACTTAACTTCTCAATGCCCATTTTCTTAAGGAAAGAAAGGGCCAGCTTGCAACTGACTAAAATCAAAATACAAGAAATAGAGTATAAACTACAGGTTAAAAACCTAGAGTTACAAAACAAGGTAAGAGCCTCATTGATTGAATATGAAACCACACGAAATCAAGCATCAAGACTCAGTGATGCTATTGGCGGTTATGAAACGCTTTTATTAGCTGAAAGAGAAATGTTCAACATTGGAGAAAGCTCAATATTTGTTGTTAATTCGCGCGAACAGTACTGGTTAAATTCACAGCTAAAATTGGTAGAACTACTCAGTAAAAACAATCGTTCGCTAGCTGAATTAAATTACAACTTAGCAATTATAGAACCAGAAAATGATACTGATTAGAATCTGCTCTAAGAGTGAGAAAAAATTATCTGAAATAGCAAGTTTGCTATTGTCAGAGAAGCTTATAATTGATGTTAACCTGAAATCAAATGCACAAAGACTTGAATTGATAAACAATCGTTTGACAAAAAGTCAGCTATATGTACTTACTGGCAAAACCAAAGCAGTATTGTTTAATTCAATTGATGAAATTCTAAAAAAGAAATATGGGGAAAGGAACATGCCTGAGCTTTATTCTCTTGCAATAGTGCATATGGATTGGCAACAAGCTGCTAATCTCAAAAAAGAAACTATTGGCTAAACCCTTAATCCTGAAGCGCCTTTATTCTTAAACTTTATTAGCAGTTTAGAACGACAACTGCTTCCAATTCAGTAATTTTGCCGCCCTGTAATTATTCAACTCAATGCCCGAAACCGATATAGATACACTTAGCCCTAAGGAATACATCATTATAAAAGGGGCTAAAGTGCATAACCTAAAAGAAGTTGATATTGCTATCCCACAGAAAAAATTTGTGGTGATAACAGGCCTTTCGGGTTCGGGTAAGTCTTCATTGGCATTTGATACCCTTTATGCCGAAGGGCAAAGGAGATATGTGGAAAGCCTGAGTGCTTATGCCCGTCAATTTCTCGGTAAGATAGATAAACCAGAAGTAGATTATATAAAGGGGATAAGCCCTGCCATTGCCATAGAGCAAAAGGTGAATACACGCAATCCACGCTCTACCGTGGGGACTACAACTGAGATATACGATTACCTGAAACTATTATTTGCCAGGATTGGCAAAACTTATTCGCCAGTGAGTGGCAAGCAGGTGAAGAGGCATTCTGTTACTGATGTGGTGGATTTTATCCTTTCCCTTCCTGATGGAACCAAGGCTTACCTGCTAGCCCCAATAAACATCAAAAAGGACACTACTCTTCAGGATAGACTAAAATTGTTCATTCAACAGGGCTTTTCTCGCATCAAGGTGAATGGTAAAGTGGAAAGGATTGAGCCATATCTTGAAAGCCTTGATAAAGCATCAAAAGAACAACCTTATCTATTAATAGACCGCTTCGCAGTTGAGCATGATGATGGTGAGTTTGCAAGCAGGTTAGCCGATAGTGTACAAACTACTTTTTTTGAAGGGGAAAGTGAGTGTGTGGTTGAACTAGCCGATGATGGAAAAGTATACACCTTTAGCAACCGTTTTGAAGAAGATGGGATACTTTTTGAGAAGCCTAGTATAAATTTCTTCAGCTTTAACAACCCCTATGGTGCTTGCAAAAAATGTGAAGGGTTTGGCAGCATAATAGGTATTGATGCTGACCTTGTAGTACCTGATAAAAGCAAATCCGTATATGACGATGCTGTTGTTTGCTGGCGGGGTGAAACCATGAGCAAATTCAAAGAGCAGTTGGTAAAAACAGCTTATCAATTTGATTTCCCTATTCACAAGCCTTACTATGACCTGACACCAGAACATAAAGCACTTTTATGGACAGGCAATAAGCATTTTCAGGGATTGGATGACTTTTTCAAGATGCTGGAAGAGAATTCATACAAGATACAATATCGTGTGATGCTTTCAAGGTATCGCGGTAAAACTGCTTGCCCCGATTGCCGTGGAACCAGATTGAGAAAAGACGCCAACTATGTGAAAATAAATGGTACTTCTATCAGTGATTTGGTTTTGATGTCTATAGGTGACTTGAAAGATTGGTTTGCCAATTTGGAATTGAACGAATACGATAGCGCAGTAGCCAAAAGGCTTTTGGTTGAAATCAACTCAAGGTTACAATACTTGTGTGATGTGGGCTTGAGCTATTTAACGCTAAACAGAACTTCCAATAGCCTGTCAGGTGGTGAGTCACAAAGGATAAACCTGGCTTCATCTCTTGGCAGCAGCTTAGTGGGTAGTATGTATATATTGGACGAGCCAAGTATCGGCCTGCACCCGAGAGATACAGATAGGCTGATAAAAGTGCTTCGCTCATTGAATAAGATTGGCAATACAGTAATTGTGGTAGAGCACGACGAAGAAATAATGCGTGCCGCAGACCAAATCATTGATATGGGCCCTGAAGCAGGCGCTCATGGTGGTTCTGTGGTTTTCCAAGGCGACCACAATGCCTTAGCTAAGGAGGACAAAAGCCTAACTGCCCGTTACCTGAATGGATTAGACGTAATAGAATTACCTAAAGAGAAAAGAAAAGCGAAAGAGTTTATTACGTTAAAGGGTGTTCGTCACCATAATCTAAAGAATGTAGAAGCCAACTTTCCTCTTAAGACCATGACTGTGGTGACTGGTGTGAGTGGCTCCGGGAAAAGTTCATTGGTGAGTGAAGTACTATACCCTGCTCTCAAAAAAATACATGGTGGCTATGCAGGCAAGACAGGAGAAATGGATAAACTGGAAGGGGCATATGATAAAATACAAGCTATTGAGTTTATTGACCAGAATCCCATAGGCCGTTCTTCACGCTCAAATCCTGTTACCTACATCAAGGCATATGATGATATCCGTAACCTGTATGCAGATCAAAAACTATCCCAAATGAGGGGGTATAAGCCTTCTTGGTTCTCGTTTAATGTAGAAGGTGGCCGCTGTGATGTGTGCCAGGGAGAAGGTGAAGTAACGATTGAGATGCAGTTTATGGCCGACATTCACCTAGAGTGCGAGACCTGCCATGGGAAAAGATTTAAAGCAGATGTTTTAGAAGTAGAATACAACGGCAAGAATATCAATGACATCCTTGAGTTTACCGTGGAAGAAGCTATTGCGTTCTTTAGAGATAGTCAGCCTAAGATTGCCAATAAGTTAAAACCATTAGAGGATGTGGGCTTGGGTTATGTCAAACTAGGGCAATCATCCAGCACCTTGAGTGGTGGAGAGGCACAGCGTATCAAATTAGCCTCTTTCCTTATTAAAGGTGCAAGCGGAGATAAAACCCTCTTTATATTTGATGAGCCTACTACTGGACTTCACTTTCACGATATCAAAAAACTACTAAAAGCTTTTGATGCCTTGCTTAAATTGGGGCATTCATTGGTTATTATTGAACACAACCCTGAGGTTATCAAATGTGCAGACTGGATAATTGACATAGGCCCAGAAGGTGGAGACAAGGGTGGCAATATCGTTTTCCAGGGGCTACCAGAAGATATCGTTAACTGCCAAGAATCTTATACTGGGAAGTATTTGAAGGGGAAGGTTTGATTAGCTTTAAGAAGTCAGTTTTTAGCTTATTCAATAACCCTCATAGCTGTACTTTTCTTACCACTAGTTTCAACCTGCGATATGCAAGTACCCTAAGCTAAATCTTTTGGAGCATTGAAAACCTCCGCCTCCATGCTATACGCCAACTTATCCTATTAACATTGGTAAAATAAGTGGATAACTTTTTAGGAATTAAGATTTTTCTGAGACATCTACAAGTTGCTAAAACACTCACGCTGTAATTAAAATCAATGTAAAAAAATAATAAAGCTTTTAATTATTGTTACATATAATTATATTAGTTAACTATATTTGACATTAATAAACAATGAATTAAAATTAAATGACTATGAAAAAATCGCTTATTTTCTCACTGGCAATCACTTGCAGCCTTTTGAGTGTTTTTGCACAGGCGCCAAAAAAAATGAATTACCAGGGTGCTGCGCGTGATGCTCAAGGCAATGCTCTTGTAAATAAAGACATTACTTTAAGAATGCATATCATAAGTGGAATGGACATTAACACTCCAGTGTATAGTGAAACCCAAAATGCTACTACTAATAGTTTCGGACTCTTCAGTTTGAAAATTGGTGAGGGCAATGCAATTAATGGTTCATTAGATGATGTTGAATGGGAAGACGCTGACCATTTTATTTCCGTTGAGCTAGATGTAGACAACAACGGCCACTTCCAGGCAATGGGCATCAACCAACTACTGAGTGTGCCTTATGCCTTTTATGCAGAAAAATCGGGCACAGCCAAAAATGTAGAGACCGCGGACCAATTTCGCACCATCCCTTTTAGTGGAACCAATGGACAAACCATCAATCACAATGGTACTGATTGGGCTGCCAGTTCTTTGCTTTTTAATGATGGTACTAATATAGGTGTAGGTACTACTAGTCCGTCATCAAAACTGGATGTAGCAGGTAACATTAACATTACTGCTGGTAATGAATTAACGATTGATGGCAACCGAGCACTTGCTATTGATGCTAACCGCAACTTTATGCAGGGGCACCAAACTGGCAGTGCGCTTACTAGCGGGGTAAACAATAACTTTCTTGGATACCAAGCAGGTAAAGCTAGTACTACTGGAGATAATAACGTTTTCATTGGCTACAGAGCAGGGACAAGCAACACTACAGGCAGTGAGAATATATTTTTAGGTTATCGCGCAGGATACTCAAACACCATAGGTGGCAGTAACTTTTTTGCAGGTTTAAATGCGGGTTACACATCCACCAGCTCTATCAATAACATTAGCATTGGAACAAGCGCTGGGTATAGCATTGATGATGGTCAAAATAATGTTTTTTTAGGTCGTGAGGCTGGATACAACAGTACTGAGGATAATAACATTTTTATTGGCTTTGAAGCGGGTAAAGATAATACCACAGGTAGTGGCAATACTTACATTGGTTATGGCGCTGATGGAAGCTTACCTTCACTTAGTAATGCCACTGCAATAGGCAATGGAGCTACGGTTTCAGCCAGTAATAGTTTAGTTTTGGGTAATGGAGCAAATGTAGGTATAGGTACTTCAACACCTATTGGTAAACTGCATGTAAATGGTGATGTCAACTTAATTGGAAACGTGAGGATAGCAGACGGTTCTGAAGGCACTGGCAAAAGGCTAGTATCGGATGCCACTGGTACAAGCACATGGGTATCATTATCACCCCACTCAACTTATAAGGACATAAGAGATGCTTATTTAACTGTAAACTTTCTAATTTGCCTAGATGGCATTTACCCTCCACATGGAGGTGGTGTTGGTGGTGGCGGTGGTGCCACCTCCCCTTACACAGGACAAATAATTATGTTTGCTGGCAACTATGAGCCACCAGGCTGGGCATTTTGCGATGGTCAATTATTGTCAATATCAAGTTATCCGGCTTTATTTTCAATTCTTGGCACCTATTACGGTGGCAATGGTATTTCCACTTTTGCATTACCTGATATGAGAGGCCGAAATCCAGTTCATGAAGGTACAGGGCCAACATTGCCAACATATTTTCTTGGTCAATTTGGCGGATGGTACCAAAATCTTTTTGATGACACTTATTAGATTAGTAGACTAAGGATTGCAAAAGAAGACCCGAATTCTCGGGTCTTCTTTTTTGTAATAAACTCAATCTATAGATTAGTATCGTAAACATCTAAAAATCCCTATTTTAGCCCTCCTTGAATTTGTTGAATCACAAAACCGAGATATGAAACGACCGAAATTTTTTGGGAGTTCCATGTGACCTTTGAAAATAAATTATTTACACATGAAACTAAAGAACTATGCACTAGGCAAATGGGTAGAAGGCGAAGGAGAAGGCAGACCACTATTCAATGCAGTAACAGGTGAAAAAATAGCCACATCAACCAGTGATGGGTTGGACTTTAAAGCCATGCTGGAATATGGCCGTACAATTGGTGGACCTGCTTTAAGAAAAATGACCTTTCATGATAGAGCCAGAATGTTGAAAGCATTAGCCTTGCACCTGAATGAAAAGAAAAGCACTTTTTATGCCATGTCATCTGCTACAGGAGCAACCAAAGGCGACTCTTGGATTGATATAGATGGCGGTATTGGTAACTTGTTTGTATATGCCAGTAAAGGCCGCCGTGAACTGCCTGATGAGAGTTTTTACATTGACGGGCCACCTGAAGCAATTTCAAAAGAAGGTACTTTTATCGGTCAGCATATTGCAGTGCCATTAGAAGGTGTTGCAGTGCATATCAATGCTTTTAATTTCCCATGCTGGGGGATGTTGGAGAAAATAGCTGTTAACCTATTGGCTGGTGTACCTGCGATAGTGAAGCCTGCTACTGCCACTTCCTACCTCACTGAGTTGATGGTAGTTGAAATCATTGCTTCAGGTATATTACCAGAAGGCTCATTGCAGTTGATTTGTGGTGGTGTAGGTGATTTGCTGGACCATGTGAATGAGCAAGATGTTGTAACCTTCACAGGTTCTGCAAGCACAGGAAGAATGCTTAAATCCCGTCCGAATATCATCAATAACTCGGTGCGTTTTAATATGGAGGCTGATTCTTTAAATTTTTCCCTTCTTGGACCAGAAGCAGGCCCTGGAACTGAAGAGTTCAAACTGTTTATTAAAGAAGTAGCCAGGGAAATGACGGTAAAAGCAGGACAGAAATGTACTGCCATCCGCAGAACTATTGTACCTGATGCCATGACGGAGGCTGTGATTGAAGCATTGAAGGAGAGATTGAGTGGAACCAAGATTGGCAACCCATCTGTAGAAGGTGTAAGAATGGGACCGCTAGCCAGCCTTGATCAGGTAGCTGATGTGAAAGATAAAGTAGCACAGTTGCGTACATCATGCGAATTGGTATACGGCGGCACGGATGATTATGAAGTTGTGGGCGCAGATAAAGAAAAAGGCGCCTTTATGCCCACTACCCTACTCTATTGTGACGACCCTTTCAATAAGGCCGAGCCTCATAATATCGAAGCATTTGGCCCTGTCAGTACTGTGATGGCTTACAAAACTGAAGATGAAGCTGCAGAGCTAGCCAAAATGGGGCGTGGTAGTTTGTGCGGTTCTATCTTCACTGCCGATAATGATTTCGCTAAGCATATGGCTATCAATACCGCGGCGCAGCACGGTAGGTTGGTATTTATCAATAAAGACAGTGCTGGTGAATCAACAGGGCATGGTTCTCCCCTGCCTCACTTGGTGCATGGTGGTCCTGGCCGTGCAGGTGGTGGTGAAGAAATGGGTGGTATACGTGGAGTATTCCATTACATGCAACGCACTGCAATTCAAGCTTCACCCACTACTTTGATGAAGATTACCAACAAATATATGCCAGGTGCTGAGCAGAAAGAAGATGTTATACATCCGTTCGCGAAGATGTTTGAAGAATTGGAAGTTGGAGAAACACTAGTGACTCACAAGAGAACGGTTACAGAGACTGATGTAGTGAATTTTGCTAATGTAAGTTGGGACCATTTCTATGCACATACAGATGCTACATCACTGGATGAAACGATTTTTGAAAAGCGTGTGGCACATGGTTATTTTGTGATGTCAATGGCCGCGGGATTGTTTGTACACCCTAAGAAAGGCCCGGTTGTGGCTAACTATGGTGTGGAAGAATTTCGCTTTACCAAGCCTGTGTATCCGGGAATGACGCTTGGTGTAAAACTAACCTGTAAGCAAAAGACCTGGAAGGAGAAAAGGGAAGATGATAAAGTAGCCACAGGTGAAGTGAAATGGCAAGTGGAAGTGTATGACGAAGAAAACGAGACATGCGCGGTGGGTACTATTTTGACATTAGTAAAAAGAAAAGAGTAATAATTAAAGCTTTGCGTTCTTTGTGTATAATCTCATCTTAAATGAATTCGAATTCAAAATGAAATGGCTGTAGATATCAATGTATTTTGGGATAGTAATTTTTATAATCATCCTCCATTGACTGATGAAATGGTAGAAATTGCCGAAAAAAGGCTAAAGGTGAAGCTGCCCCAGCTTTTAATTGATCTACTTAGAATTCAAAATGGTGGTTATACAAAAGGCTTTGCTTTTCCAATGAAAGAAAAAACAACTTGGGCTGATAACTATGTCTCATTATCTGATTTGTCAGGAATAGTAATTGATGATTCGATAAGAACAGCCCATAATATTCTTGATACAGAGTACATGACTCAAGAGTGGGGCTTACCTGAAAAGCAGGTTTTATTAACTGGTGATGGACATTGGTGGATAACTCTTGATTATAGAAGTGGAGATGTTCCATCCGTAAGGTGGATTGATGTTGAATGTGACGAGGATATGCACATAGCAAGGAGTTTTAATGATTTTATTAACGGGTTAGTGCCTGAAGAAATTTGTTTAGAATAAGAGAATACTAATAAAAACACACCGTCATTACGAGGAGTAAAAAGACGAAGTAATCTCCGATTCAGTGGATTAATTTAAGATTGCTTCTTCGCCATAGGCAAATCTCAATGATGATATATCTATATAAAATAAATGAGTGAAAATATAACAGAACAAGGCGGGGTTGAATTAGTCGTAAATGATGGTATTGGAACCATTACTTTCAATCACCCAAAGAGTAATTCTTTACCTGGTAAGGTTTTACGCAAATTGGCAGAGACTATTGCTGAGGCAGGACAGGATGATGAGATAAAAGTTATCATTTTGAAAAGTGAGGGTCAAGGCGCTTTTTGTGCTGGTGCTTCATTTGATGAGCTTTTATCCATTGAAGATTTTGAAACAGGAAAGAACTTTTTCATGGGTTTTGCGAGAGTGATTAATGCAGCACGCAAATGCCCAAAGTTTATTATTGGTCGCGTTCAGGGTAAGGCTGTTGGTGGCGGGGTTGGTATGGCTTCAGCGGTGGAT
>JANQJC010000031.1 GCA_028281825.1 Flavobacteriales bacterium
TAATTGCCATCATTGTGCTGGCGGCCCGGCATCACCATACCAAAGGGGTAGTAGTCGCTTATGGTCAGCACATCGGGCTCATAAAAGTTTACACTAGTACCAGTACCGTCTGGTATTTTTCTATCGTTTATCGTTGCCAATACATTGCCCAGGTGGTTGGTCATTTCATAGCGTTTATCGCCCAAAGTGCGGCTGGCAGAGCCAAGTGGCATGCTAAGGTCATAGCTTTGGGTGTGTGTTATGCTTTCAAACTCCCCATTGGTAATGGTTGCTGTAAAAGTAGCCTGCCCTGCCATCAAGTCGTCATACAGTTTATTGCCTATACGGCTGCTGCCATATATAGGGTGCTCCTGCAATGTATACTCCCCTTCGTAATCGCTGCCGTGCCCTTCCCTAAAGTCAAGCTCATACATCGCCATCACAGTGCCACTGGCATCGCGGCGGTAATAGGTGCCCGTTCTGCTCAGCACATCACCCCCCGTGCCATGGGTAAAGCTCTCCTTCACATAGCGGTCTCCCGTTGCCCCGTATCTAAACCTCAGGTCCTCCTTGGTGCCAGCAGAGCGCGTTATGGCGGCTATCTTGCCACGCACCGTCCAGTCAATGTTTCCAATTTCTTCCGTCACGTCTTTTGTCAGGTTGCCAATTGCATCATACACATAGTTGGCAGAGCTTTGGGCATCAATATCCACCGTATAATTAGAGCTACTCACACCATCATTCACAAACGCTAGCTTATTAGTCTTACTGGTCAGCGTTAATGCGTTTAGCCCAATATCAATAGGGTCGCCGTTTGCATCATAGGTATATTCTACATCACCACCACTGGTTGTGCCCATATAGTAGTAATCTATATCGTCCATAGCAAGCGCCGTGCTGGTTACACCATTTCTAAACAAGTTGGTTATATTGCCATTGGGTCCATAAACGTATGTGGTTTTGTAGTCGTTTGTAGGGCTGGCACCCGTCCAATTGGTAGTGGTGGCATAGGCATCCATGGCAGTTATCCTGTTCAGCTGGTCGTAGGTATAGTGGTAGCTGTGCTTATCCAAAGTGCTGGGGTTGCCACTGGTGGTCTGTGCCAGGGCCACATCCATTTGCTTTATATTGCCATTATACAAATCAAGGGGGTTATCCGTTGCCACTGTGCCATTCACAATGTCCGTAGTAAAATCCTCCACTGAGGCCATCAAATCCCTGTCACTGTTTATACCCGTGTAGTCGCTATAAGTGCCGTCATTAAAATAGCCGAGGGTAAAACCATAAGCATCCCGGCCTGTCAGTTTATGTATATTGGTAGCACTGGGGAAATAATCATTGGTTGGGTCTGCCACTCCGTCTAGGCCCATATCATCTGCCGCCACCAAGCTGTTTTGGTTCACACCCTTTAGCCATCCATTAATGGTGTAGGCATAGTCAAGCCCCTGCACTTTCAGGTCGCCAATCTCCACCCTTGCCAATGGCCCGTGGGCATAGTAAAAATACTTGGCATCCAAATCCCACAGGCTGCTATCGCGGCTGGTCCACGCATGGGTTATCCTGTTGTCAGCATCATAGTGGTAGCGGTGAAAATATTGGTCGGTAAGGCCGTGTTGGTAGTCTACCTGCAACACATTGCCACTCAATAGGTCATATCGGTAATCAATCTTGCTGTATTGCGCATCCACAATATCCAGTTCAGGTATATCTTCCACAAAGGTTTTCACATTGCCATGTATATCATAGCTATAGTGTGCCGCGTGCCTATATGTTTCACTCAAATCAAACAAATCAAAGTAAAAAACACTGGATACACGGTTCCGCAAATTCATTTGCCCGTTTGGGCCAAAATAAGCAGTGAGATAACCCGTTGTCAAAGGTTCATCATACAGTGTAGTCACTACCTGGGTTCTATCACCCAAATCACCATACGTAGTTGGAAAATTGAGCTCATTGAGCCCGTCCAAATCATATGCATGGTCAGTTACCCCATCTGTATCTTCCATTTCACCAGTTTCAACAACCCTGCCTTGCTCATCATACCTGGTATAGCTATATATATCAGGGCTGCTAAACGTAGCTTGCAATGCATTTTGGCTTAGCTTAAGCTGCCCTTTTGAGTCATACCAAAAATTGGTTTCTCCCCCATCTGGTGTATTTTGCCTGATAAGTTGGTTGCGGGTATTATACTCATAAGTAGTTGCCATGGCACCGTGGGTAGGCCATTGTGCAGTTCCTGTTCCAGTCCTTCTGTAAGTAATAGCCTGTTGCAATGGGGTACTGGTAAGCGGCACAACACCTGCAGGTGGCACAGTTTTTATCAGGTTGCCAGCCCTGTCATAGTAATACAGGGTAAAATGATGCTCAGCATCCTGGTATTCCAATGAGAAATCTTCATCATCACCAATACCCAGGTAATCCAAATCAAACGCCGCTGCCCAATAACCGCTTAAAAACTCAGCCTCCAATGCAGCCAATTGCTGCTGCACATATTCGTTTTCATAATAGTATGCTATTTGGTCAGACTCATCACCTTCATAGCAATCTTCAGGGCAAGGGTTTTCACAGTCTATCTCGCAAGGCAGGTACTCTAACGGATTAGTTGAAGTAACAGTATGAGAATTTGCATCCACTGTAATTTCTACAGGATAACCATAACTTGAGCAATTACTTATCCATACTGCCAAAGTTTCAGGGTCTATTGTAATACCATGAAGTGTTTCATAGTAATACTCGATATAGTCTTCCGCATCACTAAAGTTTGTATTCAACTCAGCCTCAAGGTCTGTTTCATAAGTATTAAACAAATTTGTAAGCTCAACAAATTCATAACATATACAATGGTCTATTTCAGGGCAGTCACCATCCGTACTAGCAGTGAAATTGCTTACGTGCCCTGGTCCAGGCCCCTCAAGATCTTCCCAATACCAATATACTTTGTTTCCAAGAAGATTCTCATCCGATGGTCCATATATAATAAAAGTAAGTGGGTCGTCAGGATCAATTACGGCTGTAAACTCCGGCGTAGAATTATATGAATTGATTAAATCTACAACCCATTGGGTACTTGTACTAGTCATTGTAGAACACTCCTGAGTTGTCAATTCGTTGTTTCCTGGTGTTATTTGAACTTCAGAAGCTCCGTACGCAACATAAAGGGCATCCCAGGTATCGCAGCCATAATTCGTCACATTCATTGTTACAACAGCTTGAACACCACACAATCCGTAAGTATTGGCAACCCCGTCCTCAAAGCCTGGCGCAACAGTGTTTTCCCAATCTATATCATCTAACTCAGTATTACCGGCATCTGTAAGTTCATCCTCCAAAAAGCCCAAAGTAATCGGGAAACGAACAATAAATCCTGCTGAGCTATTGTTCCATGTCACATCGCAATCACCATTTGAAATAGCATCAAATGGTTCACTATATGGGTCAGGGCTATCGCACAACCTATGTGGGCTTTCATAATCACAACCATCCCACAACATACCTCCCACAATTATCATAGAGCGCTTATAGTTCATATACAAGTTCCTGAATATTTCCCACTTGGTATCGTCGCTCGTGCAACCATATCTTTCAGCTTCAGCTTCAGCATATTCCCACAACGTAGTAGGGGCTCCCAAACTATTTCCCCCTTCATCAAGATATCCTTCCATTAGTGCAATAAGTAATGTTTTGTAACCACTATATGCTGAACATGAGTTATAGAAAAAAGGATCACTTTCCAATAGATTGGCAGGGTCAACTGGGGTGGCAGGCAAACCACTATCATCCAGCAAAGGTGAGGAACCACAAAGATTATTAGTAGTCGACGGAGGCACTGTCCAGGAAGTGTTGTTTGTTGCCTCATAGTAATCAAACTCCTTTAATGCATACTCATCATAAGCAATACTTCCTATTACTGAAAGGTCAGTTGCTCCCTCACAAACAAACTGATACATACAATACTCCGGGTGATATTGTATAAACATTGTCCTGCCGTCAACCTCACAGGGGCTACCACAGGCAGGACTACAAACAGGAGCAGGCGGTGTAAGGCCAAACTCTTGTGTTAAAAAACTTGGGTCCCAGTGTGTCCTCAAATCATCCCAACTAGTAATCCTATTGCCTTGCGGGTCAAGAAAGTTAACATTACACCAATCATTAGCATCCCAATCAACAACATCCTCTAGCCATCCATTATCTGGTATAAAATCACCATCTATGGTTAAGTTATCAAAATATTGGCCCCCGGGGCTCATATCGGCCTCAAGTTGTTCCAGCAACTCTGGGCAAGATGGCGGTGGGCCAAATCGGTCCAGAGCCTGCGCACAACACTCAGCACCGCTGCAGTCACCATTATCATCACAAGGGTCAGTAAAGTCTTGTTCGTCAAAGCAAACCTCATCAGTATTAGTCTCAGCAACAGTCATAAAGCTTCCTAACTCTGATTGCAAATGATCTTCATCAAGCGTCAGGGCTTTTCTAATGGTATATGTCCCCACCTCATCAAAGTTAACATGTATTACTATGGGCGGGGAGGTCCAGGTCGCTGTTGATATTGAAAGTGACGTACCCAATTCGTAATCTGAGTCTAGAGTTGATGCTATAGTATCACCGCATGAATTGTGTATACTGATTACAAGGTTGTACTTAAAGTCATGAGTATCAGTGCCGCAGGGAGCAGAATAAGCAGGTGGTATATCAAAGTCATAAGTTAGGGTACACCTTCCAGTTGTTGTTACTGTAAAATTATTGGTCATCACCAATCCAGTACCTTCATCAACTGTAACATATTCCTCATTCCATGAATCAAAGTAGGTTGTAAATGTTTCTGCTGATCCCAAACTTGGCAAAGCATCTAAATTGTCTGGTTTAGGACCAATAAGAGAAGTTGCAATGGTCCTTCCCGCCATATCTTTATAGGTTACACTCATTTGGTCATTAGCATCTTCCATAATTTCAATGCTATAGTGCGTAAGATCACCTATGTTGTTTCCAAAAAGCCTCTCTAACTTTCCTTCGGCTGGCGTTCCATACAAGTACTTAACCTCATTTCCTGAACCCACGGTATGAGCATAACCCGGAGAGCTTTGGTTAGTTACTCTGCCATCCAAACCAAAACTCGTTTGTGTAAACGGGAATTCTTCTGCATCGGGCAACAAAGCATTAAAACCCTCCTCATAATTAGTATTACTGGATGAATAATAATTACTAGCTCCACTAGTAGCTTTCATTCCATCAGGTCTATCACTACTACAACCCGAGGCGAAGAGAGCATCTTTATCAAAATCTTTGCGGCTGTAAACTGCTCCTGCAGCGCTATTCAAACTATATTCTTCGTAAAACTTAAGCTTTCTTCCCCATGCTGCTTCAGGTGCGGGCAAAGTTTGTATTGCAGCCCTACCCTCATAATCATATATAGTTTCACCTACTACTGCAATATCATCTGTATTCAATACAGTCACAGATTGTCTATTCCTCGAAGTACCATCCGCAAAGGTCACCACTTCCTTCACTTTTCCGTTTTCAGCATAGGTAGCATGATACTGCCAGTTCCTTTTTTTTGCCTCAAAGGCTCCAACATCTATAAACGTAACGGTTGACCATTCTGTTGGATAAACCTTAGACAAGTCCGCAAACCTTCTTCCAACCCCTCTTACCCTGTATATTAAATACCCCTCATCAAATGTATTACTAAGCCTAAAAAAGTTGTCAGTCGCACTAATTCTTGTAGCAAATTGTTCCCAGGGTTTATAATGTGGGATATTGGCAATAGTTGATAAAGCTATTGCAGTAGTTGTAAGTGGGTCATAATCAGTAATATGCATCCACTCAACTTCATATTCTTCTGCACCTTCTATATAAGTCCATTGCAACTCTATAATATCATCATTTGAATCAAACTCATAAGCAGTATTAGGGGCTTCATAAGTCCTCATATGGTAATACCTTTCCACCTCAATAGAACTCTCCAATATAATATCTGGTCTTTCTCCAGAGGTTAACCCATCCCAATCAATCGCGGTAATTTCCACCTGAGTTCTATGGTACCCAGGATCATTAAACAAACACATATCAATATCGGTATAGTTGATACCACCTGCAGGGTCATAACTTATACTTAATGTACATACCTCTGCTGGTTGTGCTATATTAAGCCGATTATAACCTGTGAAATCTACAACTACTTCAATTTCCCAAGAACTTGAATAATAGTAATCCTTCTCATCATAATATAGCTTAACCCTATTGATTACATTTCTATTGGTAAAGTATTGAGCAAAATTATGATTGTAAAACATTTCTGAAAACATACCATCCATTACCTCAATAGTGCTGCTAACACTTATATCATCGCCTTCTAGTTTATCACTATACTCAACTACTCCTGCATTCACAGAAGAAACATTGAGGATAAGGATTGCTAAAGAACCTAGTGCAATGTTTAATAGATTTCTCATGGTGAAAGGCGATTTTGTGGGTCTGGAGAACTAAGACTATATCTGGAAAAGGGCGTTGTTAGTTGATACCCATTACTTGAATGTGTTACGAACTTATTAATGTTGAAATATTGGTCTATTGATTTATCTTCTTTAGCTGTTTTATACACAGCAACTACTTTCTTAAACTCAAAATCACTTTCATTGCCTGGCCTCATGTAATGGTAAACTATTTCACAGATAAGATTGGTTTGTCTGCTTATCTCTATTTCAGTCTTGTAGATTTGGTCGAACTGGCTAATAAAAGTGTACCTGGTATTTCCATTAGACAATACTTCAACGGATATGTCCTCTAGTTTATCTATGATGGCATCAAAGTTTGGAATTTGACTGTCATTATATCGCTCTTTTAAAGGCTTTTCAGCCTGAAATATTGATATCGTTTTTCTAGCATGGTTTACAACAGTTGTTACTTTTTCTGTTGTTATACTTTCCGTGTCATCATAACATGAGTAGTATAAGTTACCCTTGCGCCTTATCTTCCCCTTTCCTAAAAGTATTGGAATTGTTTCCTGATTGAAGTGATACCCTGTAACTTCTATATCCAAAAAAAGATTCTCATTCTCAAGATACGCTTCATACACTTTCTTTAACCGTGAAGCTGGTGTCAACATTTGTGCATGTGAAACTTGGCACAATTGCATCAACGAAATACAAATCATCAACAGAATTTTATTCATACTAATCATGTTTTAGACTCATTCTTCCCTCGTTCAGCGTCCTTATTCCTCTTTCGGTTTCTTTCCTCACCTTCGTCAGCCTTCCTTCCTCGTCGTAGTTATAATATGTAGCATAGTTGTTTTCGTCCAACTCAGCTGAAAGATTAAATGTCTTAAGGTCATACACATATGACTTCATGTTGCTCTTAATAGGTTGTATTCTCAAATCATCAAAAACTACGGGAGCACTTTCAAAATTCCCATCTGTATGGGTATTTTTCAGTAATACCTTCATGTCAGTGGCATTGCTCGGAACTTCAAAAGCAAATTCAAGTCTTTGCCAATTATCTATAATAGGTTCAGCTGCACTAGTAGTAAAGCTGGTTGCCGTTTGCCAGGTGCCACCTTGCTTAAATTGTATATCAACCTGTGGAGCAAGAAACTGACTGGCAATGCTTGCAAAAACACTTAAGTCCTTTACCCACACACTTAAATAGTACTCCTCATCCGCAATTGGCACAAAACCGGCCTTATGCTCACCTTCTTCAAGGTATTCACTATTCAAACAATCGCATGCATGGGAGGTATGACCGTCAAGCCTTTCACCTTCAGCTTCCGTACAATCCAGCGGTGAAGATTTAACAGGAATAGCCCCAATATCAGCTTGGCCTCCAGGAGATATCGGCAACCCATAATGCCCCGTGTGCGCTTCTGTTGACAGAACTTCGGGGGCCTCACTTAACCTAAAAGCTGGAGGGGGTAACTGGCAGACTATAGCCTCTAGAATGCTACTTAGCATATAGCCATAATCTTTATAAATATCTTCAAAAGATTCAAAATACATCTCACTATGAGTTGTATTTCTTCCTACCGCTGTCACCAATGAATTGTTGTACCCATACCTTGCGGATGAGTATACATCCAACACGTCCCTGTTCTCTAATTCAAAACCATAAGGTGAATACTTGGTGACCGTATTCTCATTAATCCATTCGTCTGCAGAGTTGCCCGGATTGTCCCAATCAAACTCAGTAAATGTGGAATAAAAGCCCATCTCTCTCAAGTCTTCATTCGCTGATGAATAATCTCGCTCATCTACATAACGATGATACTTTTCAGGCCTCCAAATCCCCCTAATACCCACATTATATTTTGAGTAATCATCAGGAGGCAATTCACAACATATAGTTTGCCACAGGTCAGAATACTCCATTGCTGAAGCGTCTATAATATCACTAAATGTGAAACTCTGGGGATTACCACTGTTAAATATGGTTGAACCCGGATTTTGAGGGTCAAATGCCGTAAATCCAGTTAAATTCTGCGCTGCAAGATTACCTGCTTTGCTTGTTAAATTGTTACGCTTCCCTGACCTGGTAACAGTAATTCTTTCTACATTGTTTCCAGTCAACCAAACCCCTCCGCTCACCGCATAATAATTATTGATGTTTCCATTCAAATTTTTGATACATTGAATATAATCAGACCCATCATTTACCTCAGTAATAGTGTAATTATCTGCAAGGCCACCTGTTTGCTCAACATATACTTCATCCCCCTCATTAAAATAGTCTGAGACATCAGTACCTGCTGGCAAACCAGATATAGTTATTTTCCCATCGCTTCCAAGCACATAAGCCCCACTACTTTGACCATTATTTAAAACCACTCCCCAGTTCTCTGAGGCCCTGCCCATGCCTGCATAATACCAATGTGCCGGATAAGAGTAGTTATAAATTGGATCTTCAAATTCATTGGTCACCTTGGTTAAAACCGGTTCAGCAGTTTCCAAGTCATATGCAAGATTTTCAGTAACAATCTTTGACTCAAAATTCTGAGACTCAACCTTCTTGATAATACCCGTTCTGTATATTATTTTATTGGTGACAACTGTTTTTAGGCTACTCTCTTGTACATGATCCTGAGGAAGAGGAACAGGTATCACCCATGGCGGAGGGTTAGGTACACTTACTTCCAAGTTAATATTCAGTCCATTAGAATTAAACATGGACAAATCCTCAGTCATATCCACAAAAATGTCATGTGTTTGCCCAATAATTGCTGTTTGGTAGCTTCCATTCTCTGTAAGCACTTGCACCTTGCTTGATAGTTCGTTGGCAAGATTATCGTTGTATGGATTAACCGTTTGGTAGGTATATTTTTCTTTAGATATAATTGTCTTGGGGTCTGTTAACTCCTTAAGTTGAGTCACGGACTTAGGCTTTCCCGCCATATCATTTAAAATAATAGAATAGCCCTGAGAACGAGCCAACCTTTTTCTATAAACTGACGAAACTCCTGGCAAACCCAGAGAGTATTCAAAAGGCCTGTCATTTACCATTTCGGTAGCATCAACTTTCACAGGAAACTCTTTAGGAGTATAAAACTCATGTATGGTAATTGGCGCGCGGCTATATAGAAGTTCATTCATTCCTGAAGACTCCGCGTATGCTCTATCTGGCGCTATGCTCCTTGCCGCAACCTTTCTATAACCAACAGAAGGCCCTGGGTAATATTTCTCCAGGTAAGGCCTCTCCTGAAACAAATTAAGAGGTGATGCCAGTGGTGTTGACTCAGCATAATGCATGGGCTGAACCAAAGGACTCTCTTCCCTTCCAATACTTGGTTCATAAGCAACCCCACTGCTAATCTCCAGCCCGCCCTCCTCTATACGGTATGAATATTCCTGGCCATACTCTGATTCATTTGCCGTAGACGTTGGGTTCTTCCATTTATCATTAATGGTAAGCTTCTTTACTCTACTTCCTCCACCATACTTAATACCATCCTCATCATATAGCCTAATTATGGAGTGCCCATTCAACCTTATGTCTGTTCCATAGCCGAGCCCTACCGCGCAGGTATTATAATTATTGCCAAAGCACATTATATCAGAAATTATACCGGCAAAAGAACCAACAAAGTTTATAACCTGAGCTAATGGTGATGTACTAGTAGTAACGGTATGCTGTATCTCCGACCTATTAGCCTTTAAATGCTGCAGTATGGCTCTCCTTATAGGATGTATCGATAAAGAAACAAGAGGCCCAGATACCATATTGTTTGCCCCTGGTTGTACGCTTTTTAGCGTTATAAAACCGCGATCATAAATGCCATTGTCATTGTAATCCTCAATACCGTAATATTTATTGTCACCTGCTCCGTGTCCTTGAGTAATAATTTGCGCATATCCTGACACATAATCAATTTCCTCATCACCTCCCGTTGAAGGATGCCTTAAATCAGCTAACACTTTAAAATATATCCACTCGGCATCCCTGATTACATTATTTAATATAAACCCTTCATGCTCTGAAGGGGTCCATTCATTTAATTTATCTTGAAAATCATCTTCCAATAAAAGGTCAAAATATACCCTAAAATTTCCGTTATCACTATCTCCAGTTTCATCAATATGTGCAGTTAGGTCTGCCCATGTTTCAGTGCCTCCTCTGCCTGAGTTGTCAGAATAAGCCTCAAGCCCTCTTATATCATACATTCGCATTGCTGGTTTATTCTCCACATAGGCATAGTCATCAGACTCATACTCTATATTTAGTTCTCCTCCAGTGGGTAGTTCAATTTTTTCCAAGGCCCACGCATTTGCTAAAGGCTTGTAGCTCCCACCACGCTGGTCCGTATAAGGAAACTCATGATAAGGGTAATCTATAGCTGAGCATGTTGGATAATTCTCGCAGCTTGGCTTAAAATTCCCCCACCTGTCCATGTTGTCCTTATTGTAGTCTGGGTTATCCGACCCATCCGCATAATGAAAAACATATGGGCTCAACTCTCCACGGGAAGAATGCCTATTAGTAAAGTGCAATGACTCCAATGTTAACTTCCCTACACCTCCAACACTATTGGGCAATCCGTCGCACAAATCATTACTGTAGGTAAATTCAACCGTTTTTAAGAGGTTATTAACATCATATCCATCAACAAATGGTGTTTTCGCATAAAGTTCAATGTTTCTAAGGCTATGCATCCTCTTACTATCATCAAGTCCACCACTAGGAGCTCCACCCGACAAATTGTCCGAAGCTTCAATTCCATCCTGTCTCACATCCACTCCCGAGTTCAAATTAAAAACTGCTATGTGAGTTTTAGTCTCAATTGAACTTATGTAATATAACTCTTTGGTGCCAGATGTAAATGAGCCTTTATCATCATCAGGGTTTCCCTTAAAGCCTTCCGTAAAATTGGCATCTTCATAAGGAATACGCCAATGATAATTCGCAGAAGTTCGAGTATAATTAAACCTCACCCAATAACCATAGTCATCATCCGAAGGCCCATCGCCAGTTCTGTCTATATAATCGTTGGACACAACTGAAGTCAGGAGCCAAGAATGGACATATTCGGGAAAATCCGTTTCCGACAAAAACCCATCATTAGTTGAGCTAGGGTCTATTTCTCCACCAGTTATTGGCACATCTGCAACTGTCGTGCATGTGCTGCAAGCTGGTACGGCAAACAAAGCCTCCTTATGCGATGTATTATAAGCAGGCAAACCATAATTGTAACGCATTCCATCAGGTTTCAATACACTGATATGTGAAATGTGATTTGACTTTGGATTGTTTACATCTACAATATCATTTATCTTCGGTTGTGTCTCAATCTTGTTTTCACCGGCGTAATAATCATAGGAAACCTGCGATGCCAAGCCATATTTACCAGCCTGGTAATTAGTATATGTTTCGATATTGGTTGCCCTTCGCTGCCTTTGCGGCATAAAATGCATTGCAGCAGTAATAGTAGTTGGAGTATTATCTGTTTCACCCATTGAGAATTTCGAAGTTGTTGAGTAGCTTTCATCATCATAGCTACCATTTCTCTCAATCTCCATTCTCACCGCCTCATCACCGTCCCAGAGGCTCAAGTGGTCATCATCTACCAAAACTGCATTTTTCTCTCCGTATACTTGAAAATAATAAGGCTCATAAGCCGGGTCGGCATTTACATCGGTCGTTGGACTTGGTTTTCTATCTTCAAAACCCAGTAAGCTACTTAGTGTGTTTCCATCTACCCATGGGCCTGTCCTATCATTACCTTCAGCATCCTGATAATCAATCCCAAAGTGAAATTCAATATTTCCAGTCCCTGGAAGCGCAACCTCATAGCCTACTGTAGTTCCATCAACATCACTTTCAACCAAGCTTGAAGCCAATATTCCTACTTCAGAGCGATGAGGCCTCACCATACCTCCTACACCTTGCCCTGTTACCGAAAACAAATCATAAGTATACTGAGAAGCAGGTAAAGAGGGGATTTTTTTAGAATAATTAGTTGGATCTCTTTGAAAGTCTTGCACAGCATCTTCAGGGGCATTATGTGTATATAAATACCCGTAAGCATTCCTAGTATAACTTTCTTCAGTAGGGCGATTTATTGAATAACTACCACTCCACAGCAAAGGGAATGCTCCTGACCAAATACCCCAAGTGGTAGTACCATTGTCTGGAGGTAGGCCAATTCTTGCGGTAAAGTTAAATTGCTTGGTTGAAGTGGGCATAGTTGTTTGAGGAAACCCAGTCATTGGAAATGACAAGGATGACTTTCCAGTAGCATCAACCACCTTGTCAATAGCTCCACTAATCTTATTACCAGCTTTACCCCTATAATTTAACAACTTACCTAAAGCCCTATTTTTTGCACCTTTTAAGGCTCCTGCTAAATTTAAACTAAAACCATAGCCCTCCAAACCTCTCCTGGCTGAAATACTTGCTTGGGTAGATAATGGTCCCAAGCCCAAACTTGGCGTGACTCCCAATCCCCCTTGAGAATCATAAGATAAACCCAAGCCTGCTGTTGCAAAACCAACTTCATTTGGAGCCAAAGTATAAGAAATCCTATACCCTATCCCTTTATAATTGTTATAATATATCTGGGCCCTCGAGTTAGGCGACCCAGCAGGAATGCCAAAAATTTCCTTGTAAGAGAGCCCATTTGAACCTAAACCAAATTCCATATCTAAAGCAGCTATCCAACTTGGTTTAAACTTTAACTTATAAGATATTTCATCATCATTAAAATCATCTGGCAGCCCTCTTAGTTGCCTCCCTATTGCACCCACATTTAAATTCCAGCCTAACCCCACCCAGCTAGCTTCCTCTTCCATACCTACTCCTGAATGATAAGCTAAATTTATTGGATACCCTCCATTTGGCCCCGGCACTGAAAGCAAGGGAATGTTATAAGTAAAATCTCCAGAATAAAGGTCTACCATATCACTAGTACCGGCAGGTTCAAAACTTGCAAACTCTTGTTGCCCAGGCCCAGCAGTAAGTGCCCACGCCACAGTCGGGAAGAATATTTGGTAAAGAAAAACAAAAGCCATTGTAAGGCTAAAAGCTTTAAACCAAGGCTTATTTCGTAATTTAAGGATACTTTTTAACGTCATTATGTTAAAGTTTTAAACTTGGTATGTTTTTAAAGGACTTTGCGGCTAAATGAAACTTGATCAAGCCATTGTTAAATGCCCTATCCTGAATGATTAATTCCTTATCTGTTGGTTCCCTCTCAGGAATACCGTCAAATGCAATTACAAAATCTACAAATGGGGCAATGCCATAGTTCTTCACTTCATGAAACAATGCGCAAGGAAGGGTATCTTGTCCACTTACCATGGCAATGTCATATTGCATTTCAAATGAGAAATAACTGGATCTGGTAAAAAATTCATCTGCATTAGTGGTATTGTACTTTACAATATCCCCACCTTTCTTATGCTTTATTCGCATATTAAAGTAGCTCATACCCTCAATCTCTTTTACTCTCTTGTTTATGAGTTCATGACTTGGAATTGAATTTTTTAATTCATACAATGCGATGTACTCATAAGGTTTATATTGAAGAGTATATTCAATATCACCAATTGTTTTTGTCTTTCTAAGTCCATGATTTTCATTTTCTATCCATTTAATGTATGAGGCAGCATCAAGTGTAGATTGAAAATTACATCCCACAATTGAGATTAGCACCACTACTAAGCAGAAAAATGATATCCTACACTTTTTCTTATAGCCCTTTATACTTATCATCACAATATTTTATTAGGGTATTAGTGATATCATGTTTACTACTTCCATACATCAAAGCCCCACTTCCCTCTGCTCCATAAATAAACTCATAGTTGTTTTCCTTCCCAAAATCTTCTATATATTGATTTAGTTGCTTCCAAATCTGTTGGTTGTATGATTCTGTTAAACTGTAATTGTCTTCTGAAAATCTTTTTTCCGTTTCCTGATAATTAGATTTAATAGATTGCCATCTAGAAATCTCTTCTTTAGTTGGGTTTAACTTTCCTTGTAAAAGACTTGCTGATGTTTGCAGTTGAAGTTTTAAACTATCAAGAACCAATTGTCTTGCATTTTGTACATTAGCTAGTTTACCCTCCAACTCTTTTTTGAGTTCAAACTCATCATACAAGATGTTTAATTCAACATATCCAACTTTCGGCTTTTCCTTAAGAGCAAAAATTGCTATTGCTATAGCAACTACACTGAGCATGCCTACAATTACTATGCTTCCAACAACTACTTTATTATTCATATTATCAATTGGTCCTATTCACCAAAAGGTTTATAATTGGTTTTTTTAAAATGTAGCTTTTCTAGTTCGTTTTTGTCGTTTCTTACTTCAAGTGTATAAAAACCAACCAGCATACCAGTCCTGCAATCAATTTGATAACGGTTATCACCAACAGACTTACTCAAAGTGCCAGATTTGACAATGTTTCTTTCCCAATCATAAATACTATAATCCATGCTACCATCTCTATACTGCTCTTCATATTTAAAATAGAGATATCCCTCAATGGTATGATAATAACCCCCATCCAGCTCTTTCTTTAGTCTGGCATATGAAATGTCTTTTGTCAGTATCCTGTTCTTAATACCTATTGTCAGTCTGATTGGACTACTCAAATTAGGACCTATTTTTGCCGAAGCGACAACTGTACCCCTGGTTGAATTTCCAGTGGTTGATAACTGACCTAAACTCATCCACCTTGCACTATCTGGATTAAATACAACAGCTACAATATCTGCTAAAGGCGTATCTACACCACAACTTTTAGCATTCCATTCCAATGTTACAAGAATTGAGTCAATAGCATTGGCATCAATTTCCCAGTATTCACATGGGCTTAGGTAATCTATCACTGTATCAACAGAATCACTTATGGACTGCTCTAATGGCACATATCTAACTGAAAATCCATTTGAACTACTTGTTGTTGCCGCAATGGTTAGGGAGTGGGCATAAAAATCCCCTCCTAATGGATAAGTAAAGGCAGTATTGCCAACCTTTTTCACCCATCCCTTAATATAACTAGTATCATTTATGGCGGTAACCTTAGCACTACTAAGAATTTCAACAACACTAGTGTCTGACGTCTTTAATATCCCTGACTCAAAGATTAAGCTATCTTGTATACTAATATTATTATTGGCCAATGCGTATCCAGGTTTATCCATTTTCAGATCTCTAAACTGTATCGTGCCTGCACTATCAGTTGAAATTACCTGTGTAATGTTGCCAGAAAGTATCGTTTTCCCACCACCATAGTCAAGACCCATGGTCACCTTAGCCGGGTCATTAAGATGTATATTCGCCTTATAATTTGTTTCTCCATTGCTGGCCTTAATCATGCCAGTTGAAGTCGCTACGTATGTTACGTTTTTATGAAAAGTATCTCCATAACGGAATGTGACATGACCACTACCATTATTGGTAAACTCAGCATCTCCGTAGAAAACACTTGGGCCGTCCATGGTATGGCTGATAGAGGTATCCCTCGTAAAACTGGCATCCCCATTGAATGTATCAGTATCAAATATATAACCAGGACCATCGAAGGTAAAGTTACCACCAAATTCATCGTCTTCTAGGTCTAATACAGATGAACCCTTTAATGTAAGATTAATAGGAGTGCTCCCCTCCTGCGCAAACCTTCTAATCCTCAGAGGCCCTCTTGTAAACCCTGTATCCCCTACGGCAATTGTATGGCCGTCTGTCATTGTGAGAGTAGGGGTGTTAGCAGCACCAAAATATATTCCACCAATGGAGGTGCAATTAACATATATATCCCCGTCAAAAACAGTCTCTCCGTTTGCTCCAAAAGGCTGAAATGAAATCAGATAACTTGATGGATTTACGTTATAAAGTTTCACATCATCTCCATAATAATTAACGGCAGTACCGTATCCTATGACAAAACTCCCCAGACCTTCGATACGGTAAGTCACAGGCGCATGAAAAGTGTCTGGGCTAGTTTGAGCAAAAGTCAATGTCCCCCCTTGATTAATTACAGAACTGGTATCATTAAAAATATTTCCCCCTTTACAGGTATTAGAGGAGCTACCTGTTTTAGTAATAGAAGTAACTCCGTCAAACTCGTTATTAAAGAGGAAAAGATAGGGGCTGTTTACGGTCAAATCCCCTTTCCAATGCGACAGTTCGCTATCAAAAGTAGCAGACCCGGTCAAAGCGAAATATGCAGTATCTGTATTCTGTTGGTCTAGACCCCTAAACCTTAAACTACCTGAAGAGAACCCATCACTACCAACCTTAACTTTACTAATACTTGAAAAATCAAGCCCTGTACAGTTATAGCAAAAACGAATTCCAGCCCCATTGGTAGAATTCACCCAAACACTGTCTGCGAAATAATGGTTTGTACCTGAAGCCGCTACATCTATTCTGTTTGTTCCAGTATTGTATAGTTCAAGAGGCAGCAAGAATGTATCTGGGTCGGCATTACCCATACCAAATACTGCTGTGCCACTATTGGTGAGTATAGTACGTCCGGAAAATACATTACCACCCGAACTATAGCTATTGCCTCCACCATTTTTGGTAAAGTTGCAATAGTCCCCAAAGTGGTTGTCTTCAAAAAACACTGAAGGGCCCTCTACAATCAAACTGTCATCAATATCACAATCCAATATCTTTATTACTGCACTGCCAGTCACTGTTAACTCTTGAAGCTCATTACTGTTGTGAGTCATACCCCTTATCTCAAGAGTACCCGCTGAAAAAGTATCAACCACAATTTTATGTCCTTCTTCAAGAAGACATTGGGCACCGGCGGCATAACCAATCAGAACACCCTGCCCAGACTTGCTTTTTACATAAACATCATCCTTAAAACAAGTGTAATACCCACCAAAAGCGGGTGTGACAAATGAAGTGCCAAGGTTAGTAAGATATAAAGGCTTGTGAAAGGTATCATTCTTGGTATAAAAATAACTTGTTCCGGTATTTACCATGATACAGGTATCCTGGAATATATTACCACCCGACCCTTGACTTGCAGTGCTTCCAGTCTTGGTAAATGAAGCCTTGGACTGAAACTCTGAACCATTTAATAATACAGAACCAGAAACTGCTATTACTTCAGCACCAAAGGTAGTTCCAGAAAAAGTAGAGGTAGAGCCACTACAGTCTACTGTCCCATTGTTTATGGTTCCACTTGTAAAAGACGCCGTTCCAGTAATGCCGATAGTATTTCCATCCAAATCAAGTGTACCACTGGTTATGGTAAAGTTGGTCACTCCAGCTACTCCATCATAAACAGGGCTACTGCCTGCAGATACTATAACTACATCATCATTTGCTCCCGGGACACCATTGGGAGTCCAATTAGTAGAAGTCCCCCAGTCAGAAGAAGTCCCCCCATTCCAGGTATATGATGCAGCTAATAGAAGATTTGGTGAAGTTATGGTAAGTAAAAAAGCAATAATCAACCGATAAACTTTCATAGTGGTGGTTGTAAATAAAAAATATTAATCAAGTATATTTCTAGTTGGGCTCTCCTTAGTGCCATCTCCTCTTATCACAAACACTTCTGTGTGGTAAGTTCCATAGCCTTCCAATTGCCCAAGACCAAGAGTTACCGTAGTTCCGTCAGAGGAATATGAAGTACCATCTTCAAAAGAACCTACTGTGTTGTATTCAAACTCCTTGTAAAACAAATCACTTCCACCTTCTGCCAGACCTACCTTCGCTGCAATTTTTGATATGTTGGAAGTGCTGGATAAGTCAATCTCTAATTCCAAGTCAACAGCCAATAAACCACGAATTTCTGAATCCATATCTGCTAGCTGCGTGCTATCAGCAGTGGGATAAGTCGGAAGAATCTGAACCGTGGAGATTGGGTTTTGAGCCTGAGAAAATAAAGAAACTGCTATTAATCCTAGTAATACAAATGTTTTTTTCAAAGTTGCAAGGGTGGTGTTAAATTTTGGTCAAAAGTAACAGCATTTAACAACACAAAAAAATAAAACATAGTACAAACCACAAAATTATCTCACCCAAGACTCTACAAGTCTTTCTAGATATAAGTTAAGAAATAGAATATCAAAGATAGTTTCGGCAAAAAGCTTGCTACAATTCCAATCCGGTTTCTCTATTTTCTCCTTCTCCCCTTATATCACCGAGTTCTCCTGTGTGGCCCTGCTTATAGTCTTTATTATCATCTTGCCCCCTAATTTCATTTAACTCCTCTTGGCGATTTAATTCCCTCTCTTTGAGGAGTTCTTGAGCACTATATATGAGACCAAAAACAAAGGAATCCTTATGAGGAATATTCCAGGCAAATTCATTGCCTCATCAGTATGTAACCATTTCTCTTCTTTGACCTGGTACTTTTCCTTGATGTACTCCGCTATCTTATCAATGAGTTATAAAAAGCTTGGTTTTCCAAACAGATTACGTTGATATTACTTTCCTCTATCAAATTTCACGTTGTGGAAGATAAAAATAGGAAAATACTTTTGTTGAAGGTATTCAGCACATGCTAAATCACAATCTTACTGTTGTAATTATCAAGCATTTCGTTAGGAAAAGCTTTTACATATACTTATGTAGTATTCAACCTGGAATGTGCAAGTATAGCTGACATAACCTGAATCGGAATGTTTTGCATCCTTTGCAAAGGAAAAATCTAATTTAAAAGGAACGAATTTTACGATTTCCGAAATAGTTGAGTTATCCATACTAATTATAGAGCAACTAATTGAGAAGCCTGAGTTTTATTCTTAAAACCAACCCTTACTACTTATTTTCTTAACTTACCGTTAAAGTTGACCCAAAGTGAGGGGTATACTTTTGTTTCTGATTTATAAAAAAAGAACCATGAAAAAAACTTTACTCTCACTAACATTAGCTGTGTTTACGTTTGGTGCCTTTGCACAGGATTGCACAGAATTATTTATCTCGGAATACATTGTAGGTAGCAACAACAACCGCTCCTTAGAATTGTATAACCCTACAGACCAACCTATCAGCCTTTCAAATTACAAGGTAGGCCGTTTCAGAGACGGTGCTTCTAACCCAATGCTTCTTCAATTGTCAGGAACTATAGCGGCAAAAGGCACTTATGTAGTAACTGTAGACAAAAGAGACGCTAATCAACCTTGTCCCGGCTTGGAGTGTCAAGTAGACCCAGCTTTACAAGCTCTTACTGATACTTTCGTAAACCCAGTTTATGTACAAGCTAACTCTCCATTCTATTTCAATGGTGATGATGCAGTAATATTAAGTGACGTTGCCGGTACAGCCATCATTGACTTGGTTGGAAAGATTGGAGAAGACCCTGGGGTTGCATGGTCTGATGGCAATGGCGTGTGGTGGACAACAGACCACACGTTAATCAGAAAAAGCACTGTAGGTAAAGGTGTATCAACCAATCCTGGTCAGTTTATGGTAACTACTGAATGGGATAGCCTTCCTGAAGATGACTTTAGTAATACTGGCATGCATGACTGTTTCTGCAATACCTTATCAGTTGATGAAAATGAGATTGTAACTGTGAACATTTATCCAAACCCTGCTGATTCTAAATTTTATATTAAAACACCTTCAGCAATTGACAAGATTGAGATAATTAGTATTACTGGCCAACAAGTTCATATTGAGAAAAACAGTGTGTCAACATTTACCAACTTGATGGAGATACGCCCATTGAACTATTCAGCTGGTATCTACTTTGTAAAAGTTAGCTTGGTAAATGGCAAAACAGCTATTTCAAAGTTAAGCTTAAAATAACCCAAACCAACCTAATTAACTACTTTACCCTAGCATTGATAGCTAGGGTAAAGTAATAACCTTACCACATGTCATCTAAAAAATCTTGCTACGCCTTTTGCAAGTTTATCTTACTACAATTGGCGGCGATATTGCTTTTTACTAGTGCCTCAATAGCTCAAAAAACTGGTGTTTCAGGTACCATTATTGACGCCACCACCAGTGAACCGCTTATTGGTGCCACTGTAACCTATGCCGATGGAAAAGGAGCTGTAACTGACTTTGACGGAAAATACACCCTGGAAATGGATGGACCGGGAGAATATACCCTTACTGTTTCGTACGTTGGGTATGAAACCCAGACTCAAAACATAAAGTTAGGCAACGGCAAATTAACAGTAGATTTTCAACTGAAAACGTTTGTACTTAATGAAGTAAAAGTTGTAGCTGATATTGCCCTGGACAGGGAAACACCTATTGCTTTTAGCAATATAGATGCCAAAGCCTTACAGGCAGAATTGGCCTCACAGGACATTCCAATGATATTGAATTCCACGCCTGGTGTATACGCTACCCAGCAAGGCGGTGCCCAAGGGGATGCTCGAATTACTATTAGAGGTTTTAATCAAAGAAATATTGCTGTAATGATTGACGGTGTACCAATGAATGATATGGAAAATGGCTGGGTATACTGGAGCAACTGGTTTGGCCTGGATGCAGTAACACAAAAGATTCAGGTGCAGCGTGGTTTGGGAGCTTCAAAACTAGCTATACCAGCTATTGGAGGTACCATGAATATTTTAACACAAGGCGTAGAAAACAAGGCTGGTGGCTCGGTGAAGTTTGAAATGGGAAATAACGGTTTCTATCGGGGAACAATCGGATTTAACACAGGCAAACTGAAAGGTGATTGGGGTGTTACAGGAGCCGTTTCATATCTCAACACAGATGGCTGGGTTGACCAAACATGGGCCAGGCAATTCTTCTACTTCGCAAAGATTCAAAAGACTTTCAAAAAGCATACCCTAAAAATATCTGCAATGGGTGCTCCACAAGAGAGAGCCTTAAGGCAAGGCAGACAACACCTAACCTATTACGACACCAAATATGCTGAAGAGTTAGGTGTTACCTTTCAAGATGCAGATGGTAATGCACTTTTTGACTCTACTCAAACAAACAAGGGTTTGCGTTATAACCGCGAATGGGGATACTTAACCCGAACCAGAAACATAGACAACCCTGAACAAGAAATTTTAAGCACACGAACCAATTTTTACCATAAGCCAGTTTTCAACCTCAAGCACTTCTGGAGCATGAACGATAAAATGGCCTTATCTACTATTGTTTATGCATCTATAGGTAAGGGAGGCGGAACCCGCGAACGTGGTAATCTTATCTTTAATGAGCAAGGGCAAGTGAATTGGGATACACTCTACCAAACCAACATCAAGGGAAGCACTTTTGTCCCCCCTTATGACTTGCAATATGTGAACGACACTTCTCAGTATAAGTCAACTACCTATATTCAAGGGCAAATGAATGACCACTTTTGGTATGGTTTACTTTCTACCTACAACTGGCAAATAAATGGTGTTCTCGACTTATCAGTTGGTGCTGATTTGAGAGCCTTCCAGGTGTGGAGATACTCTAAGGTGATGGACTTTTTGGGCGGGGATTATGCGGTAATAAACGCTGATAACATTCCTGTTAATCAAGTATATGACACAACAGCGGTACAACGCGAAGGTGACACTACTCATTATTATATTTCTACGAAGGTAAAATGGGGTGGTCTTTTTGCTCAATGTGAATTCACCAGTGATAAATGGACTGGTTTTATAAGTGCTTCAGGTGCCATTAATGGCTATTACCGTGAAAATAGGTTTCAGAAGAAAGACCTTGTATTGGCTGATACTACTATGGAAAGTGTTTTAGGCTTAGGTGATACAGTTGAATACAATGGAAATACATACACCGTGAATTCTGAAGAAGCAGAGTTTCCGAATAGTGGATGGTTGTATTTTCCAGGGTTTACAATAAAAGCTGGCGCTAATTATAAAATAAACAGAAAGCACAATGTATTTGCCAATGTAGGTTACCTATCAAGACCACAATTGCTAAGCAATGTATATTCCGGTGCTTCAATAAACACCTATCAAGACCCGAAAAATGAAAACATTTTAGGGTTTGAATTGGGTTATAGCTTTGGTTCACCCAAATTCTCAGGAAACCTAAATATTTATAATACCTATTGGTTAAATAAACCCGTTAACCAAACTATATCAACAGGTGGCGACCCACTGCTTTTAAGCATTCCAGGCTTGAATGCTAACCACAGAGGAATTGAGGTTGACTTTGCCTACAAAATCTTTAACAACCTAACCTTTGAAGGGCTTGCATCAATTGGAGACTGGCGCTGGCAAGGTCAAGAAAGAGCATTCTTTTATGATGAGAATGGCGCTATTGTAGACTCTGTGGATTTCAACGCCAATAACGTTAAAGTAGGAGATGCCGCTCAAACTCAATTTGGAGCAAGCATTCAATATGAACCGATAGAAAATGTATATGTTAAGCCTAGAATAACTTACTTTGATAATTACTATGCAGATTTTGCTCCCGAGTCATTACAAGGAGAAAATGGAGAGCGCCAATCTTGGAAAATACCTTCTTACTACCTGGTTGATGTACACGCTGGTTATACCATTAACATGAAGAAGAAAAGATTAGAACTTCGTGGCAGCCTGCTCAATGCACTTGATAGAAGATACATCAGCGATGCCAGAAACAATGAATATGGAAATACCTTCAATGCACAAAGTGCGGGAGTATTTTTTGGCATGGGCCGCAGATGGAATGTATCCGTAGCCTTCAGATTTTAAAATTAATAACTAAATACACCAGAAATGAATTTTGTACACCTAAAACAATTGGTAGTAGTGACATGTCTTGTGATTGCATCCAACTACGCTTTTTCGCAAGCAGTGCTGCCTACGTCAAACAATTTTGATGACCCAACTCCTAATGGATGGACTGAATCTCTGCAAGGGGGTAACTTCCGCTATGCAGGAGGTCAAGTTGGTGAGTCTTGTCGCCTTGATCAAACTAATGATAATGTATCGGTTTTCATTGGTGATGTTTCGGGCCCGGTTACCTATTACATAAAAGGACAAGGTTCTGTTCCTTCTGGACCAGACACTTTCAACATTCAAGAATCTGTTGATGGTAATACCTGGACTACGATGAGACAGTTGACAATCAATGATATCAACAACACAGACTATGTTCAATATACTGACCAGCCAGCAATAACTTCAAGATATATTCGCTGGCACTTTAAAAGAAAGCAAAGCGGAAGAAACATAGCATTGGACGAAATTGAAATTGCAGAAGCACCTCCTTCTAATGAACAGGAGATTACAGTTTTATTCAATGGTAATGGTGCGCCAAACAATACCACCGTAGTAGTTGGTAATAACGCCAGTTCAACCATAAGAGTCGAAAACGTTGGCTTGGCAGATACTTTAAATGTTAGCGATATCTCCTTCTCAGGAGCCGCAGCTGGAGATTTCAGTATCTCAGGAGTAAGCACTCCTTTTAGTGTTCTTGCCCAAAGTTACATTGATGTTACACTAGATTTCTCTGCTGGTGCCAATGGTACTCGCACAGCAACAATGGTTATCTCCAATAATGACTTTAATGGTGATGAAACATCATACACATTGGATTTGATTGGTATAGGTGGCAATTATGCAACAGAACCTGCACAGCAGCCCACTTCACTTAATATAACCAATGTGAAGAGCTATACCATGGACCTTGAATACACAAGCGCAAGCCCAGCACCTGAGAACTATATCGTATTAAGAAAGAAAGGCTCAACGGTTACCGAAGTGCCTGCTGATGGTTCTACTTATTCACCTGGCGATTGGGTGGGTGGTGCCAAAGTTATGTATGTAGGAAGTGGCACTTCATTTACTCCAAAAGAGATAATTGCTAATACACAATTTCATTTCGCAGTTTTTTCTTTCAATGGTCCAAACGGTTATGAGAATTATTTAACCAGTTCTCCATTAATTGGCAATGCTACTACTCCCGATGGCAATGTTCAGAGCTATTATTCTGGGATTCCAGCCAGTAACCCAAACTTGCTTACTCTTTTACATCAGAGGTTAGCACAAGGCTACAACCAAATATACTACTCAAATTACGCTTCAACCATTTTGCGTGATTTTGTGGAAAGAGATACAACTGGTGGTGATAAAGTGATTAATTGCGTCTATACTAATTATGCATATATATTCAGCGATAACTTTTCGTACGACGTACTAAGTAGGGAGCATACCTACCCACACAGTTGGATGGATACTTGGCCTGACGACCAAGGAGTTGAGTACTCAGACTTACACAATCTTTTCCCAGCCCATCAAAATAGTGCAAATGCTGTACGTTCTAACCTACCTCTGGGTGAAGTGGTAGATACTACCAGCACTTTCATGGAAGGAACTTATGGAAAAGACATCAATGGCTTGAATGTTTATGAACCAAGAGACGAGCATAAGGGTGACGCAGCAAGAGCTATTTTCTACATGGCAACTAGATATAACGGTACTGGCGGTAATTGGGGACTACCTGATCCAATTAGCTTTACTGTGGATTATGGCCAAGACCAGGCACTGTTGAAGAAATGGCACTATCAGGACCCACCAAGTAACTGGGAAATTGCACGCAATGATTATATTGAATCAAAGCAAGGCAATAGGAATCCATTTATTGATAGTATCTATTATGCATGCTACATCAACTTCTTGGATATGACCTACATTGCAAGCCCTGGAATGGAAAGCCCATGCTATGTTTCCAGTGTAGCTGAGAACAATATAGAACAACTATCTATATACCCCAACCCTACTGCTGGTAATTTTGCAATGAGTGTAACACTTAAACAGCACGAAGATGCTACTTTGAGAATATCAGATTTAGCTGGTAGAATGGTGTACGAAAGAATGAAATACTTGAGTGCAGGAAGAAACACGGTGCTTACCCAAAACATTAATCTAGCTGAAGGCATATACATGGTTCAGCTAATTGGAGAAAAGGAAACTGTTACCGAAAAACTAATAGTGAAATAAGAAGCTAAAAACGACCCAATAAAAAGCCCCGAACTCTTAGGGGCTTTTTATTCGACGGCATAAGTAAATTTACTCATGCAGTACTGTTAATTTCCTGGTAATTGAGCTATTGCTTGTTTTAATATTAAAGATGTAAACACCTTCAGCCAAGTGTGCCGTATTGAATTCTATAGTACTCGCTACATCGTCATATTTCTTGTTCTCGATTAACCTTCCTGTAAAATCGTAAACAAAAACCGATACAGATGAACCAACATTAGAACCTATGCTGACATTTACCACATTGTTTGCTGGATTAGGAAAAAGCGTGCTCACCTGGTAAGTATGAGAAGAAACGTTGGTAGTAACAGGCATACAATTAGTATTAGATGAGCTGTTAGCAATACCAGGTGTTGAACAGCGCTTGCTAAAATCTGCACTGTTGTTATCAGTATCAGTGCCGTCAGGAAACCTGGAAATACTGATTAATTCATCATTATTATTGTCCGCATTAGCAGTAAGTATTCCCGTCCCTTCTATAAAAGGGAATGTACAATCGCCTTCATAGCTCAAAGCGTCTACAACGTTTGTTGTGAGAATTTCTGCCAGTAACATGCCGTCAGGTGAACCATTTTGTACTAGGTCAGAAAGAGCATTTTCTGTCTGGTTGCAGTTTGGCACATAATTTCCACTCCCACAAATTACATAGTAATCGTTTGGTTGCAGCATGTAGCTAGGAAAAGTAATAGTATCATAAACTGTACTGTTGGCTCCATTAAAAAACAAAAGAGTATAACCAGAGAGATTAACGGCTGATTGGCCCACATTTTTAATTTCTACAAATTCAGTGGTATCAGTACTAGGCTGGTCATAATCGACTTCATTAATAACAAGTGATGTTGACTGTGAAAAAGCCATAATGGCTAGCCCCGAGAAAAGGCATGTTAGTAAAATGTTTTTCATGATAAATGGTTTAAAACTATAAGGTCAAAATTAATGGAAAGGCCAATGGATAAAGGGGCAAGTAGGTTATTTAAGAAATTAATAACCTTAAGGTTATCAGCCCTTAAAATTAGAAGCGCCTTTGTTTAATCAGGCAAATACCTCATTGAGGATATTGGAGAGCCTCAAACCAGATTGAAGTAGCCTTTGCTCAATCAGTGGTTTGTATTTGAGTACGTACGTTTTGTCTACTTTACCATTACGCACATCTTCGTATGCTGGTTTCAGGTTATTCCTGCTTTCTTTCATCCATTTTACAATGTCAGTCTTCTCTTCTTTTACGGAATAATCACCCAGCCACTTGTAGCAACTGTCAATATTTATCCTTTGGTCTTCAATAATATCAATGTCCCATACTTTGTGCAGGTTACTTTCTTCACCTACAAAGGAAACTTTTACATCATTTCCTCCTCTGTCAACAGCATATCCGGCATGTAACGGTTGGTGTAGGTCACCCATCAAATGAACCAATATTTTAATGTCAACCGCTATTTCTTCTTTTGTACGCCCCTCCCTATGTTGAAGCCTTTCAATAACTGCCTGAAGTTGGTTAACTATATTAGGATTTTCTGTTGGCCTATACTCTTCACCTTCAGGGATATTGATATAATGGTATTGAAACATATAGTCATAGGTAGAATCACTTTTTATTTCATCCATCCACACGCTACAATCGGGAAAATCTTCCCCGCCCAGATAGTATCTAATTGAATCTTTTACATGATTGTCAAGATAATCCTCGGCAATCTTTGCCATCATTTTGTGCCCATCACTCCCCCATGCCAAGCAAGCAATAGGCAAACATAGAATTGTTATTAATGCGAAGATAATTTTACTCATTATATATGGGTACAAGATTATGCCTTTATTTTTGTTGGCATTAATCTATTCAAATATTTTGGTTCAATCAATTTATAGGCACCAAACAAGGCAATTACAATTGCCAACAGCCAACTGTGATTATCAATAGGAGCACCAACAGTAGAACCCCCACTAGGTGGCGGAGCCTGAGCTAATAAAGTTGTAACAGTAGGTATAAATAGTATGGAGAATGCAATTATTTTTTTCATTGTTAGCTAGTTCTATATGTTTTATTTTATTGCCCAGTGATAAATATTTGTTCACTTTTTACTGTATCACCTGCTATCACTCTTGCTACGTATGCTCCAGCAGATAACTGTGGTAGCTTGATGCTTGTTAATCCACTCACCATTCGCTCCTCACTTAGTATCAATTCACCTAAACTGTTCATTAAGTTGAATTGTACCCTTCTCTCAACACTACCAGGATTGATGTATACCATATCTCCATAAGTGAAAATAGTAATCTCATCAACCTGATTTTCATCCACATCAACAGTTACAGAATGGTTGAAATGTAAGAAGAACCTATCATCATATTCCGTTTCACCAGCATGGAAGGTATAATCACTACTTCTTAAATCATGGAATTCATTAAAATATCTGTCCTCAAGTATAATGTTGATGTTAGAACCCATATTATGAGTGCTATCAATATGGAAAGTAACATCAGTATCAAGTCCACTTATCAAACCTAATGGTACTATCCTATCCCCTGTTAATTCTGGCAAGCCCTGAATTGCTAGTGCTTTATCGTCAAGAAATGAGTACAAACTTAATGAGTTTGCCAATCTTATTTTTTCGGCATCATAGGCCCAGTCCTCACCTTCAGTTCCATCAATCATAAAAGCTATTAGAGTTTGGTTGAAATAATTATTAGGGTCAATTATGGATAACCACACTTTCTTGTTGTTTCCTTGTGAAAGGAATACATTATTGCTGGTATTCCTCAGGGTGTTGCTAAACGTTACATTTCCAGCCGATGAAGCCAAAACTTTAAATCCTTGACCCGAAGCAATGTTCAATGGTGCAGTATTACCACCGCCACCAGCTGTGCTTCCAGCAAAAGTACGCACAGCATAGTCATTTGAAGCATAGCCAGAGCCACCAGTATTGTCATCATCCCAATAATAGATAGAGCCTTGAATTAAACCGCTATTCGCAGTCAAGAAATCTAATGCGGAAATAGCACTAGGATATGGATTACCTATAAGGTTATATGAAACGTTTGGAGAAGTATGTGTTGTAACGGAGGTTGTTAGAGTACCATCGTTAAGGTTACCATAAAAAAACAAATTTCCAGCCCCTAACGCAGCGTAACCAACACCTGTTAGCATGGTTGTACCTGGAAATACCCATCCAGGATCAGCTGGTTGGTCATCACAAGGGTCAGCAGTACCTAATGATGGATCATAAATATAAACCGTACCACCCATGATACCTACGTTTTGACCAATCACTGGAGAAGACCAAAAATTGTAGTTTGAACTACTTCCGTTTCTCTTAACCACAACTGGACCAGATATGTTTCCACCACCGTTAGTAGTTCCGACACCATGAAGCACCGTTGCATTATTATTAATGATAATACTACCACCGTTTAAGTTAGCCGGAGAAGTTAAAGTACCACCTTGAACCATCAAGGTGTTGCCTATCTCAAATTTACCGCCCGTTACGATGGTAAATCCATTGAATGAAGAACCATCAATATTAACTATTGCATCATTTGTGGTGACTTTACCAAATTGCCCTATAGTAATTGAGCAAGGGTAGGAACCATTGTTATCACTTCTAGCGTAAAGGGTATTGCTTACTATCAAGTTACCATTCACAGTTAAACTGCCACCGTTATCAGTACTTGGGCTAATTCCATCTAAATCATCTATGGAAACACTTCCATTACCGCCATTGCTTCCCGTAACATTTACAGTATATCCTGCTGCTATGGTAAGATTTAAGATAGTACCTGGCTGATTATTATAAATACAAGTACCACCGAAAACACAAGTAACATCAGAACCTATGGTAACATTGGTAGTTGTGTTATCACTGTCATCTTTTCTGAGCCTGGTAACCGTTACAGAACCATTTCCTGTCAGGCTTTGATTGGTACCTTCAAAATCAAATCCAAGACCATTTGTTAGCCCACCTATTGTACCATAGCAAAGGATATCTCCAAAAATATCAAAGTAGGTAGGTGTTCCATTATTAGTACTTGCTTGAAGTGTACCACCTGATTCAACAGTGAGGTTAAGTACATTTGTTCCTGAGTTAGTCAAAGTAACTGTGTGACCATTTTGAATTATAAAACTTATAGTTTCATCAATTGTAGCTGGTCCTGCTGCACCTGTGGGTGTTGACGACCAAATATTATCATCAAAATCACCGCTTGCACTGCTATAATAAATATAGATGGGTGCTGAGTTTGGAGCACCTGGTGTTCCATATCCACCATAAGAAGCCTGCCAATTGCTGGCTAGTGAGTTATCAAGATTTGTGGTCATTAACTCCAAACTAGGGCCATCTCCATCTGGTTCATCTGGCCATGGAGAGCCCGTACCATAGGTAACTATGTCTACCGTCGCTCCATTAGGGGTTTGTAATTCAACAGTCTCACCACTATTATTCAACCCGCCACTAGACCATTGATAAACATCATAACCATTACCTGTATAACTACTTGCATTAATCGCAATTATAATATATTCACCTGCATCTATTGTTGTTCCATTCGGGAAGGTATAATTTATCCCTTGTGTGAATGTATAACCACTAAGATTAATTGTGGAAGACTCGGCGTTGTATAATTCAAGAAACTCATAATCCTGATCAGCCCCTTGCACACTATTTGGATTATAATGCAATTCATTAATAACGATATTTGGTATATCATTATCATTTACAGTTAAAGTGTATTGATCATTCACTCCTATTATTGGTGTACCTGACCCTCCTGAAATATTTTGAAGGGTAAACTCGAAAGTTTCATTGCTTTCAAAGTCCAAGTCATCTGTCACTGTAATAATCAAAGTTTGATCAGCTGTGCTATTTGCAGGGAAAGTAACTGTTTGAGTTGTATAGCTGTTTATGTCAGAAGCATCCCCTGTACCACCTGTAAGAGCTACTTGTACTGTTGTGGCGACGGTTGGACTTGGGTTTGTAATATCCAAAGTTAAAGTAGTCGTACCAACGCCTTCGCTTACAGCAGGAGAAGTTGGTAGTTCAAAATTAACAGAGGTATTACCACCAGCCAGAGTACTTTGAGATACTGGAGCACCTGGAATTCTGTAGGCAGTACAAAAATCTACTCCGTTGTATTCATATATTGTAAACGTGTAGTTTGTGTTGGCAGCTAGGTTGGTAACGGTTACACTTGTGCCTGTTCCGTCATATACCACAACGTTACCAGTTCCAGTTGTGCCGTTTGGAGAAGCAGGAGCTGTGAACACTGTAGATTCATTATAGTCAACCCCATCAATTGGAACAGCTTCAGAAGTTGTAGTTTCTCTAACTACAACTATCCTTCTTGCACCACCACCAACACCAGGGTTTGTCCAGTTAGCAGTTATGGCAAACGGCGTTATGTTAGTAAAATTGATGCCACCTGCGTTTGAATTAGGTGTTGGATTTCCACCACCTCTAAGACTACATATATAAGTTTGGTTAGTAGTATTATTAGGTTCTCCGAAATTTAGCCCGCCACTAAGTGTTAAAACTTGGGTATTAACATCATAATCGGCCAAAGAAGAAGAACTATTGTTTACATATACCTGACCAGAGCTAGTTCCACCTCTTTGCACATAACCCCCACTGATAGCATTGAACTGAGTACCTGCCGAACCAGCACATAAAGTATGTATGTTATCAAAAGTTCCACTCTCGGTTCCATCCTTTATCATTACCATATCATTGGTGGATTGATTCATGGCACCAAGCGATCCTGTAAAATAAGTTGAATTGGTGGTACCCACATCTATAGTATAGTTACCATCAGCATGTGACACATCGGTTGCTGAATTATCCGCACGCAAAATAATAAGAGTACCAGCAGGAACAGATGACCATAAAGAAATTGAAGCAAAGGTGGATTTACCACCATTATCATTGTCATTGCTACTTGAAAAGTCTTTTATAACCATCCCCCTCATATCCAGATTATCATCTATTACCAATAACTCAGCAATGTCATTATTATGATCATACTTATTAACTACTACTGATGGCGGTGAACCAGGAGCTGATACCGTTCCATCAACAGCCACGTTTTGCGTTGTAGCCCCACCACCGGCATTAGTAACATTACCCGATGGTGTGCCTGCACCTGCACTTGACTTGACCCTCACATATACAGTTGTAGAAGACAAACTGCCACCCGAATACGGAACTGTCACGGAATTTGAAAACGCTGAATTATTCAAGGAAACTTCAAAATCTGTAGGTGCAGTTATAGCTATATTCCCTGAAGATGGTGTCAGATTAGTACCTGAAAGGTTGTAGGATTGTGATGTTGATGCTGTTCCAGTAATTGTTGAAAAACCTGTGAGACTTGTTGGGCTTACATTTATGCTTGGTGTTGAACCCAAATAATCTGTCATCAGAATGTCTTCCACATTCATTCTTCTATTACTTGTACCTCCACTTGTACATCTTATTCTAAGCCTAACATTACCACTTACATTGACACTTTCGGAAAAGGTCATTATACTGGCTGGCGACGTGATATCAGAGCCTGCTTGTGTCCATGAACTTCCACCATTGGTGCTATACTCCACTGCATAAGTTGAAGCTGCATCGCTCCCATATCTACGGTAAGTAAATGATATAGTACCTAAACCATTGGATTTATCAGTCTCCATAGATATAACACTACTCCCATAGCCTCTCAACCTTGCAGAGCGTACCCCATTATAGTAATCGTTTGATAGGTTACCAATAAGTGCATCGGTAAAATTCCAACTTATTCCGCTAAGGGTAACTGAGCCACTCGCATAACTACCTTTGGTTTCGCCAGAACCGTCAAAATTCACACTATATTGTGCAAAAGTAGATGCTGGTAATAAAATGATTAGGGCTAGAAGTAAATTTCTGAGTGTTTTACTGATTGAAGTTTCAAGGTAATTATTTTGCATTGTGTCGAGCTTTAATTCAATGACAAAATTCACTCGACACCTTAACCTGATAGCTTACTTAATGTCAAGATTATATTATAATACACTTGAAAAAGGTTAACCCTTAAGATTATGCTAACCTCAAAACAATAATAACACAACCTTGGATTTACAAGGGAAGCATCTGCTTAAATCTAATTAAGATAGGTTAATTGCATATGTATTGCTAAATGGTCTGAGAAACCACCGTAATAATTTGGTCCACCGTATGTACGGCTTGGATAAAAAACACCCTCTTTGTTCTTATAAAGCACCCATTCGGGCGCAAAAATATTAACTGAGGACGCTTCAGCATCAAGTCCATTTGAAGCGTTTAGCAAGCCTTCTGAAACTATAAACTGATCTAGCATATTCCAATTGCCTTTATAATTATAGGTACCCTTGCCTTGTTCAAATAATGAGTAAGATAAATTGTTTAGCTGCGCACCTGTGGGTTGTGCACCTAATACTTCTGAGACACTCTTATTATCCGGAAAGTCATTAAAATCCCCCATAATAAGAACCTTAGCTTTTGAATTTACACTTAGCAATTCATCCACTTTTGCTCTTAAAGCACTTGCAGCAGCTAGTCTATTTGGTTCAGACGCTACTTCGCCCCCACTTCTTGATGGCCAATGGTTTACAAAAAGATGAAGTGTATCTCCTGAAGAAACCCCTTCTACGTATAAAATATCACGAGTTCTGTCTTCTGGGTCTGGCAAAGCAACCGTTAGTTTTTGGTGTGATAAGTACTGGAAGTTTTCAGAATATACAAGGGCGACATCAATTCCCCTTTCATCTGGGCTCTCTTCATGAACAACTTTATAGCCACCGGGTTTTAATCCCTCACTAGCTATCAAAGCTTCCACCACATCTTTATTTTCCACTTCACAAAGACCTATGATATCTGGCAATTTAGGCTCCCTCAATGAAGAAAGCACTTTTGATAAATCTTCCAGTTTCTTCTCATATCTTTCTGTGTTCCATTGCTTAAAACTATCAGGCAACCACTCTTCATCTTTTTTATCTGGAGCATCAATAGTATCAAACAGGTTCTCTACATTATAAAATGCTATTGTCAGGCCCTCAATATTATAATCAGGCTTATCATTTTTCCCCGATTGCTGCTCAACTTTAGGCTGGGTACAAGAAAACAAAATCAACGCAACGCCTGCCGATAGAAACAAAACCTTTTTTATCATTTGAATTGACATTCTGTATGAAAGCGTAAACATACACTAATCAGAGGCAAGGAATATCAGGCAAAACGTTAAGATAAAGTGAAGATTAGTTCTAACATTTATATTTACCAGACTTACTACTCTCCATATCTTTTGCTAGCCTTAAGAAGGAAACAGCAGGCTCAGCGTATCTGACAATTTACTCACTGAAATTTTAGTCTTTTTACTGGTTTAGGATAAGTCAAATATACCCAAAGCGTCACGACTTTCCTAACATCAGATTTACATAGGATTAACACGAAAATAACAACCATTTGAAATGCTTTAAGTTCCTTTGAAGGCTTGGAAATAATGCATCTTAGAGCTTTTAAAATATTGCTGTTAAGTTTAGTTTGCCCATTGATTGTTTGGTCACAGAATGGCTCTGTAAGTGGCGTAGTAACTGATGCGAGCAACGGAGATCCTTTACCCTTTGCCAACATAGTTGTGGAAGGTCAAAGTATTGGAAGCACTACAGGCATTGACGGAAAATACACTTTTTCAATCAAAGAAGGAACTTACACTATCATTACCAGTTTTGTTGGATATGTAAATGACACACTTCTTAATATTAAAGTAACACAAGGGCAAACCACTACTCTCAATGTAGCCCTTGGTGAAGCCAGTAACGTGATGGAAAGTGTGGATGTAACTGCTAGGAGATTGACCGAAACCAAAGCGGCTGTAACAGCTGAAATAAGGCAAAGTCAACAAATAGTTAGTGGCATTTCTGCTCAGCAAATCAAGCAATCACAAGACCGTGATGCTTCTGACGTAGTCAAACGCATACCAGGAGTCACCATCATGAATAGCAGGTTTATACTTATCAGGGGATTAAGTGAACGATACAACACTGTGATGCTGAATGACATACTGACCCCAAGTACGGAACCAGAGAAAAAAGCCTTCTCATTTGATGCAGTATCAAGTGGTGCACTGGATAGAATTTTGATATACAAAACGGGAGCACCTGAACTGCCAGGAGAGTTTGCAGGAGGTGTAATAAAAATATTTACCCGCAATTTTTCTGACCAAAATCTAACTTCAATTAGTTATTCTGCTTCTTATCGTGATGGAACTACCTTTAAGCCCTTTTACCATAGCAAGAGAAGTGGAACAGATATATTAGGGTTTGATGATGGATTGCGTGCATTGCCCAGTGATTTTGCCCAAAATCTGAATGCTATTCAAAGCAAATCAGTATTAGAAAGAGAAGGCAAAAAGTTGAATAACCTTTGGGAAACCTATGAAAAGTCTGCTTCGCCCGACCATAGGTTTAGCTTCACACTGAATAGAAACTTTAAACCAGGCAAAGTCACTATCAGTAACCTGACCTCAGTCAGCTATTCAAATACCAATCAGACTTATCTGGCTAATAATATGAGCTATCAAAACTTTATTGATACACTGCAAGCCAGCGAAGTCATTTACGATTATAGTGACCTTAATTATATGAATAAAGTGCGTATTGGAGCCCTGCACAACTGGTCGTTCATGCCAAATCCGAGAACTAAGTTTGAGTTAAGGAATTTCTTCAATCAATTGGGTGTTGACCAAACCATCTTGAGGACTGGAACTCATCAGTTTGAAAACCGAGAGGACAGAAATTATGCCTATCGCTATCAATCGCGCACCATATACATGGGGCAACTATGCGGACAGCATGATTTTAACGAAAATACCAAGCTTAACTGGACAGGAGCCTATTCAATAGCCAATGGCAATCAACCTGATTTCAGAAAAGTACGCTATCGCAGACAGTTGGGTACTGATGAACCTTTCAGGGTGATAATTCCGCCGGGAGCAGAGGTATTTGATGCAGGTAGGTTCTACTCTACCGTGAAAGAAAATGCCATTACTGGAAGAGTTGATTTTGAGCAAAAGTTCAAAAGCGAAAAAGAACATCCGCCTTTATTGAAAGCTGGCTTATATGCCGAGAACAAAAATCGTGATTTCTCTGCCAGATGGATGTCTTACAAAAAGGCGATGAGTTCAACCTTTGACCAAAGCTTATTACTGCTGCCTTTAGCTGAAGTGTTTGAATCAGAGAACGTAAACTCAACGGAAGGTTTTGAGCTGGCAGAAGGAACCAACACTAGTGATAAGTATGTGGCAAGCAACCAACTTTATGCCGCATACTTGAGCAGCTCGTATAGATTCTTTAGTCATTTAAACATTTCGGGTGGTGCCAGGATTGAGTATAACATTCAACAATTGAGTAGCCAGAATAACCTACAAGCTATTGAGGTGAATAATCCCATTCTATCCATATTACCTTCATTGAATATTGGATTCCATTTCACAGAGAAGCATATACTTAGAGCTGCCTATTACAGGACAATTAATCGACCTGAGTTTAGAGAGCTTGCCCCATTTACCTTTTATGACTTCACCTTCAATAATACAATTGCAGGAAATCCTGACTTGCTTACTCCATCGATTGATAACCTAGACTTACGTTTTGAAATTTACCCTTCAAGAGGTGAAGTAATCCATATTGCGACTTACTATAAAAGATTTATCAATCCAATCGAGACGGTATTTGAAGCTGCGGGTGGTGCAGGGACTAATAGCTTCAGGTTTGCTAATGCAGTATCTGCCTATAGTGTCGGTGCAGAATTGGAAATAAGAAAATCACTATCGTCATGGTTTGAAAATGGATTCCTTCAACATCTTGGATTCCTTTTAAATACATCATACATCTATAGCCAGGTTGATTTTGGTGGGACAGCTCCCGGGCAAAGTGACAAAAGGCCATTAATGGGCCAGTCACCATACATCATCAATGCTGGAATATTCTTTGAACATCGTGAAAAACAATTGCAAGCCAATATTCAATACAACATAGTTGGTAAGCGCCTTTTTGCCGTTGGGTCTGAGTTCAACCCTGACATTTATGAAATGCCAAGAAATATTTTGGATTTCACTTTGAGCAAAGGCGTTGGAAAGCGATTAGAGTTCAAATTTGGAGCTCAGAACGTCTTAAACCCAAAAGTTTGGTTGATACAAGACTCTAATGAAGATGGCGAAATAGGTGGTATTGACGAAGATATTATGAGCTATAAACAAGGCTCTTATTTCACAATTGGTATAAACTTAAAACTCAATAAAATCGAATAGTAATGAAACATCACAAAATTATCTCAATACTAATAGCTCTGGCTTTGATTACCGGTGCAGCTTCTTGTAAAAAAGACAAAGAGGTAGAAGGGTGCACCGACCAAAATGCCTTAAACTTTGACCCTAATGCGACGGTGGATAATGGTACCTGCGAATACGAAGAGCCAGGCCAACAAATAACAGTTGCTGGTGACATCACTGAAAGCCAAGATTGGGAAGCAAAAAATACTTACAAACTAAGTGGTTTTGTTTACATAAAAAGCGGTGTAACAGTAACCATTGAAGCCGGAACCGTGATTAAAGGTGAGAAATCAACTAAAGGGTCACTGATTGTAGAAAGAGGTGGAAAAATTGAGGCAGTGGGTACCGCATCACAGCCCATTGTGTTTACTTCCGACCAACCTGCTGGCCAACGCGATTATGGCGATTGGGGTGGTATTATCATTTGCGGTAAAGCCCCTGTTAATTTGCCAGGTGGCGAAGGTGTAGTTGAAGGTGGCACCGGTGCTTACTTTGGCGGTACCAACCCAAATGACAACTCAGGTACGCTTCAATATGTAAGAATAGAGTATCCTGGTATTGCATTCCAGCCGAACCAAGAAATTAACGGTTTAACAATGGCAGCTTTAGGCAATCAAACAACAATTGACCATGTTCAGGTATCCTATTCGGGAGATGACTCATTTGAGTGGTTTGGTGGTACTGTTAATTGTAGCCACCTAATCGCTTTTAGGGGTAAGGACGATGATTTTGATACCGACAATGGTTTTCAAGGTAAAGTTCAATTTGCTGTTGGTTTGAGAGATCCGAATGAAGCAGATGTATCAGGTTCTAATGGTTTTGAAAGTGACAACGATGCCGCCGGACAGGATATTCAACCATATACAAAGCCTGTTTTCTCTAACGTTAGCTTGTTTGGTCCATTGCCTACATTGCAATCTCAAGCTGACTTTCAATTTGAAAGTGGTTTACACCTGAGGAGCAATACCAGGATAAGAATATTCAACTCAATTATAGCCGGTTACCCTGAAGGTGTGTATGTGAAAGGTGTTTTTGCTCAAGACAATGCCACCAATGATGAACTACAAGTAAGAAATAGCATTATTGCAGGTTGTCCAGACCCACTGGAAATTGACCTTTTCAGCACGTTTGATATTGATGCCTGGTGGAATGCTTCTGCTCACTCCAATACCACCTTGACTGAAAATAGTGAGTTGATGTTAGGTGACCCCTTCAACTTGAGCAGCCCCAACTTTGTTCCAAACAGTGGTTCACCTGTATTAAATGGTGCCGATTTCTCCAATGCCAATCTCCAAAGTTCACACTTCCAATCAGTATCTTACAGAGGTGCATTTGGAACAACCGATTGGACAGACTCTTGGAGCAATTGGAACCCACAGAGTACAGAATATTAAGAGTAACAAACAAAAGTCATTCTATATACTGACGTAAGTCAGTGCCATAAAAAGCCAATCCATTTAGCTTTGCTGAAAAGCAAAAATGGGTTGGTTTTTACTTATATTCTTTTCCGTTCTGTCACTGATAATAATCGGGGTAATGTTCATCTCAATTATTATTCATATTGAGACAGAAAAGGAACTATTCTTTATTGAAGCCAGCCCAATTGTTCGAGTTTCTTTTTTCCAGCCTGGCAAAGGTTTGGGGGTAACTATTAGAATAATCCCTTTTAAAAAAGAATTTGTTGCCTCAGGTAGTCAAACAAAACCTAAAGTTGAAACTAAAAAGAAAAAGAAGAAACACTCAAAACCTAATTGGAGAAAAATTAGGAATGCTGCGATTGTGAGTGGTAAGGAATTTCTCCAATCATTTAAAGTAGATGTATTTAGTTGGAGACTTGATACTGGTGATTATGTATTGAATGCTAAAATCATTCCAGTATTTGCTTTAGTTAATGCCAGTACGGGAGATAACCTACATTGGCAAGTTAATTTTCAAGATGAGAATACTTTGAAGTTGATTGTGCACAATCGTGTAGGTAGAATAGCATGGATTGCAATAAAAACTGCTTTTAGAATTTATTAACACTTTAAATAACTCAAAAAAATGGAAACAAACTTTGAAAGTATGCTCGACAAGGTAATTGAAGAGCTTAAGACTGCAGCAAAAACTGAAACAGTAGTTGGTGAACCTATTAAGCTAGGAGAATTTACTTGCGTACCAGTAATAAGAATAGGCATGGGCTTTGGCGGCGGCGGTGGAACCGGTGAAGATTCAAAAGCTGGAAAAGGCACTGGGGGAGGAGCAGGCGCTGGTATTGGCATTGAACCTATCGCCTTCCTTGTATCAAAGGGCGATGAAATTTCCATATTACCGGTAAGGAAATCAAGTGGTATACAAGCCGCTTTCGAAAAGGTACCAGACCTACTTGAGAAATACATGGAAAAGAAGGAAAAAGAGGAAAAAGCAGAAGCCTAATAAAACACAATTCTTTCTTAAAAAATGCCGGAATTCCGGCATTTTTTTATTGTTTTATAAAAAGCCTGCTGATATTCAGGTCATCCGATTGAAGGATGAGCGCATAAGTACCCTTTGCTGCTTCTGGCAACTCAAATGGGAATTGCCTTTCTCCTGCATCTATATTCCAGTTAAACTCCCTGACTAATTGATAGCTTGGCAATTGTATAATTTGACCGTGCACTTTTCTTGCATCAGGAGATACCAATCGGATGTTAAAAATCTCGTTACCGGGGTTTGGAAAAACTTGCGAGGCTTTGAAAGATATCGGCTTATGAAATACAAGGGAGTTAATAGTATCTGTATCGTCAGGCGGTGAAGTAAGAATTTCCCTTTGCCAATAATTGTCACCATCTTTAACAACCAAACCACCACCAAAGGTTTGAGTTGTTTCAATATCCAAAATTTCTGAGTACCAATACTCAGCTATTACACTATCCGGTTTTACATTCAAGATACCATAACCGTGCTGGGTCAAGTCTTCAAAAACGTGGTGAGGATTAACCTGCATACTTATCTGAACGACTGTTGGTATCAAGTTTGGGTCGACACCCATTTCATCTATATTACCTCTACTAATGCTTGTTGGCAACATCTCAACTGCTATTGAGCCTTGACCAGTTTCACCGTCATAAGCACTATCAGGATTATAGGGCAAGTCGCACCCAATTGATACGTGTGAGTCTCCACTTACAAAAACGTTATTATCGATATTATTCTGCTCTAAGAAGCTTAGCAGTCTTACTCTTGAACCTGGAAAGCCATCCCAACTATTTGCTGTGACAGGCCCTATGGGTAGTAATGGGATTTCCCACTTTCCAGCCAGTTTTTGGGTGCCTAATATTCGCCATTTGGCCATAGAATTATCCAACTTACCCTCCAGCCATTCAAACTGCTCGTTATCCATAATGGTGTTTTCTCCATTACTTAGTGTGTCAATATTCCTAAACAGGAGCACATCCATCATAATTACATCCACCAAGTCGCCGTAGTTGAGTGTTCTGTATATCCTGTCTGACCTTGAAATGTCGGGCACCCTAGTTGGAACATACTCTAAGAAAGCCTGAATAGCTTCCGGATTTCCACCGTTGCTTACATCATGATTATCCCACATAACCGACCATGGGTGCATTTGACGTGCTGCTCTTAAATCAGGATCTAAGAGGTAATAGTAATGTCTATCTCTGTATTCTTCCAAATTGGATGGGTCAACAGGCCATGGGTCAGTTACCCTTACTTCTTCATCTGGGTCTACAAAATCATAGATATAATCCCCAACATGTATAATCAAGTCTAAATCATTACGCTCTGACATGCGAGCGTAGGCATTGAAATAACCCGAAAAAATACTGCTGCAACTTGCAATACCAAATTTCAGTCTATCAACGCTACCTGAAGGTGCTGTTTTAGTCCTACCAACCACAGAGTAGTTGTTGGAGTTATCAAAAAATCGGTAGTAATAGGTCATTCCTGCTTGTAGTCCCGTAACATCAATAGTAGCCGTCCAGTCCTTTGAACTATCTGTTGTGGCGCTGCCACTTTGTATAACTTGAGAAAAAAATTGGTCGGCAGATAACTCCCAATTTAAAGCAAGAGTATCGCTAGATGTAGACGGTTCAATCCTGGTCCAAATAAGCACTCCCTCACTAGTAGGGTCTCCTGAGGCAACACCCACTGTAAAAGGCGCATGAGCCGTATCCGCAAATATATTCGGAGGATAAACCACCTGCGCGTTAGTTAATTGAGATGCCAGTAGCAGAAAAAATGAAGCAATTATCTTTTTCATCAAAAATTATTATACCCTTAATATAGCTCAAATTATTTAACCCCTTTAATCACAAAAAGGCCACCTAAGAGGTAGCCTTTTCAATCACTCATATTGGGTAATATTATTTCTTCTCAAACTTTGTAGTCATTTCACCTTTTTCATGAGTCAGTTTCAATAGGTATTGACCTGCCGCTATAGTTGCAGTGTTCATCTGTAGTTCGTTGAAACCATAGTGCAAATTGTATTGTGCGCTCTTAACCAATTTGCCTGCAGCATCATAAACTTCCATTATGGCGCTTCCAAAGATGTTTGATTTTACCCGCAGCACAAAAGAAGTTTCAACGGGATTTGGGAAAAGGCGATCAAAAGTAAATGCGTTAAATCCATCGGTTTCATCCACACCAACTATTCCCAAGTTCTCATTACGCGCAATAATTACAGTAGCATCTCTATTGAATAATACATTTTTATCCGCGGCATCGGCTTGAGAGTTGCTGTTTGAATTATCAGGATGCTGGAATGAAACAAACATAAATTTATAATCAGGAGTAAAAGTCATACCTGTTGATTCACAACCTTTAGGTGTGTTGGCAAATACTCCCAATTTAGGGTTTGTGGGAGAGTGGTCAGGTCTGATTACCCACAGGTAACCATTACCACCATCTTGCATGCAAAATAAATTACCATCACCATCAAAGCACAGGTTGTCAGGTGAGTCGAACACCATTGAAGTATCAGTATCTAAGATTGGGTAAATGGTATTGTCCACATAAATTTCAAAATCAGTTCCATCCTGATTAACGCGATAAATCCTATCTGCGCCCGTAGCTGCAAAGTATACTTTATCATCTGGGCCAATCTCTACATCTTCCACCCTATCAAATACAGTTGCATCAACGTTGGTCGCCTGGTCAACAGTGCTGTTTCTTTCAGCAACCGTTGTATTGCCAAGTTGTATCCAGTCACCGCCATCTAGTGTTTGATTTAGTTTATAAACGTATAAATCTCCACTAGATAAGTCAGCCTTTTGGTCCATTACAAATTTGAAAAGGAAGCCTGTGGAAGAGTTATCATCACCGTAGTAAGATATAGCGCTATCAGAAGTAAAGCAGACATTTTCATGCTTCATACGACCCATTGCCCAAGCTTTGTCCTTATTACCATCATTTCCATAGTCAACTACTGACTTAGTAACCGGGTCAATTTCAATATTCCAACCTAGAGGCTGATATCCATATATATCTGCACCAAAAACATCAGGTATCTCTTGGTCATTTTCTTCGCAAGTAACTACTGTTCCCCATGGCGTGATGCCGCCTGAACAATTGATTAATGTTCCGGGAGTCTTATTACCTACGTTTGGAAGAGGGAAAGGCAAGCTACTCTCAAACATTGAAAAATCAACATTGCCAGAAGACAAAATATCCCAAAGTTTAGTGTTGGCGTTATATTCCATATGAAAAATGGAAACACCACCTGGCAACCATTCAGAGTTGACACAAAGGTGTCCCTCAGTGCTACTTCCAGTGCTTCCGCCTCCTAATGGCACAAATCCTGTAAAGTCGTTTCCTGGCCCCATTTCACTGCCGTCCATCAATTGGTCGCCAGATTGACTCACTAACTGGAAAGAGTGAGTAGAAGGAATGTGTAAATTATCATCTTGATTGCTAGGGTCAACACAAGTAAAATCCCCTATAGTCTGCGCTCCTGCAAGTGAAGCTGAAATTGCTAAAATAGTAACTAGTACAGTTCTTTTCATTTTCCTAATATTTTGTGCAAATTTCCGCCGAATACGGCTTTAATGAGGGATTTTATAGTTTAAATTATTATTATCAAATCACTAAGTAAACTTTATTTGAATAGTAATGAAGTTGGCCTTCTCATTATTTCTTACTAAAAAACTAGTTCAATAAAAGGCAAAACCTTTTGGAAGGTTTTCTTTGATGGTGTCCTTCTCTCATGCTCAAACTCTAATATAGTAGTTGCATCAACCTTAATTTCTTTTGCCAACTGCCTTTGGGTTCAATATGCCATGATTATATCTCCATCATTGCTGATAACGACAGCTTAACAACAAAGTAATTCAAAAAATCTACAGGGGTTAACTTATATCTGGCATAGAGTATCAGGTAATGTATTAACCATTCCAGTACTTCGACATCATTATCCGTAGCGTCTTCTTCGTCAATCTATGTGTATTTCAGAAAATCCTTTAAAGATTTATGGCTTCTAATTCTTCTTACTAATAATTAAGGCATCCCAAAAGCAGGAGGGGCATTAGCACCACGCAATCTCGCGAAGTAGTCACATTGATTTTACCATCATCATGGTAGTGATACGCCACTATAATGGTAGAGGTAGTAATTCTATTGTGGTTTGCAACCTATGTATTGTTAATATCTTAAATAATGTCAAAAGCTAGTGTGGAGAGAAATTACTAAATTTATAAATGTTAACATTGCTTGTATCGACAACAAAGTATCATGAAAGATTTAAAGACTATTGGTATTACACTTTCTGTGTTTTTTGCATTTTTCTTAGGTAATAATTCAGGCCTTTTAGCTCAAGAGAAGGACTATCATGCTATTAGCGAAACCAGAATGCTAGGCATAGGACTTAATTATTTGCCTGCTCATTTTAGGTTTAATACCGCTGATTTACGAGAGAGTTTTGAAATCCCTTGGGCATATTCAATAGCGTACAAACATGGGCTAAAAAAGAGCTTTTTAAGAGCTTCCCTTAATGGGAATTATATTGTCAGAAGTCCTCGTTCTAAAGACTCAGAAATGCTTGTTGCAATAGGAATGGAATGGCCAGTAATCAGGAAAAGGCTCAACTTTAATATCGGAGCCGACCTTATTAACTACTATTCAAGTCAATCAGGACTTGAATGGAACTCCAAAATCTATGGTATTGGCGTAGGGCCTGCATTCAGTCTTGGTTATGATATAAATAATAAGTTATCCCTTGGTACTGAACTTAGCCTGTTTTATGGTACCAGAAAGTTCAAGACCACGGTTGATAATGACCCCAGTATTAAAGAAAGACGAGAAATGTTCTGGGGCACACATAGGTTCTTTAGCTTACACCTTTATTATAAATTTGGCAATTAGCAACTACTCAAGTTGAATAAATCTCACTTTTACCGCATATAACACCAAGCCAGAAGTTGATTTGGCATTCAGCCTTTCAGTCAACTTCATAATCGTCCTAACATCTTCAAATGAAAAACCCTCTAACGTGTTGTAATCTATTAAGATTGCTTATGGCTTTATTTCACACATAATATCAAATGCATCTTCGCGGTTTTCAGATTGATAAGTATCATAACCAGTAGCCAGTATTTACGCAAGACCCATGAGGGTGATGTGTTGTGCATCAACAATTAAAATAGAGCGCTTGTTCACCAAGTCGCTCAATATTATTCTAACTAATTCTAAGTAAGTAGGCAAGAATGCTTAAACCACAATGGGCAAGTAATACTTTTATGGAGCATTTTGAATAGTAGCACATACCTACTTTAGGGTATTTGGATGAATTAATTGGTCTTTCGCAAATTGCGCATATCATTTTCAACTTCCTTATACAGGTTTACTAACTTGGCTACTTGTTTGGGCACTTGCTCCACTTCACCATTTTCGCAATTAACTTCAATCTCTTTGGATAGCATAATAATATCGGTAAGGAAAAATATCCTTGCCGAAGAAAGCATGGAGTGGGCCTTGCCTTTCACAGCTGGCCAATTCTTGTCCTCGGTTTCTTGTTGTAATTCCTCAATATCCTGATCCAGGTGCCCAAGAAATTTATCAAAGAGCATATAAGTGAAGCTGTCATCAGCTCCGGTATACTCCTTTATTTTATTTAGGTCTATGTTCATTTTTCGCTGTGTTTTTTCAAAGCTTTGGTCATTATCTCCACCATTTTTTCAAACCTGATAGGCTTGGTCAAATAATCATCCATTCCTGCATCTAAGCATTTCTCGCGCTCACCTTGAAATGCATGTGCTGTCATAGCTATAATCGGTACGGAATTACCTTCTTGCCTTATTTTTCTTGAAGCTTGGTAACCATCCATCTCTGGCATTTGTATATCCATCAGTACGATATCATACTTTCTATTCTTGACCATTTCTACGGCTTCTTTGCCATTTTTTGCTACTTCAGAATGTGCCAGTGCTTTTTTCAAAAACTCAATAGCCAAAACCTGGTTAAGCTCATTATCTTCCACAATTAACACTTTCACACCTTTTAGGTCAGCATCATTTTTGTTGGGCTTGTCTTTACTATTCTTTGTGGTTTTGGTGGGCTTGCACACCTCATAGTCTAATTGCACTGAGAAAGTAGAGCCTTTGCCCACTTCACTTTCCAGCATTATTTCCCCCCCTTGAAACCTCACCAATTTTTTTACGATGCTTAGCCCAAGCCCCGTTCCTCCATAGCGGCGGGTAGTTTCGCTTTCACCTTGTGTGAATGATTCAAAAATGGAATGATGTTTTGCTTTGGATATACCAATACCTGTATCTGAAACATCAAATTGTAGTTGTACGGTATCTCCTTTCTTTGATAGCACATTGACGTCTAATCCGATATGGCCCTTATCAGTAAACTTAATGGCATTACCTAATAAATTTATCAATATTTGATTAAGCCTGGTGGGATCACTTTTTACCAATTCAGGAACCTTGTCATCCACCTCAAGTTTCAGCTCTAGGTTTTTTTCATTTATCCTAAACTGCAGCATGCCTGATATGCTCGCGAGCAATTGTCTGATGTCAAACTCAACACTTTCAAATTTCATTCTCCCCGCTTCTATTTTTGCCAGGTCAAGCACATCATTAATGAGGTTAAGCAAATTTTCAGACGCAAATTTCATGGATTGTAGGTAGTCTTTTTGCTTTTGCTCAAGTTTTGTTTCTCCAAGCAATTCTGCCATACCTATAATGGCATTTATTGGTGTTCTGATTTCATGGCTCATATTAGCCATGAATTCCTCTTTGGTGTGAGCCAACTTTTCAGCTTTGTGTTTGGCTTTTATTAGTTCAAATTCAACTTCTTTTCGTTCGGTTATATCCGCATCTATCGCTATTATTTTTTGAATTTCACCATCTTGGTTTAGGATTGGTGTAATAGTAGTTAGCACCCAAAATTCCTTTCCCTCTTTGGTGTAGTTTTTTGATTCATAGCTAACACTTTTCTTTTTGCTAATCAAGGTTTTGTAGTGGGGTGAACGCGGGTTGAGGCCCGAAAGATTGTTTCTTAGAAGCATATCACCGTAGGTTTCAACTACTTCCTGTTGATTAAACCCCGTTAATCTCTCAAATCCTTCATTGACCCATTCAATCTTCCCATCCTTATTGGCTATCACCATTGAGTTTTCTGTCTTGCTCACCACCCATAGTAATTTCTCAACTTCCCGCTCCATCTCGCGGAGCTTTTCATTGGCCAACTTATGGCTGATAGCATTTTCAATAGTTATCGGAAGTTGCTCCAGGTAATTGCGATTATTATCTTTCACCAGGTAGTCATACACACCAGCTTTCATTGCATCTACCGCAATTTTTTGGTCTCCCTGGCCTGTGGCAAATATCACGGGCACACGGGTTATTTTTCTTACTACCTCTAGCCCCGTTCCATCACCTAATAAAAAGTCTACCAAAGCAATATCAAAACCACCTTTTTTAATCGCTTTTTCGGCCTCTTCTACTGAATTGGCAATCATATATTTGTAAGGCAGGTTGTGTTGCCTAATAAAGCGCTCAAAGGCCATCTGGTCTATCTGGTCATCTTCTACTAGTAAGATGGTAATCTCTCTATTTGTATTTGTGTCCCCCACTGGTCCTTCCTTTGTGGTTATTAGTTAGTCAGGTAATTCACAGGTTTGCCAATAATCATACACTTTGCGAATCACCTCTTTAAAACTAGTGAAATCCATCGGCTTTACTATATATCCAGCAACACTATTCTCAAAACTTTTGTTGATATCAACGTTGTTTGAAGAAGTTGTTAATACAACTATTGGTATTGATTTTAGTTTATCGTTGGCCTTGATTTGCTTTAAAAATTCAATGCCGTTCATTTTTGGCATATTCAGGTCAAGTAATATAAGGGAGGGTTTTATTGTTTTTACATTTTCTAAGTACTCAAGGGCTTCCTGTCCGTTCTTAACTACTTCAATCTTATTAGGAATGTTAAGCTCCTTAAAAGCCCTCATTACAGATAAGATATCTACTTCATCATCCTCAATGAGAATAAAGGGTCTTTTGGTCTGCATAAGGGCTATTAGTTAGTGACAATCAAGTTCCTTAATCAGGTAGTTCTGATAATGTCCAATACGATTCTATCTCCTTAATCGTTGACACAAAGTCTCTATATTCCGCTGTTTTAATCATATAGCCCGCGGCTCCAAGCTCATAGCTCTCAGCTACATCGCGTTCATCATTTGAGGTAGTGAGCACAATCACTGGTATCTTTTTTAGTTCATCGTCATTCTTGGCCTCTTCTAAAAACTCTATGCCATTCATTACAGGCATATTGAGGTCGAGTAAAATAATGCAGGGACTTTCGTGGTTATTAGACTGGAGATACTTAATGGCTTCTTCACCATTTTGTTTGTGTATTATATCGTTCTTGATGTTAAGTTCATCAAAAACTCTATTTACAGTCATAACATCTATTAAGTCGTCTTCAATTAAAAGTATTGGTTTTTTAGAGCGCATTTTTGTAAAAATTCAAGTAGTAAAGGTATAATTACTTGACTAATTATTGAATAAAAAGGGTTGCATAATTTGTCATTTTTACGTTCACGTGTTTCTTATATGTTTGTGGTGTCCTAGTATTGTTTTTGGTAATTTAAACATAAATGTACTGCCCTCCTTAGGCTTTGATTCAACCCAGATTTTCCCTCCCATGCCATTAACAAGCTTTCTTGCTACCGCCAATCCTATTCCCGTACTCTCCGTGCTTTTTTGGCTGGCTAGTGTTTGAAACATATCAAATATTTTTTCTTGGTTTTTGATGGGAATACCTACGCCATTATCTTTCACATAAAAATAACCACCGTCATTTTCTTCATTAAACCCTATTTCTATCTTTCCTTTTTCCTTGTCCATATATTTTATAGAGTTACTAATCAGGTTTTCAAATATTTGCAGCATTTGTGTTTGATTAGCAAATACAAAAGGGAGGTTTTCATTAACTTTTATAGCAATATGCTCTGGTGGGTTTAATAGGCCAAGTACTTCGTTAATTAATTGCAACGTATCTATTTTGCGTGGATTTTCTTTTGTTTTTCCTGCTTTTGAATATTCTAGAATACCCTCAATCAATTCGTTCATCCTTTGTGTCCTTTTCTTAATGAGGCCAAGTTTTTCTTTTGCATCATCACCCAGCTTATCCGCATAGTCATTATACAACCAATCCGATAGAGTGGAAATCCCCCGCAATGGAGCTTTAAGGTCGTGCGAAGTGACATAAGCAAAACTCTCCAACTCTTTATTTATCTCCTCCAGTTTTTCAAGTGTTTTTTGCTGCTCATTCTCAATTTTTTCTTTGGCTGTTATTTCTTTTTTCAATTCCTTGTTTACTTCTTCAAGGTCAACAGTTCGCTCCCTCACCTTATCTTCAAGTGTTTTTTGCATTTTTAATAGCTCTTTTTCAGCCTTTATTTTCTCTGCTATTTGCTCATTCAGGTCATCAAGTAATCCACGGGCCTGTTTCTCAGCTTTTCGTGCTTTAGTTTCAGATTCCTGCGTCTTTAACTTATCTCTTATTTGTCCTGAAATTTCACTGCTGAAATACGCACCTAAGAGTCCTGTAATGGGTATATATAAAACCCTAACTGCAAGCTCTGCACGCGGCACAGGAGCATCAATGTCAATATTAATAAGTGTAAGGTCAGTTGCAGCAAAGATTACTGAAATAAGCATAGTTTCAGAAAAGCTATATCGCTGAGAAACAGCTACTATTGATAAACACCATAAGAGATAAAACGGCGACTCAGAAATACCTGTGGCAACTATCCAGCCTACTATAAATGCACCATCAGTAAGGGTGGTAAAATAGCTATTAAGCAATGATGGATACCTCAAATAAGGCCTGTAAAAAACATAGTATAATGAATACACAAGAGAAAAAGTCATCATGGGATAAGCCAACCATGGTGTTGCGTTTTCGGGTGTTACGAACAACAGGTAAACCAATATGTTGATTATAACCAATATTAAGCGCACTGCTGAAATGTGGCCCTCAGCAGCTATCAACTTTTCCTTGGCTACTTCACCCTTAAATTGATTATCATCAGATATGTCACTTCTATCTTGGCTCATACATTTTTAGGTAAAGTAAAGTAGAAGATAGTGCCTTCCCCTTCCTCTGATTCAACCCAAATATGCCCTCCAGCAGTTTCTACTATCTTTTTCACTATTGATAAACCTATTCCCGTGCTTTCCACTTCATCTCTGCGGCGGAGCGTTTGGAATATCTCAAATATCTTATCGTGATACTTGGGGTTTATCCCCATACCATTATCACTCACATAAAACTTCCAAAAGCTGGGCAGGTTTATTGCCCCTATTTTAATTACTCCCTCTTTCTTGTCACTGAATTTGATTGCATTACTAAGCAGGTTCTCAAACAACTGTATCACATGGGCTTTATAAAGAAATAATGATGGCAGTTCATTCTCAATTATTACTTTGATGTTATCAGGTACTTCCAACATTCTGAGTACCTCATTCACATTCTCCTGAACGTTAATTAACTCTCTTTTATCCTTCGCCCTACCTATCCTTGAGTATAATAATATACCGTTGATAAGGTCATGCATCCTAGCAACACGCCCTTTGAGTAACCGCAGGTTTTCTTTACCAGCATCATCAAGCTGCTCTATATAGTCTGCATATATCCAGTCAGCTAGTGAGCCAATAGCCCTCAATGGTGCTTTCAAATCATGTGAAGTGATATAAGCAAAGCTTTCCAGTTCACGGTTAGTTATCTCCAGCTGGTTAATCAATCTATCCTGTTCTTTCTCAGCCATCTTTCTTTGGGTAATATTACGTGCAATGCCTGATACACCCACTACTTTATTGTTGTTGTCCAAGATGGGTGAGTACGAAATGGAAACATAAATGATGTCTCCTGCCTTTGTTAATCGCTCAGTCTCATAATGTTCTATACTTTGCCCCTTCTTAATTTTATTAAGCAATTCATTAATTTCAGCCTCTCTCTCATCAGTATACACAAGGCTTAAATTCTTATTAAGGGCTTCTTCTTTCATATACCCATACATCCGTTCGGCTCCTCGGTTCCAACTGGTGATGGTGCCATCAAGGGATAAGCTGATTATCGAATCTTCTGATGACTGCACGATAGCTGCTAGCCTTTCAATCTCCACTTTTGCTTCATTCTTTTCAGCTATTTCTTTCTTTAGCAGTTCATTGGACGCAGTAAGTTCCTGCGTTCTTTCTTCAACCCGAATCTCCAGTTCGTCTTTAATCCTTATAAGCTCTTCTTCTGCCTTTTTCCTTTCAGTAATATCTCTGATGGCAGCAGAAACTATCATGCCATCATCAGTTATAAGTGGGCTAAGGCTAATCTCCACAGGAAATTCGTTACCATTTTTATGTTTGGCATACAACTCCCCGCCGCGCCCCATGGGTCTTGCATCAGGTGTTGTGAAATAGCTGGTTCTGTGTGAAATGTGTTTACCAAATCGCTTGGGTATAAGTACTTCTACTTTTTTACCCAATAACTCCTCTCTCTTATAGCCAAATAGTTTTTCCGTTTGAGCATTCAGCAAAACTATCTTTCCCTTTCCATCTACCATTACCATGGCATCTGGTGCCGACTCCAATAAACCCCTAAATTTTTCTTCGGCCAATTTTTCTTTGGTAATATCCTGCACTGTGCCAATTAGCTTTCTCACTTTTCCATTTTTCAGCATCGCCTTTCCCCTTCCTTTCACCAGCCTGGTTTTACCATCAGAGGTAATTATTCGGTGAGTAATCTCAAAGGGTTTACGCGTTTCAATAGTTGCTTGGATAGTACTTTCCACTAACATTCTATCCTCATGGTGCACTTGTTTGAGTAGTTCTCTCAAATCAGCAGTTTTGCTAAATTTTCTCTTGTATATCTTATTTACTTCATCACTCAATACAACCTCATTCAAAGCAATATCCAGTTCCCAGGTTCCCAATCCAGAAAGTACTTGTGCTTCTCGCAGGGCTTTGGTACGTGAATGTACCAAGCCTTCCAGGTCTTTATTAATTTCCTGCAACTCAACCATCTTCTCATTAATAACATCAGTCATTAGCTTGATACCAACAAAAAGCCCGGTAAACTCATCCTCCTTTTCAGGCACTTTTACCTTCACGTTAAAGTCCCCAACTGCAACTGCTAAAAAAAACTTCTCGAGGCTTTGAAGCTTTTTTTGCACTTTTTGCTTGTACTTTTCTAACTGGTCAGTTTCTTTTTTCATGAATCGGTCTTAGTCAACCATTCTTTAGCTTCTTTCTCACTGGTGAAATATCTCATGTCATTGCCTGCCACTCTCACGAGCATATTAACGAAATATTTTATAAAAGTATTTGAGCCATGAACAGAAATACGACTACATTGGTTTTTTCTCAACCATTGCGCACCATGTTTTCTTGAGTCAAGCTTAATAACCTCTAGTTTAGTTGCGTCTACATGCATCCTTATAGGTACCTTTTTCTTTTTCATCTTACCTATAAGCTCATCAGTTTGTGATAAAATGGGCTTAAGGGTGCTTATGTCAAGCTCGCCACTCAAGCTCATGTGCAAATATCCCTCCTCACTAATCTCAACAGAATCAGCAGTTTGTTTATATAATGCCATGCTATTACAAACGGAATACAACTAAAACTTCTAATATATCAATTTTGATGATGGGATTCCGCTTACTTTTCTTTTTGTTCAATAATGCGCAGGAGTTTAGCAATAGATGATTGTAGTCGCTCGCGTATACCTGGCTCCTTTGAGATATAGTCGGATACACCATATTGATACAGTTCTGAAGTAATTCTAAAATCTCCCTGAGAACTTACTACTACTACATAGGTTTCAGGTGAGCGTTTTTTTATTTCCTTCAAAGTGGCTAATCCATTCATGGCGTTTTTAGCATTAGTATATCCGTTCAAGAAATAATCCAACACTACTATATCCGGTTTTTCATCCAAGGCATTAACACAATCTTCTCCACTGCGAAACGATTTAATCTTGTATCGCTGGTTTTCCTCGAAAAAGCTATCGTTATCTATATCATTGACAAATTTTGATAGTAACTCACGATAAATATCTGAGTCTTCAACTATAAATATGTTGAATTTCCTGTCCATCAGCCCACTATGTTTGGGCATTTCCGCATATTTGATTTTCGAGCCCATTGCTTTAATAATTTTGTTAATATTATTTGTTTTTTGATATTACCAATTTTACATGCTAAACTTCTCTGCTTGTGATTACTACTGAACCCAATACATAAAGTGATGGGGTTAAGGCTGCAAGCGTTGATAAGGGCATCACAATCACGCTCCAAAGGATAATGATATCCGTAATTAACTTGCAATTGGCTTAGAGCCAAATTGCCATTGAGTTCGAGGTCATTGTTGAGGGTAAGTTGTTGGCAATGTGCAGGCAAGCCTATCTGGATATCACTTTGCCCTGACCCCATCACTTCTATATCAGTAGTTGTTAAATTCCGTATGTCAGTTAGTAGTTGAGCAGTAGGCGTTGTTGCGCTGGTATTTGATATAACACCAAACAATAATGAAATACAAGTCAGTAAGATTACAACTTTAAAAGGCTTTTTTAAACTATTTTCGCGGGTATTCATGACAAATATTTCTTAGTAATACAACCTACTTACCTTTTAATTACGTATTATCGTGCCATTTTTTTTAAGTCGCTGATAATCAGCATCATGTTAAATTAGTTCCTTTTTATTTATTCCTAAATGGGGAAAAAACTCTACATTGGTCAGGAAATAATTACACAGCAATGGCAAAACCTAAAATATTAGTAGTAGATGATAATACAGATATCTGCTTCATGTTATCCTCTTATCTCAAAAGAGAGGGCTTTGAAACAGAGGAAGCCTATTCAGGCAGAAGCGCACTTAAGCTTTTAGAAAACTATCAGTTCGATTTGGTTTTTTGTGATTATCGCCTACCTGATATTGAAGGAGAAGATTTATTTAAGGAGATAAAAAAGCGTCAGCCTGAGGCCCAGGTGGTTATTATAACAGCCTATGCCGACGTGAAAACTGCCATCCGCTGTATGAAGATGGGGGCACTTGATTATGTTACCAAACCTATTCATCATCAAGAAGTTTTGCTATTGGTAAAGCAAGCACTCAATACTAAAACAAGCAACAAGAAGAACTCAGTTTCAAAATCAAAAGAAACAACAAAGTATGTTTGGGGTCCAAGCCCTCAATCAAAAAAACTGATAAAGAATATTGACTTGGTTGCACCTACTGATATGACTGTCATCATTCAAGGTGAAAGTGGAACTGGTAAAGAGTATGTGGCTAATTCAATTCACGAAAAAAGCGACAGAAAAGATAAACCTTTTATTGCCATTGACTGCGGTTCACTTGCTGAAGAACTGGCTGGTAGTGAGCTTTTTGGTCATGTAAAGGGGGCATTTACTGGAGCAGTAAATGAGAAAACCGGACAGTTTGAAATAGCGAAAGGCGGCACCCTATTTTTGGATGAGATAGGCAACTTATCTTATGAGAACCAGGTAAAGCTACTGAGAGTGCTTCAAGAAAGAAAAGTGAGAAAAGTAGGGGGCACCAAGGATATTGATATTGATGTGCGATTGATTGTGGCTACCAATGAAGATTTGCAAGAAGCGGTTGAAAATGGAGATTTCAGAGAGGATATATATCATAGGCTGAATGAGTTTATGATTAGAATAGACCCATTGAGAAACCGCCCTGATGATATTGATGTGTATATTGATTACTTTTTGGATGGAGCCAATAAGGCACTTGGCAAAGAGGTAAAAAAGATTGATGAGATAACACTTGGTAAGTTGAGAAGCTACTTTTGGCATGGAAACCTAAGAGAACTCAAGAATGTCATAAAGAGAGCTGTACTGTTGGCTAATGGCAATACTATTACAATGGAGTGCGTGCCCGAAGAAATAGTTTTTGGGAGTACCTTTTCAAAAGCTCCTAACGGAAACGGAGGTACAGTGTCAGGGCCAATTAAGGACCTGAAAAGTGTGGTGGAGGAGGCGGAGAAAAATGCAATTATGTTGGTGCTTCAGGAAACCTCTTTTAACAAGAGTAAGGCAGCTGATCGCCTGGATATAGATAGGAAGACGCTGTACAATAAAATGAAACAGTACAACCTTATTGGTAATTAAAAAAGGGGGCTTTAAAGCCCCCTTTTTTTGTGGATTGAAATTTGTCTATAAAGCCTGACTTATTCAATCTCAATGGTACCAAGTTGGGTAATTTGTCCATCCACTATGGTAACATTATCTACGCTAACCTGGGTTATGCCATCCAAGCTAATTCCATCATTGCCTGCTACCACACCAAGTACTCCTCCTGTGCTAATTCCACTGCTTGAGCCGGTGCTTGACTCGTCACTATCAACATTGACAGTTAAAGTATAATTACCTTCAGCGACACCTTGTAGCATAAAATCCCCATTTGCATTAGTAAATGTGCTAAAAGTGTTCTCTCCGTCACTCAAATGGATAGCAGCAAAAAGGCCACCTTCTACATGTCCACTTACACCCGTCTCTTTATCTTCTACATAATAGATAGTAGGGTCAATAGTAATACTGCCTGATCCATTACCATTAACATGAATAGATTCAGCTACATTAAAGTCAAGCAGCACATCAGCATGAGTATTAGCATCAATATTCTGGTTAATATCAATGGTTACAGCACCCTGGCCGCTCAAGTCAAATGAAGTGGTTTCACCATCATCATGAACCATCAATTCATTTTCATTACCAAAGTAAAGGGCAACCTGAGTATATAATCCAGCATCAATATCCGTTTGGCTACCCAAGGTTACTGAATTACCATTGGTCAAATCCAAAACATTAATGATTTGAGACTGGTTACTAATATTCACCCAACCTGAGGTTTCTGAATATACTTCCACGCGTTCAATTTCTACGTTAAGCATGGCATAGTCACCAGGTGCATCTGTCATCTTTACTGTAATACCACTCTTTTGAGACTGATTCAAATTATTTTCAATGTCGTCTTTTTTACACGCCGATAAAGCGACTATAGAAGCTATGGCTGTGTATATTGCTATTCTTGTGATTTTCATAACGTTCGTTTTTTGATTAAACATATATTTCATTACCTAAAGAAACCGTGCCAATTGAAGGAATTCCACATAATTAACTGATAATCAGGTATTTAATCATTAATCCTAATAAGATGATTATTGAAAATATGGGGAGTAATTACTCATTTGTGTAAATAATTACCCAATTTATGCTTCATTCCACTCATAACAGAATGAAGAAATAACCCGATTTGCGAGACAAAAAAGGTACTGTTGTCAATTCCAAATAAATTGAAAAAAAAGTATCTTTATCATTCAGGGAAGTTTTGATTTATGTCATTACTATCCCGTGTAGCCTT
>JANQJC010000139.1 GCA_028281825.1 Flavobacteriales bacterium
TACTAGTGTAAACTTTTATGAGCCCGATGTGCTGACCATAAGCGACTACTACCCCTTTGGTATGGTGATGCCGGGCCGCCAGCACAATGATGGCAATTATAGGTACGGCTTCCAGGGACAGGAGAAAGATGATGAGGTGAAAGGGAGTGGGAATAGCATTGCATTTAAGTATAGAATACACGACCCGAGGCTAGGAAGGTTCTTATCAATAGACCCACTAGCACTAGAATACCCAGAGTACTCCCCATATCATTTTTCCTCAAACCAGCCTATCCATGCGAATGAACTAGAGGGTATAGAAAGTTCTTGGGATTTAAACCATCGCGATCCAGGCTTAAATTCTAAGTCTAACTATACAAATGAGTACAATGAAGTTGTCAAGCAGGGTTTTAGTAATACATTGGTTAGGTTTGGCGAAAGTCAGCTAGTAGGTCCTGACCAAGCAAAAGAAGGTGGACATTCGTTTACAGAATGGCAAGGTTATGCTGCACAAGGTAGTAGGCGTGCCAGAGTAGATTTCGGACAGTGGGGAGTTGGAAATCCTGCTTTTTATGGTGGAACAATGTCCTCAACCGCTACTGTAGCAAAGCAAACTATAACTACGGAAAATGTAGTACTAAGACAAGTAATAGAAGGTGCGGATGACTTCAGGTTTGTCTATGTAAATGGTCAAAATGTTGGCACTGTTACTAATAGCTATAATGCTATCTTAGAGTTAGAGATTACAATACCTGCAAACTTACAAAAACAAGGAGCTTTAACTTCCATTGTTGAGAAAAGTGTTTCAACATTTAAGCCCGTTGAAATACAAGGTACTTGGAAAGCAAATTATAATGGTGCTCCCTCAACTAATTATACAATGTATCAGCAAAACATTGCGGCTGGAATGTCGCCATCTGAGGCAGCCTTAGCCACACCAACTGGTAGCGCAGCTAAAGCTAGCGGTTTTGGAACAGCAACCGTAACAGAAGCTACTGATGAAATAATAAGCGTTTCCTTTAGCCCAACAGGTAACTAGTAAGAAAAAAATTATGAAAATTGTATTGGTAAATCATCCAGAATCACCATCTATCAGAGAGAAAATGGAAAGGGTGGCTAAAAAGTTAAGCTTTAAACCTATCTACATTTCTCATTTAATAAAAAAGTCTCAAAAGCCTATGATGTATGTAGAGAACGGAATGACCGTTCCAGATAACGAAATAGTTAAAGTGCTTTTAAATACATTTCAAAAAAAATTGGAAGGATATTTGGTTTTGGGTTTCCCCCGAACGAACAAACAATTAACACTTCTATTAAGCAATATAGAGGATAAAAACTCTTTAGTTTTACTTTCTCCTAAAACAGCAAGTCTAACCAATAAAAAATTTATAAAGGAAATAAAAATAGATTTCCAAAAAGAGACACCTGAATATATTTTTGATAAATTGGGTAATGTATCAGATTAGTTGATGGGCATAAAAACAAAATATAAAGAGCTGAAAACGGTAATGTCTCAAGATAGTGATGGTTGATGTTTATTGTGTTATAAATTGAATGCACTTTACATTTTATTTACAAAGTAAACAAAGTCTTGTCGAGACCATCGAGGGACTCACAGAAAATCTTGGGTTGCGAATAACATCGTTTGTTTTTAGGGGTGGTTTTTTAAGGTAGGTTGTTATTATAATTAGTAATTTATTGGGGGTAAATCCCGCTGCTCAACTTAAACAATGGCAAATACATAGCCACCAGTATTATGGCTACTATCCCGCCTAAAAATACTATCATTACTGGCTCCACAATGGTACCAATAAGGTTAAGTTGGTATTTGGCTTCATCGCTGTATTGCTTGTAGAGCTTGTCAAACATTTTGTCTAGTTGGTTGGCTTCTTCGCCCACTTTCACTAGCGCCAGCATTTTTTTATCAAACACCGGGTATTTCGCCAGGCACTGGCTAAGCGGTATGCCTCTTGTTACTTCCGCCTCTATTTCATCAATAGCTGAAGCAATAGGATAAAAGTCTACCATGCCCTTGGTGAGGCTGAGACTACGCACCATTGGTGTTTTAGCTGATATCAAAAGCCCCAGCGATTGGCAAAACTTAGCCAAATGTATCTTCCTCACCAATTCCCCAAAAAAAGGCACTCGCAATAGTATGGTAGATGTGAGTTTCAGGTACCACTCTTTTTTCCTCTGGCTTATTAGCGTTATAGTGCTTGCTACTATTACTAATAAGACTATCCAAAAGTAATTAGTAAAAAACTCTGATACTCCCAAAACCCATTGGGTAACAGTTGGTAAGTCGGTATTGAAGCGTTTGAATAGGTCTTTGAACATGGGCACTACAAAACGCATCAAGAAAAACACCGCTCCAAATGATGTAAACAACACAATTGTAGGGTATGAAATGGCATTTATTACCAGACGTTTTTGCTCAATCTGCCTTTCAAAATAGGTCTGCAAACTATATAGAACTTCACTCAGTTTGCCGCTCTCTTCACCTATTTTTATGCTATTAATCTCATAGTCAGTAAACTTTCCTGTTTCCTTAAGGGCTTCATTCAGTAAGCTGCCTTTTACAAGTGACTCACGGATGTTTTCTATTAGCTCCCTGTCTTCTGCCTTTGCCTGTGATTGCTCTATTATTTCCAGTACCGATTTGATGTCCACTCCAGCATTTAAAAGTGTTTGCAACTCCGAGTAGAATTTCTCTTTTTTCTTATCTCCAAAGTTGCTCCCAAAGAGCTTAATATCCCTGTTAAGGAACTCCATTACAGGTGAGGGGCCTTTCTTCTCTTCGGCTTTGGCAGCCTTCTCCAGCTTGTCAATTTTAATTGCCAATGTATTCCTCCGCGTTTATCAGTATGTGTGGTGAATACTCTTTCCTAAAGTGAAAGTTTTCATTTACTTGCTTTGGTGAGAGCCTAATCTCTATGTTAGTTACCATCTCCTGTATTCCCAACTCATTTATCAGCTTTATTTTCTTAGTCTCCATTTCTTCAACCGCTAGCCGAAAAGTATCTGTTCCAGCCCTATTGGTTCTTAGGATATAATCCCTTTCAAATATATATGTTAGCTTTTCACTATTATTATTCAACAAAAGAACTCCCTGTTCAGGCTGAACAATAGTGTTTGCATGGTCAATATCTTTTGTTAGCACATAATTACAAAGTGCCACTTCTTGTATGCGCTGAGTGTTGGCTTTATAGTTGCTAAACTGAGCAATGATAATCTGGTAAGCAAAAAAACAGGTGCCAATAAGTAAGCTACTGATTGTCATAGCCACAATTAGCTCAAGAATGGTAAATGCTTTTAACTTTTTCATTGATAAGACAAGATAAGTTCTTTCCTGTTCCCAATAACTTTCTTGTTTGAGTTGATAACCTTTAATTCAAATACAAGCAATTGAGGGTTATTATCATACTGCGTAAAACTCTTCTCAATTATGATGTCTTTTACTTTAATGCTTTCATCAATATATTGTCTGCTGGCCTTTGTATCAAGTGCTTGTTCTTTGAGAAGTAATTGTGTTTCCAGTTTTGCCTTTGAGTTTCTTGAAGTTATTACGTTCAGGAATATGACTGAAGTAATAGCAAACCCGGTAATGATGATTACCAGCCCAACAATCGCTTCCATCAGCGTGGATGCTTTTAATCTATGTTTCAATTTACCCATTTAGCTACTATATACTCTGGTGCTTGCTCATCTTTCACCCTTAGACCTCCATACAGTTTTGAAAGCTCACTTATGTTTATCTCAGCATTCAACAAATGATTCCCATATGTAGATGACAGGGTCTTGAGAAAAAACTCATTGCAATATACATTGCCCTGCACCTTTCCTCTATGCTCCAAATTGCCATTAGTATACACCTGTCCTTCTATTTCTACTTCTTCACCTATCGATACTAATGAAGGGTTGCGAAAATTGGTTTGTTCCTCATATAATAGTACAGCTCCTTTCAGCTTAGTTTTTGTGCTTATTTTTATAGTAGTTTTTTCTGTTTCCTGAGCTTTCTCCCTCAAAAGTGCAATTGAGGATGGGTAATTTAAAATACAACCCTCACCGATATTTATCTCCTGACTTGAAACTATATGTAGACTTCCTTCAAAACCACTTTCAATCGTTACCTCAGGTCCGCAAATAAGCACATCCGTTAAGGCAGAATTGCGTTCTACAACTATTTCTTCTTTTGACCAAATTATCACATTACCACTGATACTTAACCCGCTTATCATGATTGGCACTTCACTGGTGATTACAAGTGTTTTCTTTAAAAAGGAGTTATGGATACTATCGCTGGTTATCATACCTAAGCTTATCACGCTGTCATTTATAGTAAAGAAACCGTTCAATAGCTTCAAATTCTCATCAATCAAATGCTTGTCAATGGTAGGCAACTTCTTTCCAGCTACTTCTATGGAGCCATTTATCATTTTATCTCCCTGAAAAGTTTGTCCCTCAATGTAGGCTCGTTTCACTCCAGCTTTTGGAAGATAGCAATCTCCTTTAATAACTGTTTTTCCAGAAACTGATAAGGCATCGTCTTTATTGGCCAGATATAACGCTAAAGAAGTATCAGGCCTGCATGCAGATAAACATACTTTCGCAAACTTGCTTCCCCTGTGCTTTGCCTCGGAGACCATCAAACGGAACAGCCCCCATTGTCTTGTTTTTAAGGTGACACTATCTGTACCATTTTCAAATAAATCAGAAGTAATAGGTGTATTCTCCTCAAATTCCTTCCAGTTCGCGAGTAATAAATTCACTCCGGAGTTTGCATTAAGCATCAAGTTTCCTTCTCGTTCCAATACCTCCTGATATATAAGGGATTGATATTTCAACAGGATAATAGAGCCGCTTATAAGCACAAAAATGAAGGAAATAATCACAGCATATATAAGAGCTCCAGCTTTGAGCATTTACTTCTTTTTTTCCTTTTTCGGTTTTTTCTCCTTCGTGCCTTCTACAACCTCAATTCCATTTTTGTACATTCTTACATTCGCATTTCCTTTTACTCCTATTATCGATTTACCGTGTAGCTTTCCTCTCTTGTATCTGCTTTGAACAATTAAATCACCTGACTCATCATACGATTGAAACAGCCCGTGTTTTTGCCCTCTTTTCCAATTCACCACCTCTTTCAGTTCACCGTCAGCATACCAACTTCTCCATTCGCCACACCTTAAACCTTTCTTTACCTGTCCTTTCTCTTTCAATGCTTTATTTTGATAAAAAACAGTGTATTTTCCATTCAACAACTTGCCTTCATATCCACCTTCTGTCTCCATTATTTTACCAGACTTGTACCATAAATAAATCTTCTCTTTTTTTGCAGTAAAATCTGAAGTATACCTTAAAGTCTCAAAGTTGATGGTCTCCGTAGCGAGATTGATGACCATATTGTTGGTTTTTTTCTCGGTGATATTATTCTGACCCATTGCAATTGCAGGAATCATCAGTAATATCATATAGCATACAAGCTTCTGCATAACTTATTTCTTTATATATTTTTTCTCTTCTCCATAAGATACCAGGATAGAATCTGGCGTAACTTCAAGGAGTTGAATATTTGACTGCATCTCTTTATTTTTCATCAGGTGGCTCGTGCCATTTATCATTACCATTACCAATTCCTGCTTTGAATTTTTGTTTACTACAATCCCCCCGTAGGTTATGTTTGGCCATTTGATTGGTTTCGCATCTTGCTTGGGTTTTTCAACTTTTTTAGCGGTTTCTTTTTTTTTGTTGGGTTGGCTTGCCACTTTTATATCCTTTAAAAAAGGATCTTGATAGTTGTTGAGAAGAAAAAAAGTATCTAACTTATAGCTATCATTCTGTGTTACCTGTGACGGCATTTGAATAATTGCTTGATTATCATTATTAGTAGATTGATATATCTTATAGAAGATAGTTCCCCACAATAAAACAACCACGGGAAGCAAGAAATAAATTACCTTCTTATTCTTCACTACTCAACAATAAATTTCCTTAATTCACTATATGCACCAACATTGCCAGCTTTGTCTGTTGAGCGCACCCTCCAATAATAATCGCCGATACCCAAAGAATCGGAATGATTAGTGGTCAACGTCTCCATTTTGTACATAAGATTGCTTAGAGAATCACTATACAAATACAATGTATCAGTCAAAGGGCTG
>JANQJC010000143.1 GCA_028281825.1 Flavobacteriales bacterium
AAATACACCACCTGGATGATAACGATACACTGAAGTCACATCTTTCATATAGAGTATTCTACCATGCTCGGCATTTAGCAAATTAAACATCCAGTCAGCATAAGGGCTTTGATAGTACTCTTCAGGAAACTTTTCAAACAACCCATTGCGAAAAAGGACCGTGCATGTGGGCGCGGGATTTGATTTGAGCAGTTCATCAAAACTAAACTCCTGCCTTTCATCAAAACTGCGCATCACATAAGTATCATCAGCAACCATTGATGTCTGATTCAGTACTTCAGCATTGGTAAATATCATTGCAGCATCAGGGTTGGCTTCCATAAGCTTTACCTGTTTCGCCAATTTATCTTCCTCAATCCAATAGTCATCACCTTCTAAAAGAGCAATGTATTTTCCCGTACAATCTTTGATGGTATATTCCCAGTTTTTGTGCATGCCCAGGTTTTTCTCACGCCGCTTATACTTGATAATTTCAGGGTACTTCTGTGCATATTCTTCCAAGATTGCTCCTGTCCCATCTGGAGAACAATCATCTCCAACCACTATCTCTATTGGGAAATCAACTTTTTGGGCAACAGCACTTTCAATACATTCGGCAATGTATTCCTCCTGCTTGTAGGTTATCAGGGCAACGCTCACCAAAGGTTGATTACTCATTCTTTTACCTCTAAATCAAATTTGATGTATACTTTCTTTCCTGTCGCAGAATCAATAAAATAGGTATTCTCATAACCGTTGTGTGATAATGCCCTCAAACGGTTAATCAACTCTCCATAGGTAGCCTTTTCATTTAAATCAATTTCACACAAGGCATTGAAATCCTTTTTAAGGTTCACATTCCCTTCTTTCTCGGGCTTATAAGTGATATAATCCCCATCCAATATCTTCTTAAAATTCTCCCTGAGCATTTCTATCTCTAATGCAACCACCTTATTGTAGGCCGTATAAGAAGTATCCCATTGTTCTACTTTTATCTTTTTCTGCACTATAATTGAACCATGGTCCAGTTGCTCATCTATCTCATGTATAGTAGCTCCAAGAGGTAAGCCATTAATGATTGAAAACACTTGAGGAAACCATCCCCTGTTGTGTGGATTATAACCTGGGTGCACATTCACACATCTCACTTTACTCACCATATCCCCAGGAAACAATTGCTTGCAATGAAGCGATATCACAAGGCCATACTTTTCTGCAACAGTTGCATACTCCTTCTTAATATCTAAAGGTTGAAGCACTTCACCATTATGCTCACTTATAAGTAAATGCCCAGATAGCGGGCTACAAGCGAAATCAATGGTGTATTGGTCAGCCAAACCCTGGTCATCAATAATTTGCATCAGGGCAGCAACCAAATGCGGGTTATCTGATATTATGAGGACTGGTTTTGGCATCCGTTTTAGCTAGAGATTAGAACGGACAATATCACAAATTTTTGCCACATTTTCTTCTTCCAAATCGTGATAAAGTGGCAGGCAAAGTACCCGAGGTGATACATCTTCGCATACTGGCACGTCATACTTATCCACATAGCTCAATTGTGAAAGTGGTGGGTAAAAGTATCTGCGAGGGTTGATACCCTGCTCATTCATGGCCTTTTTCACTCTCAGCAAAGTCTCCTCATTTTCAAATAGAATAGGGTAATATGCGTAGTTATATTCCTGCTGTGGATGCTTTGCTGGCCTTGTAACCGCCAACCCTGCCAAGTTCTTATCATACCAACTTGATACTAGTTTTCTACTTTCAATTATTTCATCCAGATATGGGAAAACACACATACCCATCGCAGCATGTAACTCCGAGCCCTTGCCATTAACACCTAATCCCCAAAAGGCTTCTTCACCATTGTGCCCAAAGTTGCGCATATACTTTAATTTATGCGCTATTTCTTCATTATTAGTAGCTACTGCCCCACCTTCACCAGTATGGAAAAGCTTTGTAGCATGAAAACTCAAGGTAGATACATCACCATATTGTAACACACTCTTGCCATCCACTTTAATGCCAAAGGCATGGGCAGCATCGTATATCACTTTCAGGTTGTGCTTTTTAGCTATAGCATCTATTCTCTCTACATCACAGGCATGCCCATAAACATGGGTAGCCACAATTCCCGTTGTTTTTTCCGTTATCGCGGCTTCTATCAAATCTGGATTTAGGCACAAGTTTTGTGGGTCAATGTCCACAAAAACAGGCTTGCAATGCTCCCATACTAAAGAAGAAGTAGTTGCTACGTATGAAAAAGGTGTAGTTATCACTTCCCCCTGCAAATCCAGCGCTTTAATGGCTATCTGTAGTGCAACGGTTCCATTGCTTAAAAATAATAGATACTCTATGCCTAAACGTTCTTCAAGCTTCTTCTCTAAGCCTGTTGCATAAGGGCCATGATTGGTCACATGCCTGGTTTCCCAAATCTTCTCCAAAAGCTTGGTATACTCCTCAAAAGGTGGAAGAAATGATTTTGTAACGTTTATCATCCTACAGGCTAGTTAATCTTTTTAAGGCCAAATTCCATTTTAGGTCTTACCAAACCTGGCCAGTCGCCAAACCAGCTTTGGTTGCTTCTCTTATCGTGTACCTCAAACTGAATAGCGTCGTGCAATTCATATAATTCTCGTGAAGTATCCTTCACTATCAATACCATGATTGAATACACTCCGTAATTAAGCAAGTCGCCAGGAACCTTACAAACCCCTTCAATCTCCCCATTTTCAAATTCATGGCACTCTGAAACTGTATTAAAGATACACTCTCCTGCCATGGTATACAGCCTTACCACTAAATTAAGTCTTCTATTACCACCTTGGTTCCAAAAATTCACTTTAATACCAAATGGGGTAGTAACATCCACAAAATCAGCACCTTGAGGAAGAATTAAATCTACTGACTTAAAGTTAACTCCTTCAGCCCCAGGAGCCTCTTCAGGGCTATCCCAATATTGCCCGCTTACCTCTTTCGTGGTGCGACTCAAATAATTAGATATCACCATGTGCGAAGAACCTTTCTCTGTCATTGTTCCGCTCTCAAGCAATATTGTTTCTTTGCAAAGTGACTGCACTGCTTGCATGTTATGGCTCACAAAAAGCACCGTGCGTCCACCTTTTGCAACTTCACCCATCTTTCCCAAACACTTCTTCTGAAATTCCGCATCACCAACAGCCAACACTTCATCTATAATCAGCACCTCAGGCTCCAGATGGGCTGCCACTGCAAACGCCAATCGCACATACATGCCGCTTGAATAGCGCTTAACAGGTGTGTCAATAAATTTCTCAACGCCTGAAAAGGCAACTATTTCATCAAACTTACTGGCAATTTCGGAACGGCGCATTCCTAATATAGCACCATTCAGGAAGACATTCTCCCTACCCGTTAACTCAGGATGGAATCCTGTTCCAACTTCCAATAAGCTGGCTACCCTTCCTTTTATTTTCACAGAACCGCTACTAGGTGAAGTAATCCTTGACAAAAGTTTCAGTAATGTAGACTTACCTGCACCGTTCTTACCAATAATGCCCAACACTTCTCCATCCATCACATCAAAAGAAACATCCCTTAATGCCCAAAATAAGTTCTCTTCACTTTCTCTTTTGTTGCCAAAAAGGTCATTCATAAAGGAACTCTTACCGAATGCACCCAAACGGTAAGATTTACTCAAATTATCGACCTTTATTACTACACTCATCGCTTATATCGTATCTACGAAGCTCTTCTCTATCTTATTGAAAACTATAACCCCTAGCACCAATATCAAGGCTATTACACCACCGCTGTATGCCAGCATCTCAACATTAAATGAGCTATTACCCAAAAAGCCCACCCTGAAACCTTCTATCACCGCCGTCATAGGGTTCAAGTATACCACCCAATGGAAACGCTCCGGTATCATGGATATGGGGTATATCACTGGTGTTGCAAACATGAATAGCTGGGTACCAAATGTCACCAGATAAATTAAGTCCCTGTATTTCGATGACAAGGCGGAAACAATTAAGCCCAACCCCAAACCAAAAGCAGCCATCATCAATACCAATATTGGAAACAACAATGCATATTGGGTAAAGTGAACCCCGCTATCGGTGAATAGCATGTAGTACCCTAAAAAGCCTGAAAAGAGTAGCAACTGCAAGCTAAAACTCACTAGATTGGAGATAATCACTGAAATAGGAATCACCAACCGCGGGAAATAAACCTTTCCAAAGATGTGCATGTTTGCCACAAAGGAATTTGAAGTGGATGTCAAACAAGTTGCAAAGTAAGACCACATCACAACGCCTGCCAAATTAAACAGCACTCTGGGCACGCCGTCAGTCTCAATACCAGCGATAGCTCCAAACAAGGTATAAGTAATGGCTACCATCAAAGGCCTGGCGAAATACCATAAAGGCCCTAGTATCGTTTGTTTGTAAATAGAAGCAAAATCACGCTTTACAAAAAGCCATATCAGGTCACGATAGTGCCAGATACCTTTTAGGTCAATATCAAACAGATGCCTTTGGGGCGTTATTACGGTGGTCCAATTACTGGACTGGTTTTCCTCTGTAGCCATAGCTGTTTAAGAAGGCGCTAAAATAAACTTAATTTGGAGAATTTCTAGGTATGGCACTATGTTTCAAAGTTTTATCACCCGTCTAATCATGAGATAAATTACATAGAGGGAAAAAAACCAGTTAACAGGTTCAACAGGCTTATGCCAAAAAGCCCCTACTGCCATTGCCAATGCTGCACCATATCTCTTTGAGTTAAGTTTACCAATGGCTTTTTTTCTCAATATCAATGAGCTATCATGTTTAAAGGGCAGTTCGAGATACCTTACCTTCTCCTTTAGCCAATCTTCATTTTTGGACGCTAAATAGTCTTTGTCTTCAGTTATCATTAGCTTACGGCCCTCGTTTATTAAATCCATGATGTAATAACGCTCTAGCCTATCTTGCTTTTTCACCGCACTATCATGTATGCGATAATTATATAGCGATTGCTTTATCTGCACACCCTTAAATTGCTTACATATCCTGAAAAGCCAATCGTAATCTTCCCCACCCTTTCTATCAAAATAGGGATGGTATCCTCCTACCTTTTCAAGCACTTCTCTTCTCATCGCAATGGAAGAACCACAGAAATACTCCCAGTACTTTGCATCATTGGCATATGCATCAAAATTAAAGTCACTATCCTTTTCTTCAATTAGTTTTCCCTTCTCGTTTACCTTTTTATAATAAGAAAGCGATACCCCCGCTTCAGGGTTCTCTTTGAAAGTATCCACTATCAATTGCAGCCTCTCAGGTTCAGACCAATCGTCTGCATCTTGAAAGGTGATAATGTCTCCTTTGGCTTTCCCAAATAAGTCATTACATGTTTTTAAATATCCTTGATTTTGAATATTTA
>JANQJC010000144.1 GCA_028281825.1 Flavobacteriales bacterium
ATTTAAGCAGGCAGTACGCATTTCTTAAGAAAGAAATAATGAAGGCTTCTGAGGAAGTTTTTGACAGTATCACTTTCTCAGGAGGCCCTCATGTGGAAAGTTTCGAAAAAAACTTTGCCGCATATTGCGGCACTCAACATGCTATTGCTGTGAGCAGTGGAACCACCGCAATTCATTTAGCAATAAAGGTTTTGGGTATAGGCAAAGGTGATGAAATTGTCGTACCTTCAAATACCTATATCGCCTCTGTTTGGGGGGCTATTTATGAAGGCGCAACCCCTGTTTTTGTTGACTGTAAATCTAATTCATGGAATATTGATGCAGAAGCTATTGAAGCCAAAATCACTTCCAAAACCAAAGCAATCATGGCAGTCCATTTGTATGGCATGCCTTGTGACATGGATATTATCAACGCGCTGGCAAAAAAACACCAACTAAAAGTGATTGAAGATGCCTCACATGCTCATGGTGCAAAGTATAATGGGCAAAGAGTAGGCTCTTTAGGCGACATCGGCTGTTTCAGTTTTTACCCTGGTAAAAATCTGGGGGCTTACGGTGAAGCTGGCGGCATCACTATAAACGATGCTGAAATGGCTGGCCAACTGCGTATCATGCGCAATCAAGGTAATGAAAACAAGTACAATCATGTTACCGTAGGTTTTAATGCTCGTATTGACAGTTTACAAGCCGCAATACTTAATATTAAGTTGAAATACCTAGATAAATGGAACCAGCGCAGAAGAGAAATTGCAGCCAACTATCACTCTAAAATCTCCAACTCCAAGATACAATGGCAAGCTATGTATGAAAATGGCGAACCTGTATTCCATTTGTTCGTAGTAACCGTCGATGATAGAGATAAATTCATGGCATACATGAACAACCATAACATATACCCTGGGACGCATTACCCTGTGCCCTGCCATTTACAACAAGCCTTGAAATATTTAGACTACAAACAGGGTGATTTCCCGAATTCTGAATATCTTTCGCAGCATTGCGTTTCTTTACCGATGTTTGCAGAATTAACAGATGACGAAGCAAGCTACGTGATTGAAAAAATAAACCAGTACTAAACCCGCACCAACCAATGAAATTATCCATAGTCGCCCCGATGTACAATGAGAGCGCCAACTTAGAGACTACTTTGGCGGCATTAAAGGCTGAGATGGCTAAAAATCCTGACTGGGATTACGAAATGGTTTTTGTGAACGATGGTAGCTCTGACGACACGTGGGAAAAAGCCAAGGCTTTGGCCGAAAAAGAACCTAAGTTAAGAGTAGTGGGTTATGCAATTAACCAAGGCCGTGGAAAGGCACTAAGAACAGGTTTTGATGCTGCTGAAGGCGATATTATTGCCGCCATCGATTTCGACCTTACTTATGATGCTGCCCATGTAACCAGGATGGTACAGGAGTTACTAGACAACCCTACTTTAGATTTAGTGCTGGCTTCGTGTTATATGCCAGGTGGCAAGACCATAGGCGTACCAAAATTCCGTTTGTTTATAAGTAAAACGGCAAACCTTTTATATGAATACGCTTTTACACCTAAGGTTTACACTTCCACCTGCGTGGTGAGGGCATACAGGCGTGAAGTTTTAGATAGTTTATTACTTGAATCCGACGACAAGGAAATTCACTTAGAGATTATCTCCAAAGCATTGTCTAATGGATTTAAACTCAAAGAAATTCCTGGAACGCTTACCCGCAGACAAGCCGGTAAGTCTAAGTTCAAATTCGCCGCCACATCAATTTCTCACCTGATATACCTCATCCAAGAAAGACCTTTCCTTTTGTTTGGTATGCTGGGTTTAGTATTAATGTTCTTAGGTTTTATCGCAGCAGGAATTCTATTCTACACCCGTTTTGGTGGCAATCCTGACTTTGTGCACACCTTTATCTCTCGAATAGCATCGCCAAACTTCGTTATTATCCTTTTTGTGGCAGGTTTTCAAATTCTAGGTTTAGGCTTCCTTGGCATACAGAATAATATCCTTAAAAGGGAAGTTTTTAAGATGCAAAGGCAATTGAGAAAAATGAAAAAATAATGGCTTTCAGTAAAAAAAGCCTCATACAAATTGCTGTTAGTGGCCTTATTTTTATTGTACTTCTTGCAACCGTTAGGGTTTCTGATTTTTCTGATGTCCTCTTAAAACTTACCCTTACCAAGGCGGCTATTATAACTATCGTACTTGTGCTTTCCATCATAGTGCGTGCTTTACGCTGGCAAATACTGATGAATAAAGAAACGAAAGGTAAAGGGGTCTCACTATATAATTCTACAAGATTTCTATTGGTGGGTGCTGCATTAAACATCATCATGCCTGCTGGCACAGGTGATATCGCCAAAAGTTACTTTGGCTACAAATGGACAGGAATCAAAGAAAAAATGGTTGCCATCAGTTTGTTCGATAAAGTAATAGCCATCTCTAGTATATCATTCATGGGTATTTTTTCCATTAGTCAAACTGGCAATTACTGGTTTACACTAGCCATACTGGCTGCACTCGCTCCCTTTATTGCCCTCTACCTTTTCAAGTATTATTCAGATAAAGGCATACTGAAAAAGCTACTTGATTTTTTAACTGAACGCTTCAAAAGACTTGACTTCAATAACCTGCTACCACACCTCAATTTCTCCTTTGGCCTAATGGCTTCAAGTTTCACTTTATCATTACTTGGTTGGCTAACCACCTATCTCCTGCTTTTCTATTGCTTTGAAATGGTGGGCTTTCCTATTAATGTGTATCAAGTAATGGTCATGGCGCCCGTACTTACACTAGCCAGACTTTTTCCCTTCACTTTTAACGGACTGGGTAGCGACGAAGCATTGATTGTCATTCTCTTTTCCCAAAATGGTGAAGGAAAAGAAACTATTCTTATTGCAGCTTTGCTGTTTAGGCTCATTACTATGATACTACCCGCAATATTTGGGGTATTCATCATTCTCTCGACTCGCTCAATGAAAATGGGTGAAAACGCCTAATAAGGCCAGAAATACCTGAATTGTTCCCTATCAGGGTATTTTCCGTAATCAAAAAACTGCACTATGGTATCCTCTCTGCTCACGTAAACCAGGTCTTCACCAAGAGAAACATCTATCCTCTGATAAACAGGTTTATCCACTTTCAAATAGGTGTTCATTCGCATCGCGTCTTCCGCATTGCCGTATAAAAGTGTATCACCTTCCCGGTAGTTATTCTTAAAGTACTCCCCAACTTCCTTATAGTGATTGGTGATATGATTAGTATAGAAATTAGAATGCAGATTAGTTGGAAAACTGGCCTGTACCCCACCCAAAAATATCATTACCCAAAACACAATCAACACCTTTGAACCAATTGATAGCAGGGAGTTATCCCCTTTCCAAAGGTTCGCAATAGCAAATGCCATAGGTATGGCTGCATACGGGATGATAAAGGTAGCGTATCTTCTACTTAAGGCTACTGTATGCCCTGCTTTGAATGCAGTATACATTGCAATACCAATGGGTATGACTATCAAGAGTGTTGGCAAAAGCACTTTATATCTTCTTCCGGTTATTTTCTTTTGTTTGCCATATAAGCCAGTCAAAGCCAGGAACAGGCAGCATAAAATAAAAATGATAGAAAAAGCAAAATACATCTTGTCACCGTCTATCACACCATAAAGGTTATTCCCAAATATTTGACCCACATAGCGTATGGTTGCCTTGGCCACACCACCAATAGTGGCTGGGTAGGCATACTTGGTGGTTTTCTGAACAAAGTCTACCCACCAGTCACTCTTACCTGCCAAATTGCTTAGCGCTTCCCAGGCTCCATATTTCATCCACGCTCCAAGAGAAACAATCACTATTAAACCAGAAACCGCTAAGTACATCCACTTCTTCAGGCTACGCACAGTAAGCAATGCAAACAAGGCATGCACCACCAATATATACCCTGAAATATAAGTCACAAAAACAGCCAATGTTGAGAAAATGCCATAGCTAATGGCCAAGCCCCATTGCTGCACCCCTCCCTGTGACTGAAGCAATCGCACATAGAAATAGGTGGACATCAATGTAGCCGCTACACCCATAGCATATGGACGTGTCTCTACGCTATAATCACCAATCAATGGGTGAAGTAAAAAGATAAAGGCTGCCATCCCAGCCATCACAGCATCTCCAAACAAAAAACGTGTGAGCAGAAAAACCAACACCATTGAAAAGGCCATCAATATCAATGAAAACAGCCTGCCGGACCTATCATTGTCACCCCACGCTTGTAGCCAGTAGTGCAATGATAAGTGATATAGCAGTCCATCCCCACCACGGCTCTCCAAAATTGCATCCACAACCCCTTGCGGTGTATTATGCTCATTTCTTAGCTCAAGGTTTGTAAAACCATCTTCCTTCCGATAGAGCCCGTTGATATCATACCCTTTGGCATAGAAATAAGAGGTGATTTCATCACCGTCTTTTATTCCAGAACCTACCCGCAGTGAGTTAAAGGCGAAAAAAATGCCAGCTAATACCAGCACTGCTACTACTGAAATTGATGTATTACCTGTTTGGTTCATAGGTTATTTCTTTTTTAACCAAGCGACCAATTTACGCAAAAGCCCACCACCCGGCAAACTATATAATAAAAGCAAGCGATAACTCTTGCTCCTGCTGTCATTTGGAGCTTGGGTTACATAATACCACATATAGTTTCTTGCTTTCGCCAAGTCATCTCTATCCAAATAATAATTAATTGCCCTCCTACTCAAACTCAACATATACTCTTTCTCAAATGAAGGTTGTATGTACTTCTTCACTTTTGGGTTACCAAAAATTAAATTAGCCACATGGAATTGTTTCTTCCACAATCCATCATCTATAAACTTGGTATTTCCCCCATGAATGTGCATTAGCATGGTATAGGCATTAACCCTCACTAAAGGATATTTGCTTAATATCCTCACAAAAAGCTCAATATCTTCATTGACGTTCAACTCAGGATTGAAACCATACTCGGTCAAGATACCCTTATGAATACAGGTACAAGACGGTGGCACTTGTATCTGCATCATATACTCCACATTGCTGTGTTCTCCCTGTGATATGTATTCCACTTTCTCCTCTTTGTCAGGGTACTGCCTCGTAAAGCAGGTATAAAACATACTCACCTTTTCTTTTGAAGCCTGTATCTGGTCGTATATTTTTTTTAGGTGTTCTGATAGGTACTCATCATCGCTGTCCAAAAAGCAGATATATTCTCCTTTACTCAGTTCAACTCCTTTATTGCGAGAAGCACTGCGCTCAATATTCACCTCATTCTTAATATACCTTATTCTATAGTCGTTGTATTCTGCAACTACTTCATGGGTATTATCAGTTGAGCAATCATCTATAAGCAACAGTTCCCAATCTGCAAAGTGCTGCTGCAAAACGCTAGTAATGGCCCTAGGTAAAAACCTAGCCCTATTGTAAGCAGGAACTATGATAGAAAAGAAAGGTTTCTTAACTGACATCCACCTGAAGGTTTTGTAATTTCTTTTTCAATTCAAGTACTTTTACAAAGTTATCTTCATAAGCAGAGCCTATCTTCTTCAGTTCTTCTATTTGGCCAAGCTTACCAATAAGGTTCAAGTATTCTTCACTCCCTACCTTGCTTTTTCGCAAATTGGTTAGTTGAAATTTTAGCTTTTTCTTTCTATAATCAGATTTCAGGAACTCAAGCCTATCCTTCCACACTGGCAACTTGCCTTTTTTCTTTGGCGGCTCATCATGGTTAAGGCAATACCTATAGGTAGCCAAGTATACCTTTGACTGGCCAAAACCGAAATACAACTTTTTCAGATAATCCCAAGTCAGGCGCCCCTTGGTCATGTAATGTTTAAACTTAAGCCGGCTATCATACCATACCTCGTATCCAGCCATTCCAGCTACTATACACAATTCATTATCCCCACCAGAAATAAGTGAGTCACCCACTCTATCAGTCAATATACTGGAAAAATTGGCTTCTTTTAATTTGTTGTAGATACTCTTCCTCACAGTAAAACCTGCTCCGTATACCAAATCAACCTTAGCAGTTACACCTGCTCCTGTATTCCCTTGTTTTCCGACAGCAAAATTCTCTTTGAATTTCTCAAACCAAAAAGGTGGTTCTATTTCAAATTCTGCTTCAGCGTTCCCTCCAACTATTCCTATCTCTGGGTTACTCCTAAAATCTTCATACACGGTAGAGACGTAGGTATCACATAACCAATTATCATCATCCACAAACAACACCAATTCATAGGTAGCTTCCTCAAAGCCCTTTATTCGAGCTGGATTAAGTCCAGGTGTGGCTTCATGTACTACCTTATGGTCTATATTTACACAGTATTCCTTCAAAAGATTTTCAGCTACCTTGGCGGTATCATCTGTTGAAGCATTGTCTACAATAATTATCTCCCAGTTGATGTCATCAGCTTTTTGCGAGCCTAAATGCTTAATTGTTTCAGGCAAACGATTCTCGCTATTGTAGCAACACACCACTATGGAAACACCATCTTTCATCCTAAGCAGGTTTCTTTTTAAGCCTATTTTGAACATACTTTAAAAGGTACTTCGAGAATTGCCCTTGCTTTTTGTATTCCCTTTCCAGTTTCAAGTTAGTTTCTTTGATAAACCTACCCACCAACTTAACAGCACGAGCATTATGAGAAAAGATTGAAGCAATCAACTCGTAGCACTGCAACATTCTTCGTATGCGCATCAACTCATCACTTTGCCCAAATACACCACCTGGATGTGACTTCAGTGTATCGTTATCATCCAGGTGGTGTATTT
>JANQJC010000064.1 GCA_028281825.1 Flavobacteriales bacterium
TGTACATTACATCTACAACAAGGAAGCAAGCATGCTTCATCCTGAGTTTCATGTGGTACATATAAATGACAGCATTTCAAAGCTTTACTTTAAGGTAAACTCAAACGAACTACTATACTCCAAAAAGAATAATGATACCTTGTTTACGGCTTCGTTTATAGTGTCTTTTGTGCTTTATGAGTCATACGAATCAAACGTAGTGTTGGATAGTGCTTCTATGCTTATCAAAGATAGTCCACTACCCAATAGCTCTAAAGAAATCATCAGTTATATTGACTTTGAGAACAAGAAAAGAAAAGAAACCTTGCTTCAGGCAAAGGTGACCGATATCAATCGCAATCAAATTGCCAAGACCTACTTGCGAGTGGTTAACTCAAGCCCAAATAGCAAGCAAAACTTTACACTCATAAGACATCAGAAAACCTACCCTTCATTCAGCACTTTCATTGATAGCAAAGAGCGTTTTGCAGTTCACCACTGGAATAAGAAATACGACAAGTTTCAAGTGCGCTACTATTCGGCTGACCATGATTTGGCTTTACCGCCCTTTTCTGTAATGGAACCCGCTCCATTGAAATATGATGCAGACAGTTTGTTTACCATCCAGGCAGGCAGGGAGTATACCTTCTCTAAACCTGGTATGTATCACATACAGGTAGATACTTTTGATAAAATGGGGCTCACACTGTTCAGGTATGAGAATGATTTTCCTAAGTTGAGATATCCTGAGCAAATGCTTTTTCCATTGCGCTACCTCACCTCTAAGCAAGAATACACCAAACTGGAGCGTGCTGAAAAACTAAAAACTGCAATTGATGACTTTTGGATAGACTTGGCAGGTAACCCAAGCCGTGCAAAAGAACTTATCAAGAAATACTATGGAAGGGTTGAGGATGCCAATAGGTTCTTTACCTCTTATCTTGAAGGCTGGAAGTCTGACCGAGGGATGATATACCTTGTATATGGTCCGCCCAATATCATCTATAAAAATTCTAATTCAGAAACGTGGGTGTATGGTGAAGAGAATAATTTGTTATCACTCAATTTTACTTTCTATAAACTAGGTAACCCTTTTAGCGAAGAAGACTATCAACTGAGCCGTTCGGTGATATACAAGAGTAGTTGGTATCGCGCTGTAGATACCTGGCGCACTGGCAGGGTGTTTACTGATAACTAATCTTATTGGTCTTCCTTTTCATCATAAGACTCAACTGCTGGCTTTTTCTCTTCATTACCTGTATCACTATCAAAAAGGCCATCTAAAGCCCTATTGATCGCTGATTTCGAAACAGTCTTGTAAGTCTCCAGGAAGTTCCTCACATTAGTCTCATTCAGTCCATCATCAGTCATCAAGCCTTGCTCTATAATGGTGCGGGCCACTTTTTCAAAACTACAAGTTACCTTCACATACCCTTTGTTCATGTCCATTGTAGGGAAAACGAACTCTACCCAGTTGCCTGTATAGTCTTTGGCATTGATGTAAATCACGTCGTTTGTCAAAGCCTTTACGGTGAAGTTCTCAGGATAATATTTACTATGGTCAAACAGCATCACGAATTGGGCATTGCCACGATAATAAACCGTATCAAGGCTTTCAATAATAGAACCATCTTTCCTTGATTCCTCAATAGCGTTTCTATGTTTTCTAGCTTCTTTTTTGCTGAGTGTTTGTGCTTGCAAAGCAGCCGGTGCCAGAACAACCAATAAAATATAAATCAAGTTCTTCATATGGGTAAGATGTATTTTATTCACCTCAAAAGTATAGAATCTTTATTATCTGGCCTATCCTTTAAAGTGTTGAAATAATAAAACTATTTTTACACTTCAAACACTTTAAAACTATGTTGAGAACTATCCTCATGGCAGTCTTTTTCTTTTTTCTTCCTTTCAACCTTTTGGCTCAAAAGCACTATTTTAAGATAACAGCTAGTGTTGACTCGGCTCAAGTTTTTTTGAATGGAGAATTTCTGGGTTATACGCCACATACCATGAACTATAAATTCAATTTCAAAAAAACTCCTTCATATGCTTTTGAATTGATGAAGGATGGCTATGAAATAGGTGAGAAGATTTATAACGAAAATCCTGATAAGAATTCTCAACATATAGATTTAGTACTTCAGCGCAAGCGCAACAAACTTGCCAATGAAGGCGAGGTAGTAGCTCCTGAGGTGGATAAAATCATATTTGACATCAGGCAAGGTGAGAGAATAGGAGAGGTAAAACAACAGGCGGGCTTGATGCTGACTAAAAGAGACCTTTTTCTGGATGGCTTTTTTGAACTTGACCCCAGGGAATATGAGGCCATTTTGAGTGACGAGTTTGCTAAGTTTGGATACAAGGTTAATGATACAAAAACCAAACTATTTTCAGACAATAACCCAATTATTGAAAGTGATTACAAAATTGGTGGCGCTATCAAAAGTATGGATGTAAAGTTTACTGAATCACAAACTGGCTTCTACTATTACGGCATGTATTCTGAAACTGCCAATAAAGTGAAAAAGCTGGAAAGTACCATGAACATTGAGTGGAGTGTGTACGACAAAAAGCTGGACAAAGTGGTTTTTACAAAAGCTTTCACAGGTTTCTCAAGGCGTGAAGAAGGTAATGTGAGTGGCGTGTTTTATGAGAGCTTAAGAGATGCTTCTATTCAACTTTTGAATGATGAAGAGTTTACGAGTTATCTGGCTTCTGGTGAAGGAGAAGCAAGTGAAACCAATAGCAATAAAGAAAGCCGTGTAAAGAGAATCAAGGCTCCCGTAGCAAGTGATTATGCGGCCTTAATAGATAAAGTACTACCTGGTGTGGTTACTGTGAGTTTGGGTGAAGAATCACATGGTAGTGGTTTTCTTATTTCTGAAGATGGCTTGGTGATTACTAACCACCACGTAGTAAAAGGCAATGAAGAAGTGAATATTATTACCAGCGGCAAAGTAACACTTCCTGCTGAAGTTGTAGCTATTGACCACAAGTATGATTTAGCCCTTTTGAAAGTAGTAGGCGCTGGATATAAACCACTAGCAATTGGTAATTCAACAAATGCTAAACTAGGCAGTGAGGTAACCGCCATTGGCACGCCACGCTACACAGAACTAAATCAAACAGTAACCAAAGGTATTATTAGCGGTTTGAGAGAGATTGAGGGCAAAGAATACATACAAACAGATGTGAGTGTGAGCCCGGGTAATAGTGGTGGCCCACTTATCAATGACAAAGGTGAGGTAATAGGCATAGTATCTTGGAAGATAGGCGGTGGTGCTTATGAGGGTTTAAGCTTTGCCATACCCATCAAAACAGCTTTAGATAAACTGAATGTGAAAGTGGTGGAGTAGTTTATCTCTCAACAACCACCTTAACAGTAGTTTCACTCTCACCTGCTTGTATCCTTAGCAGATAGTTTCCATTGGCCAGGCTTGCAGGGAAGTTCAATTCCTGCTTATAGCTGCCTGCCTGTTGCGTCATTTCATTGCTGAATGATTCAACCATCCTACCATCCAAGCTATACAGGTTGATAGACACCTCTTGGCTACTGGTAAGGTCATACTCTAGTGTCGCTTTATCCTGTATTGGGTTGGGGTAAATCAATGTCTGCTGGATGGTATTGTCCACAACTCCCACAGATAGACCTGTTATATACCTGGTAACCAATATATCGGTAGCTGCGCTGCTTTGTATGCCACCCCTGCCACTTACTGCCACCTTTAGGTCGCTTTGCGAGGCTATGTCATATGCGGCGTCATATTCCCCATCATCTATATCGGTATACACCACACCGTTGGTGCCAAAACTATTATCAGGTGCACCATCGTAATAATACCTCCTAAGAAAAAAATCAGACTCTGTTCCACTGCCGTTGGCAAAAGTGGCTCCTGCTATTAATATGCTTCCATCGTCTTGCCACACCACTGCATTGGCAACTGAGTTAGCATCATTACCCAGAACACTACCATCGCTATCAAATGAAGTATCTAAGCTTCCATCACTGTTCAATCTCATTACAAAATAACCACCCGGCACTACATAGCCACAAGCCAGTATTTTACCATCGGGTTGCAACACGATGTCTCTAATGGTTTCCGCTATGCTGTAGTGCAGCAACACTTTTCCCCCTGTACCAAAAGAGTTGTCTAGTGTGCCGTCAGTATTATATCTGGCAAGTGCTAGATCAGGATCCCAGCCATTGTGCCCGTTTCCTGCCACTATTATTTTGCCATCAGGTTGTATGGCAAGAGCCTCACAGCGGTTATCAGTGCCACCAAAGTTCAAAGTATCCCATCCATTGCTGCTGAATGAGTTATCCAAACTACCATCGGCATTTAGCCTTATTATGGCCATATAGTAATCACTTTGATCGCGCACTTCACCGGCAAATACCACTTTGCCATCACTTTGTACGGCAATGGCATTGGCTTCGCTATTGCCAAGACCTAGGTTGATGGCATGAAAACCGTTGGTGTTAAAGCCAGTATCATAACTTCCGTCAGCATTCAATCTTAAGGCAGTCATATTATTAACCCCTGATACCCTAAGATACCCAGTACCCAATATTTTTCCATCTTGCTGCAGCGCAAGCCCATTGATAAGGCTATTAGCTGAGAGGCTCACCCCATTAGCAATGCCGTTGGTGCCAAAAGTATTGTCCAAACTGCCATCTGCATTATATCGGGCTACAACATACCTGAGTGTACCACCAGAACTCATCGGCCCTCCCGTTACTATTTTGCCATCCGTTTGTATCAATAGGGCATCACCGGAGGCTTGGCTATAGCCACTCACATGGGTTTTTACTATTCCATCACTGTCAAAGCTGGCATCAAGGCTTCCGGGTTGGGCTAATGCATCAGAGTTGAAGGTGATGGTTAGGCAGATGAGGTAAAATAAATGTTTTTTCATGGGTACATAAATTCTTACCCCAAAGGTAAAAATTAAGCCCAAAGGCACCTTATGACAGCCATTTGCTAATAAAGTAACCAGCGGCGCTCACACTACTGGTTAAAACAATCCCCCAGGCAATATCAATAAATACTATAGGCAAAGGCCAGTCCTTGAGGGTAGCAAGATTAGTGAGGTCATAAGTAGCATAGGTGAAAAAGCCAAACAAGGCACCCATTACGATAGCTGTTTTTAAAGAATTTTTTTCAACGGCAGGCATAATGGCAAACACAAAAATTCCCACTATAAATAGCAAATAAAATATGATGGCTGCAGGCCAGTTGACCGTATCACTCAAAAAACCGCCTAAATATTTACGGTATAAGTTCTTCGCGATAAAGCCTAACCATGCGATATCAATAGCAAAGAAAACCAGGGTAGTTAACAAGTAGCTTAACAGTATCTTAGAGATTGGCATTGGATGAGTATTTTGAGTTTAAAGGATAACAACATAATGATAATTGTGTTCATACCAATATGTGGTATCTCATCATACCAAAGTTACTTTTCATCGAATAAATGTAACAAAATCACCTCAAAAACAGTAGTTTAAAGCTGTAATCAACCAAAATCAAGCCACCTTGGAGAAGAAGCTGAGAAAAGTGATGTTTGTGGATGACGATTACTATGTGACTGAATTCCACAAAATGTTGGTACAACAAACCAATATGGCCGATGAAGCTTTGTTTTATAATAATGGTAAAAAAGCTTTGAAGTATTTAGCAGGTTTATCGCTTGAAGAATTTCCTGAACTTATATTGATTGATGTAAACATGCCTGAGATTGATGGGCATGAGTTTGTGAATAGACTGGGCAGTGTAGCTAATTACACTAGTGATAAAACAATTGTAGCTTTTCTCACTTCATCAAAAGACATCAGGGATGTGATAAGGGCTGATGAAAACAACGTAGAGTTTTACTACTGGAAACCTCTTGATAAAGAGGGGATTGAGAAAATAATGAAAGACTGTTTTTGATAAGTTGTAATGAGTTGTCTCCTAGTCTGGCTATTTGAAGCGTACTGTTCCTAACCCAGTTTAACCTATGCCGAATAACAAATACGCGATTTTTGATAAGGTGATAGAAGGCGTTCAGGTAATTGCACCTGATTTCACCTACCTATACGTAAACGAAACCCTTACCAAACACGGTAAATACAGCAAAAAAGAGCTTTTGGGATTTACCATGATGGAAAAATACCCTGATATAGAGAATACTGATGTATTTGAGTATATCAAACGCTGCATGGAATCAGGAAAAGCCCACCAAACGGTAAATGAGTTTGACTTTCCTGATGGTTCTAAAGGCTACCTTGAATTGAGAATGCAAAAAGTAGATGATGGAGTTCTTGTTTTGTCATACGATATAACAAATATTAAGCGAGCACAAAAGTTGTTTGAAAATACCAATAGAGAGCTGGAAAAAAGAGTGAAGCTACGCACCGAAGAATTGAGAAATAGTGAAGAAAAGTTTCAATTAGCTGTGGACGGTACAAGTGCCGGTATTTGGGATTGGTATGATATGAGTGATGATGAAAAGTGGTGGTGGTCTGAGCAGTTTTATAACATGTTGGGTTTTGAGTATAAGGAGATACCAGCAGTAAGGCAAAATTTCAGGGAATTGGTTCATCCTGATGATTTACAAGCAACATTAGATGCAATTGAAAAGCATTACACTAAGAAAGAAGAATTTGAGGTAGAGTACAGACTGAGAACCAAATCTGGTGCTTATAGGTGGTTTTTAGGTAATGCACAAGCCAAATGGGATGAAAATGGCAAGCCCATACGTTTGGTAGGCACCATTATTGACATACATGAGCGGAAGGTAGCTAAGCAGAGGCTGGGTGAAAGCAATGAAAGATTTCAGCTGGCAGTAAAAGGTACAAGTGCGGGTGTCTGGGATTGGATAAACGTAAATAGCGATGAAGAGTGGTGGTCACCAAAGTTTTATGAACTACTTGGATATGAAAATGGTGAGGTTGATGCTACGCTAAAAAACTTTGCTGAAATGTTGCACCCAGATGATAAAGAACAAACTTTTAAAGTGCTCGAAGACCATTTCGCTGGGAAAGGAAAATTTGAAGTGGAATACCGCCTGAAGACAAAGTCAGGGAAATACAAATGGTTCTTGGGAAGTGGACAAGCCCGCTGGGATGCGCAAGGCAAACCCACAAAAATGGTTGGAACCATAGTTGACATTAATGAAAGGAAAAAAGCTGAAAAATTGCTGAATCAGCGTTCAAAGGAATTAGAAGAGAAAAACAAAGAGTTACAAGAGTTTGTGTATGTTGCTTCCCATGACCTGCAAGAACCCGTAAGAACGATTGCTAGTTTCGTCAATATGTTCTCGGAGATGTACGAAAATAAAGTGGACAAAGAAGGAAAGAAAATATTGAAGTTTATCAAGGGAGCAACCCAACGTTCACAAGACTTAATTGTTGACCTTTTGGATTATAGTAGGATAGGAAACAATAAGTTAAGGGAAAAAGTGAAGTTGGATGAAACTGTAAAACAAGCCATTGACGACCTTAATGCTAAGATAAAAGAAAAGGGTGCCAAAATAGAACTAACCAAAATGCCCGAAATTAATGGCTTGAAGACTGAGCTTCGTCTTTTGTTTCAAAACCTGATTAGTAATGCTATCAAGTTTAGCAGGCCCGACCGGCAGCCATTGATTTCAATAAATGCCGAAAGTGGCAGCGGCCACTGGCAATTCGCCATTAAGGACAATGGCATTGGGTTTGACCCCCAGCACAACGAAAAGATATTCGTGGTATTCAGACGCTTGATTAGTAGACAAGAGTATGAAGGTACAGGCATAGGTTTGGCACAGTGCAAGCGCATAGTAGAGTTGCACGGCGGCAAAATATGGGCAGACTCAAAAAAGGGAGAGGGCAGTACTTTTTATTTTACCCTACCCACTTAAACAGAGGACGGTGCTTTTTAATCAGCTAACTACGAAATACATCTCTATTTGACCTTTGCCTCTCACATCTATTTTGCCTCTGTGTGTGCAGCTAAACCGGTCTTTAACCAATTCATAAGTAGTTCCTGAGATATTCACTTTACCCTCTTCACCTGAACTCTCTATTCGGGCTGCTATGTTTACTGCGTCACCCCACACATCGTAAGCAAACTTGCGCTTACCAATTACCCCGGCTACTAGTTCACCGGTGTGCACACCAATCCTTATTTCCCAGGGTGTTTTTCCTTCCGTCTGGCGTTTCTGGTTCCATTCATCAGTCCAGCGGCTTATTTCGCATGCGGCAGTCACGGCATCAATAGGGTTGGTGTTGTTGGCTACAGGTAGTCCACCAGCACACATATAAGCATCACCTATAGTCTTTATCTTTTCCAACTGGTGTTTGTCGCATATCTCATCAAAAGCCGTGAAACATTCATTCAGGGTTTCCACTAATTCTTGCGGTGATATCTCTGATGCAGCTTTGGTAAACGCTTTAAAATCTGTGAAGAGTACGCTTACCATATCATAGTGCTTGGGAGAAGATACCCCACTCTTTATCAGTTCTTCAGCAGTTTCATTGGGTAATATGTTTAGGAGCAACTCTTCACTTTTTTCCTTTTCTTGTCTTAGCTCAACGGTGCGTTCTTCTACAAGGGCTTCCAACTCTCTGTTGTGGCGTTCAAGTAGTCTGTTCTGCACTTCCAGTTGCTTGTCCTGATAAAAGCTTTTTATCGCTTCTCTCACTGTTAATATTAGGTCTGTACCTTCCCAGGGTTTACCAATATACCTGTATAGGTTAGCTTGATTTACTGCATCAGTAACGGCCTCAAGGTCAGATTGGCCTGTAAGCAATATCTTAAAAGATTTAGGTGATAAGTGATGTACTTTGGTCAGTAACTGGTGACCCTTAAGCCCAGGCATCAATTGGTCTGATATCACAACGGGAATATCCACACCATCCTGCAAAAACTCTTCAATAAGCTCCAAGGCTTCTTCGCCACTCTCAGCAAACTCCAGTATATATTCATTACCAAAGTCTCTACTTAGCTGCGATTGCAAACCATTGAGTACAACGCGTTCGTCGTCTACACAAAGTATAACGGCATTTTCCATTATCAGGATTCGGTTATTAAACTAATAAGGTCTTTTTCATTCCAAGGCTTGAAAATGCACTTTATTTTACCCTTGGTATCTTCTTCAATGTTCTTCAATACCTTATTGTCCACATGGCCAGTGAGCAAAATGGTTTTAACGTTGCCCACCTTTTCCCTAACTTCTTTCAACAATTCATCACCTTTCATCCCTGGCATTAGCCAATCAGATATTACTACATATATCACTTCATCATTCTCGCTTCTCAAGTCTTCTATTATCTCAAGTGCTTCTTCAGCCGATTCAGCAAACTCGTAATGGTAGGTATTACCAAAGTTTCTTGTAAGTTGTGAGTTTAGGCTATCCAAAACCATTTTTTCGTCATCAACACAAACTATATTCAGTATCTGTTTCATGATATTGTATTATTAATGGGGAGTTTTACATAAAATGTAGTACCAACACCCTCGGTCGTTTCAAAAGATATTTTGGCTGAATGGTCATCCAATATTCGCTTGATGATATCCAGTCCTAATCCGGTCCCTTCACCAGATACCTTAGTGGTAAAGAAGGGGTTAAATATTTTTTGCTGTATTTCTTTAGGGATACCTTTTCCAGTATCCTGGATACTAACTACTATATAACCACTCTTTTGCGTTACTCCAATTGTAAGGGTCCCTGCGTTATCCATAGCTTGTACAGCATTCACAATTAGGTTAGTCCACACCTGGTTCAATTGGTCAGGAAAAACCATCACTTCAGGCACATCTTCATAGTTCTTTATCACATTTACACCTTGCTTCAGGCGGTTGTGATAAATGGTGAGTACCGTTTCAATGTTCTCTTTGATGTTGGTCGCTTCAGGTTCATCACTTCCTGAAGTATACAAGTAGGTCTTTAGTGCTTTCACTATTCGTGAAGCCTTTTCAACTGCAAGTTTAATCGTCTCATTGTTTTTCTGCTGGTTGAGTAGGTTATACACTATCATTACCAGCCCTTCAAATTGAGGCAGTTTGGCCAGTGCTTCCATTTGCGGGGTAGTGTCATACATACCTACTTGTACCAACCTATCCGCCAAAAAACGGGCATTTTTAACCTTCATTTTCTCCAGTTTCTCCTTAAGTTGTTTCCTCTTTTCCCGTTCTTCTTTGGTAGATAAAGGTTGCCCACTTGGGCTAACCGAAGTGAGGAATTCAACAAACAAATCCTTGTCTTCTTCCTTCATCTCCTTAAGCATCATAGGCAGTTTGGCAATTGCCTCGTAGTAGGCTATGGATGACTCTTCGGCAGAAGATTTAATGGCGCTTAAGGGTGTATTTACCTCATGCGCTACTCCTGCTGATATCTGACCTAATACAGCCAGTTTTTCTGAGTTCATCAATTTTGTATAGGTGGTTTTTAGCTTCTCCATGTTGGTATTGTTCATGATGGTAAAATATAGCACTAGGGCAAACACAATACCCGAAACACACAGTATATTAACTACTAGGAAAACCAGAGACACATTTGGCTTAACCCCCATATTGAAGTATTGAAAAAAATAGCCATCCAATAAAAGGGAGATAATTGTAAGCGCTACAAAAGCAGATAACCATAATAAAGACGACTTTGCGTTTTGATAAGAAACGGACGAGGTTAAAGCGAGTATTGACCAAAGCATGACTCCACCCGATACCGCAAAGCCACCCAAAAACCATTGCAAGAGAAAAGGGAGCAATAGGCTGATAGAGGTCTGTAGATTGCGGCATATCACAAAATTTTTGGTCCTGTCAAAAAAGAAGAAGTTGATTATAGTTATGATAGTGTACCCATAAGGGATAATTGAAGGTAGTGGATAGTTGAATGCCATAAGTAAAGTGCCCCAAAGCAATCCACCCATGCTCATGGCCAGCCCCTGGTATACCAGGAATTGCTTTCTAAGTACCAGGTTGTCATCATCATTCGGCTTAATGCCTATGCGTGATATATTGGCTAATATTTCTTTCATCTAGCTTTGGAGGAATTAAAACTGCAAGATATCAAAAACCATTTTGCCTACTCAAATTAATTGAAGGTAAACACGTGCGAGATAGTTTAGTATTCATCATTCTGAGGAATTGGTTTATGTCTCAAAACTATAAACCCTTTTTGAGGTGAGGATTATCATTTGATAATTTCTCAATACTCTTTTTTGAGCAGCCTGCTCTTTATTCTTGACAGGGTAACGGGCGTTACCCCAAAATAAGAGGCGAGATACTTTTGTGGTATGCGTTGCAGTAAATCGGGGTATCGTTCACGGAAACGAGCAAAGCGCTCCTCATTAGTCAGTATAGTATAGTCTTCCATTCGCTCTATACTTTCCATCAGGTTTTGGGTGAGTGCTCCATTATAAACCTGCATGATGTTCATATTGCTTAGTGCCAACTCTTTAAACTTTCTGGTATCTAGCATGCCCACCATTCCATCTTCAAGCACATCAATAAATTCTGTTGCAGGTTTACCTTGAAAAATACAGGCATAGGCTGCCGCATTTTGTCCTTCTGCTGAAAATAAAAGTGTCTTATCTTCACCGCTAGATGTGATTACATAATTTCTAAGAATGCCTTTCATCACGCGAAAGTGATGATAATTGATATCGCCAGCCCTTACTAGCACTTCACCCTGCGATACAGGTCTTAGCTCAACAAGGCTAAAGAAGGTCATTATATCTTTGTCTGTTAAAAAAGGGTATTTTGCTTTTAGTTGGTCAATTGGAGGAACTGCTTCGTTCATAATGGAGGAGTATTGGTTTATTTAACTCTAATGTTGATTTAGGTACTAACAAATATAAAATTTTGTTGATGCGTGAAAATCAAACTTTCATGATTTATTTTTCATGTCACTTTATGGTTTTGTAATATGGATTGTTATTCGAAAATTAACCATTCTCAATTGTCTATCTTTTATCCTCAAAAGCATGACTTGCATTACTCCGAAGTAGCAGGATTGCTTATTGACTTGCTCAAACCAACACATCAATTAAGAAATATCATAAACACATTGGAAGCAATTTTTTATGATTTGTATTTCATATAATTATGGAGTTTAGTAATATTGATTGTTATTTGAATAATTTTTGCTTTTGATTGTAAAACAAGTTTTTACAATTAATCAAACACCATAACCCATGAATAAGTTATACTTAGTTGCAACCCTCACTTCATTTTTATTATTGTCTGATTCTGTTTCAGCCCAATGGACAGATGTAGTCAACAACAACATCAATTTCGAAATTCGAATCAAGGAAAATTACTACGGGGGAGATAATGATTTTGATGGAAACGCCGACCCTGCGATTACAACATATATAGAAATTGATAATACTGGTTTAGTGTATAATGAATGCACTGATTGGGATTGCTCGGCACCATGCTCATACACCAACTTTCATTCAAGTGACCGTTTAACAGGTGAAGATATGCCCTTTGACTCTGAGTTTTATGCAGAAATAGAGGCTCATGAATCAGATGCATCACACAGTGAGTGCATTTACCAAACTGGTGATGACCATGAATATTCAGAATGGGCCAACTTCAGAAGTGGTCAACAAACCATGTTAGTTGTGTATCCTCATATTGACTTTTATCCAGCAAATTGGAATCGCTGGTTGGCAGGTGGCAACACCGCCTGGCTCTATCCTAACTCAAGTGTTTGGGACCAACAATTAGAAAGCACCTGGCGTTACACCCACGGCGATGAATTTGGTGACCCACTTAGTTTTGGTACACTTATCAATCAACAAATTAGGTCAGATGTTAACTCCAATAGAGATGTTGACCATAGCTATCAAACCGACTTGCATTATTATAACCATGATGACAGTACCAATGCTTCTCCTGATGTGTTTTATTCATTTACACTCACATCAGTTGCAACAGTAACTATATCTACAGACCATGCAGAGACAGGTTTTGACACCTACCTCAAATTGTTTGATGAGAATGCCACTCTGCTTGCAGAAGACGATGATAGCGGCTCGGGCGAAAGGGCGGTGATAACCAAAGACATATGCGAAGCAGGTACTTATATTTTTATGGTTGAAGGTTATGGTCCTCTCACTGGTGTGTTCAAGGTATCTGTAGAGGCTGAATACTCTACTGCTCAAGTCACAATATCTCCTAATATCACTCACGTGAGTTGCCCTGGTGCTATGGATGGTTTAGTAGTTTGGGGTGTTTCAGGAGGTTTGCCACCATACAATCGCATGTGGGAAAGTAATGCTTCTGGTGGAGTTGAGGAAGATTTAGCTATTGGTTCTTATGTAGCTTCTGTCGAAGATGCCTGTGGCACTTTTTCAGCCGCATTTATCGAAGTTGAAAATGGTGATGATACCAACCCAGTAGCAAATTGTATATCCTACACTGATATCACAGTTTCAGGTTCAGGTCAAACATCCATAGCTCCATCAAGCTTGGATAATGGAAGCACTGATAACTGTGGTATTACACAAACAATTCTTACACCTTCTATTTTTACTGCAGCCAATGCTGGACCTAATAACGCTATTTTTACAGTGTATGATGCTAACGGGAACACTGATACCTGTGCTGTTACTGTTAACGTTCAGGTAATAACAGGTATTGAAGAACCCATTTCTCAAAGAGATATTTTGGTGTTTCCCAACCCAGGGAGTGGATTATTTAAGTTTGACTTCTCCAGCGTGGAAATATCTGAAGGTGCTATGCTAGTTATTTTAGACAATCTCGGAAGGGTGGTATTTTCTAATCCTATCACCAGTACTATTCATGACTTTGATTTGAGTAACCTATCCCCAGGGATTTATCATTGTGCGCTTCAAAATACACAAGCTATTATCAATACAGAGATGGTGGTAATCAGGTAGTTAACCCATATACTCCTGTTACCTGGGCTATGTATCAATAAATGAATTATTTTTGTGCCTCTCAATAAATCAAAAGCACAATAATGAAAACTGCAATAAAAGTAATATTCGCCTTGGTATTGATGATGCCATTGCTTGTTTCAGCACAAGCTCCTGATATGTTCAACTATCAAGGGGTGGCACGCGATAATGTGGGTAATAGCCTTACCAACCAAAATATTGGTTTGCAAATAGACATCAGGCAAACTACACCAGGTGGTACGGTGGTTTTCAGTGAAACACATGCAGCTACCACCAATACTTTTGGCTTGTTCAATATTGAGATAGGAGGGGGAACTCCCTTGGTTGCCACCCTTTCAGCTATCGACTGGTCTAATGGGCCTTATTTTGTAGAAGTAAGCATGGACGAAACTGGTGGAACCAATTACGTGAGTATGGGCGTAACCCAGCTTTTATCGGTTCCTTATGCTTTGTATGCCAAAGCTAGTGGAACAGCAGGCCCTACAGGAGCAGATGGTGCAACAGGTGTAACGGGTGCAGACGGTGCAACTGGTCCCACAGGTGAAGCAGGACCAACGGGTACTGAAGGAGTTACTGGCGCTGATGGCGCTACAGGCGCTACAGGGCCAACTGGCCCGACAGGAGCGGATGGCCTTAACGGTGCCACAGGCCCTACAGGCCCAACTACTTTGGTAGGGCCTACCTTTATCGACCCAATTGTGTTGACAACAACAGACAACATAGGTTGGACAGATGTAGATGTATCAACCCACGTGCCCACTGGAACAAGTGTTGTGATACTTGATGCTGAAGCTCGTGAAAATGAAAACGATTCCAATGCTGAAGTACGGAAGAATGGGGATACCCATTCTGGGTACTATCTTATCCGCGCAAGGGCTGAAGGTAATTTTGATGATGTAGGGGTTTACAACCAAATCATGTGTCCGGTTGATGGTAACTACATCTTTGAGTACAGGGCTGATAACTTTGATGCCTTGACATTGAGAATTATCGGGTACTATTAATTGGTGATTTAGGCTTTAGCTTCCACAAAATACATTTCAATTTCGCCCTTGCCTTTAGCCTGTACTTTACCTCTTGACTCACAGTTAAACCGGCCATTCACCAACTCATAAGTAGTTTGTGAGATGTTTACCTTACCCACTTCGCCGCTGCTTTCCATTCGGCTGGCAGTGTTTACGGTATCCCCCCAAATATCATACTGGAATTTCTTGATACCCACAATGCCGGCTACTACCGGACCTGTGTGAATGCCTATACGTATTTCAAAGCCATTATCTCCTTTTCTTTCTTTGTATTTCAACATCCAATCGCGCATTTCAAGGGCGGCATTTACTACATCTTGAGCATTGGTTTTATTGGGCACAGGCAAGCCACCTGCCGCCATGTAGGCATCACCAATAGTCTTTATCTTCTCAATGTTATATTTGTTGATAATCTCATCAAATGCCTTGAAGCACTCATCGATGGCACTTACCAACTCAGTAGGGGAGAGTTTCTCTGATATCTGCGTAAAACCTTTAAAGTCAGTAAACAGAACGGTTACTTCATCAAACTGGCGGGCATCGGCATAGCCTTTTTGTTTGAGCTCCTTAGCGGTTTCTTCGGGCAAAATGTTTAACAGTAATTCATCGCTTCTCTTCTTGCCTTTGTATATGGAAAAAGCCAAAGCAACCAGTAATAACAACCCTACAGCTGCACCCAATAAACCTATACGCTGCTTTTTGGTTTCAGCTTTGAGGATAGCCTCCCGTCCCACAAATGCCAAACTATCAGCTAAAGCTTTCTTTTCAAACTGATAACCAAGTTCCTGGCGATTAATTTCTTTTTCCCTGTCAATATCTACTAATGAATCTTTTAGTAATTCTTCATACTCATGATACTTTAATGCAGAATCTAGTTTTCCCAAGCCTTTATAGGCTACATATAAGCAATTGCAGCCATCTATTTCTGAAATCAGTTCCTTACTTTCCCTGGCTCCTTCATAGGCTATCTTACACCAAGTTAAGGCTTGTTTATAGCGCCCCAGTTGCGAGTTAACACCTCCCAGACCTATTTGGCTTGAATTAAGGGATGATATCCAACCTATTGTCTCTTTCTTTTCAAGTGCCTTTGTGAAATAGATAAGTGCACTATCCAAGTTATTGAGATAATTCCAATGAGTAAGGCCTATGTTATGATAGGCAGCAGCAATATATTTTTGATTGATTGACGAGTCTTGCCATGCCAGGATTTCGCGATAATATTTAAGTGATAACTGAGCGTCAATAGTATCACTGTTTTTACGGCCATAAAGGTTACCCATGCTAATCAGGTAACTTGGTATCCGTTCAGTGAAACCATTATCCTCTACTATCCTTAACCCCTTGTTATAGTATTCACGCGCTTTTTCAAAATCGCCCATTTCCACGAAACAAACACCGATGTTCTTTACCACATACTCTATATCCTCTGTGTCTCCCAACTCTTCAAATAGCTTTAAGGCTTCCAAATAATTTTCTAAAGCCCTGGTATTATTATCCATTAAAGAAAACATTGTACCCGTTGCACTATATGTGGCAGCCAGAGCTGTTATATCATTTGCCTTTTTTGCTATTTCAAGGCCTTCTTCAAGTAGGTCGAGGGCGGCTATTGGGTCCCCTTTCGAACCCATTACGCGAGCCATCATAATTAGAGCGGTGCATCTATATTGCCCGTTTTTTTTGTTACTTGATAATCTTAGGAACTCTTTTGCTACCCTCTCTGCAGAATCATTGCTAAATCGCATATAGTGCTTGATAAGCTCCTCCGCCACTTCAATTCTTGTGGTTTCAGAAAGCTGCTGGTCATACCATGTTTGCTTTAGGCTATCCATATCAGTCACAGAGCCAAACACTTGAACATAGACCAATAGATAAACTATTAAGGGTATAATATTTTTCATGGTTAAAACTTTCTCAAGGCATCAAGTTTAATGAAGTAAATGGAAAAGGCAATAACAGCTAAGAATTAATTAACTAATGTTAATCTTTAGCCTTTCTCCACAAAATACATCTCAATCTCGCCCTTGCCTTTAGCCTGTACTTTACCTCTTGACTCGCAGTTAAACCGGTCATTCACCAACTCATAAGTAGTTTGTGAGATGTTTACCTTACCCACCTCGCCGCTGCTTTCCATTCGGCTGGCAGTGTTTACGGTATCCCCCCAAATATCATACTGGAATTTCTTGACACCAACAATACCAGCTACTACTGAGCCTGTATGCACTCCAATACGTATTTGGAAACTATTCTCACCCTTTCTCTCTTTGTATTTCAGCATCCAATCGCGCATTTCAAGGGCGGCATTCACAACGTCAACTGCATTGGTAGTGTTGGGCACTGGCAGGCCCCCAGCAGCCATGTAGGCATCACCTATGGTTTTTATTTTTTCTATGCCATACTTCTCCATAATGTGGTCAAAAGCCTTGAAACATTCATTTATTTCAGTCACCAATTCTTTGGGAGATAACTCCTCAGACAAGGCCGTGAAATCCTGAAAATCTGTGAATATTACTGTTACCTTTTCAAAGTGTTTGGCATCAGCATGGCCTTTTTCCTTCAATTCTCTGGCTGTTTCTTCAGGTAATATATTCAGCAGAAGTTCCTCACTCTTAGCTTTTTCTTCTTCAAGTTTTTTAAGGGCTTTGGTTTTGGCATTATCAAAGTTGAGCACTACAATAAAAAGTATAATTGTAAAAGCCACCTGGGCTATATAGTGGGCTTTTGTAACATTTTCAACTGGTATTTCATTTTTTATCTCAAAACCAGTCTCTTGCAAATAAAAAGTTATGGTGAGAATAGCTATCGAAACAAAAATCCAGGGTATGGCATTTTTTTTGTCCAAAATCAATAGTGTTACCAACGGAATGACACTCACCCAAAGCACTACCTCTGAGGTGAGCCCACCCGTGGTAAATATGCCGTGGGTAAAGTTAAGCATGGTACAAGCCATGCCTAAATGAACAAGGGTTTTATACTCAGCCAGGTTAAACTTTAGCATTAAACCAATACTAAACGCCACCGCAGCACCTATACTCACGGCAATGCCCATTGAAGGTATTTGAAGAAAATAGCTTTGGGCGAGTGCTAATAAGGAGTATGTGATGTAAACATATATAATGATAATCCAAAGGCGAACTTTTCTCAGGACTTCACCATCAGCAAAGTAACGTTTAGGTATAAACCAATCAATGAATCGCATCAGTGGAGGCGGTGGTTTGAGTGCAAGTTAGTAATTTTATAAAGCCATGGTAAGCGTTATCAACTCAACTTGATAGTGGTAATGAAACCTGCACCGAAAACTATTCCCTTGCTACTTTCAGGTAATGCGTAAGGCCACCAACCTCGATTAGTTGCAGGGTGTATAAGCCTTTGCCTAAATCACTCATATCCAACCACACTTTTGTTAATCCTTCCTGTATAGATAGGCTTTTTACCGTCCTGCCATTGAGGTTATACAAAACCATGTTTCCACCTTTGTAATCATTGGGTAAGGTGATGGTAGTGAAATCCCCTGTTGGGTTAGGGTAAATGTTAATTGCTGAGGGTAGCAAATCTCCCTCACCAACGGTAAATAGCTGCACACAATCCGTAGTGTCAGTGCAGCCATTGGCATCATACACTATAGCTGCATATCTGTGGTAAGGGTCTGATGGAGTGTAATAAGCTCCCGTATCACCAAGTGGGGCATAGTTGTTCTCACAGTCCAGCCATTCATAATGTACTCCTCCTGAAGCATAAAAAGTAGCTCCACCCACAACCACGCCAGCTACCGGTGGCGTGTTAACAGTTACGGTTACACTAGCCGATGGGCCACTGCCACAGGAGTTATATTCAGCCACAGAAATAGTGCCCGACGCGTCTGGTGTAAGTGTAGCAATAGATACACTTGAGTCAGCTGTGCCAGTCCAGCCATTCGGGTAGCTCCATGCGTATTGGCTATTTGCCTGTGTGTAGGTAAAAGTAAGCTGTTCATTTCCACAGGTACTCATTGGCCCTGCAAGGTTTCCAACGCCTGTTGGTGCAGCTTCAACCACAAATACTTCCGGACTTTGATTGGTACAACCTGTACTCAAATCAGTATAAGTGTAGGTGATATTATAACTGCCTACCCCTGCCACAGACGGGATAAAGTACGTTGAACTGATACCTACACCACTCCAGTATCCTCCCGAAGGGCTTGAATAGGGTGATAAGTCATAGGGATTATCTGATACACAAAAGAAGGTATCCGCAGGGTTAAACACTACAGTAGGCAAAGGATTAACTGTTAATACTGCTACAAACGAATAGGTTGTATCCAAACAATCACCTTCAACACGACACCTATAGGCATATTGGTCCATATTGGTAGTGGCGCCTGTTATGTTCAAATTAATGGTATCAGTATTGGAATAGGGTGGAGTATTACTCAAGTCAACCCATGGGCCATTCACGCCATTAGAGCTCACTTGCCATTGGTAACCTGCTATATCACCCGTTGCGGCTATCGAAAAAGAAGTATTGTCATTATTACAGACATCTTCATCTGTTGGGTGGGTGATAATATTAATAGGAAGACAACCAGCCGTAGTACTCAAACATGCCACAGGTATGCCACCACCAAGCAGTGAAATATTATCCAGTTTCACCTCAAAAGTGTTGCTGTTGTTGTAGCCGTTGTTGGGTTCTATGTAGAACAAAATACTGGAGGCATTGCTCACACTGGCAAGGTCAAAAGTAACACTCACATTAGCACAACTGCGAGCCTCAGTAAAACGCAGCCACAGGCCATTAATATCGCTATAGCCCACTTCTTGTCCACCAATCTTGATAGAGCTGGCCTGCTCATAGCCACCATCCACCCACATGTAGAAGCGAATTTTATCCCCTGTTACCTGGTTGGCGAAGTAAGAATGTGAAATGTCAAGATTCAGGGTAACGGAGTCTTCACCTGTGCAGTTAACCGTTGGTGTGCGTAAGAAACAACCAAAGTAATTGGTCCAGTTGCCTGTTTTGCCTACGTAGCCATCAGTACATCCACCACTGGCAGTGTAAGTTAAGCCACCACTGCTGCATGATGAGGGCGACCAAAACATATTGGTAGGCCCACTACCTGATTGTGCACTAAAGTTACTGCTTGTGGCAAAAGTTTCCTTAGCCATAATGGTGGAGCCTGTACCTGTGGAAGGTATCATATTACTATCATAAGCAATGGCATAAAAACAATAATCAGTGCTGGCACTCAATCCCGTTACTACTGTATTGCCCCAGGTGGCTGCCGTTTGCATCACCTCTGTTGAACCCAGTATTCCGTTAGCTTGCACCCACTGCCCAGTGGTGGTGCAATAGATAGAGTAGGTAGTAGTTGCAGGGTTGCCATCAGCAGTAATAGTCACAGTAATACTATTTTGGGTAGCATTGGATAATGTAGGCGTGAGTGGGGCATAGGTAGGCTGAGCCAAGCTACTCATGCATATTCCAATTAAAAATAGGAGGGTGAGGTATACGTTTTTCATATCAAGGTGATTTGTACTAGAGCCAAATATAATTCATTTGTGATTTGGGGACTGTCTTTTTAACATCATGTTTGTTTTTGTAATTATATTGCGTCTTTAATAAACTTGGTGCTAATGTTTAGTTTTTTTAAGAAAAGGAAAAAAGGTGATACAACAGTGTTTTGGAATTGGTTCGTGAAAAACCATAAGAAGCTGGAAGCCTTTATAGATGAGGGTGCAAATGATATGGCTATCTATGGTAAGCTCACTGAGGTAATGAAAGACTATAATGATATTTTATTCCCTGAACTTACGGTTGGTGACAAGGCAAAATATAGGCTTATCATAACGCCAGATGGTTTAAAGGAAGGTATTGAGCCTACTAAGGCATTATATGATGACAAACCTGATATACCAAACTGGGAAGTGGTAAAGTATAGGCAGCCCTATGATGACTTTAGGATTGAAATGGATGGTTTGAGTTTTGATAGTGAGGTATTGAGGATTTTGGCTCAAATAGACCATGAAAGGGAGATGGTGGATTTAGCGATATACATCCCTGGAATGAACAATGATGAAAAGAAGTATAAACACCTTGCTTTTCTATATTTAGACCATGTGCTAGGTGAGTTTAATGTATTAACCAGGGTTGGTCATATTGATTTTGAACACCTTGATGAAGGTGGTTCAGTTGATGGAAGCATTACGCTTATAGAACTCAGAAAACTTATCGAGGATAATTTGTATTAGTTTACCCTCGTGTATAAACTCCCCAAAATATCCCGTTATGAAGACCTTGAGTTTGAAGGGCTTCAGCAAATCATGGGTGTGGGTGGCCCCTGGGTGGGGGATATGTACCTTGGTGCAAAAGGCATTTGCAAGGGGGTGGTAAAAGGCAACCTGGTACACAACAAAAGCCAAAAGAAACTCTTCTTTGTGCAGCAGCATGAGGATTACTTCACCATCAACTGTTATGATATTGAAGCCGACAGGGTAAATGTGCTGGACATGAAGTTGATGATGGCCCATATTGATGGTGTAAGGGGTAAGAAAATGGTGTATTATGAGGCCTTTAATGATAAGGATGGACGCTATCGTAAAAGCCTCAAGCTAGACCAGATAAAACACCTGCCATTACCCGAAAGCGACAAACCCGAGGATAAGCCCATCAGGTACAAGGTTGAAGTATCTTTGGATGAACCCCTGTTACCTCAACTCACACAGCGGGATGTTACGGTTATCATTTTTGTGCTAGCTGTTTTTGCCTTTGTAGTGCTGTTTGCCGCGGGCCGTTATCAGGCATTGCCAGGGGTTTTGGCTACGGCAATGGTCATCTATGGCTTTGCAAGGGCTTTTATCAGGCCACAGTACTACATTACCCGGCTTATGGTTATCAATGATGAGTTGCATGTGGAGTATACAGAAGGTCGCTCTAATAAGCAAAAAGTATACAAGTTGGTGGATATAAAAGTGGAGATGGGAATATATGGCAATAGCAGGGATGAGTACCGCCTGATGATATACAACTGGAAAAAAACCAAGTACCACTTTATGCAACCTGTATTCGGTAACTGGACATCATATATGATTGAGAAAGTGGGGAAGGAACTCTCAGAATTTACTCCCCGTACTGGCAGGCAAAGTTGATTGTATTTCTATGTAACACCCAACCTATTGCATTTTGTTTCGTGTTGTAATGTAAGTACTTCTCAAAAGGTATATGCTTTTGAATGAGTAAGAAATAAAGCAAAACAATTTCCAGATTACCTAATGTGGAGATAGTTTTGAAACCTAGTAATTTAAAAACACGCACCATGAAACACTTCAAACTCTTTTATGCTTTATTAGTAGCCATTGTGGCTTTACTTTTCACGACCCAAAAGGCTCAATCACAAGTTACTTCAATAGAAATCTTAGCGGCTGGCGACTCTGTATGGGGCACTCCGTGTCCGGTCCCACATCCCGTTGAGTTTTATATGTATGGTAATATGTATGGCACAAACCTTCCCAATTCAGTTGACGTGGAGGTTAACTTTGGCGACGGGAATGATACTACATTTACTGCTTTGGTTAGCACACAGCCTACAATAGCTGTTTTTTATACGTGGTTTACACATACATACGAATACCCAGGTAGCTACACCGTTCAGTATATTGTGACAGATGCCAGTAGTGGTGTGGCAGATACAATAGTAGTGCCCAATGAGGTTTTTGTTGGTGACTCCTGTGGTACAGTATCTGGTACTGTATATCTGGATGAGAACAGTAATTGCCAGTTTGACCCAGGTGAGCCAGGTTACTCTAATGAAATGGTATCCATATCTACTGGTGGTTCCATTATAGCGTGGGATTACACCAACCAAAATGGTGAATACAGTTTTGATGTGCCGGTAGGCCCTACTTATACTGTATCTGTCAGTAATAATGTACCTGGCTTAACAATCACCTGCCCGCCAAGTGGCGCTCTTACTGTAGCTAGCGTTCCTTCAAGTGGTAATGATATAGGCATGGAATGTTTGGGTGGTTTTGATGTAACTGCCACTGTTAATGGCTGGGGCTTTAGGCCGGGCTTTGATGGTACGATATACTTCTGCCCTCGAAACCTGAGGTGCTTACCTACTTCAGGGCAAGCCATGTTAGTGATTGATGACCCATTGGTTACTTATCTTTCAGCCAATCCTTCTCCTGATTACATCAATGGTGATACACTGGTGTGGGATTACACTAATCTTGCCAATAACTACGGTTCTTATAATGGCCTGTGTATGGCGGTGCAGGTGGCCACGGATACCACTGCTCAGATAGGTGATTCAATTTGTGTGGATGTGGTAATGACACCGCAGAACGGTGATGCCGACCCAAGTAACAATACAAGCACCACCTGTATGGAGGTAAGGGCCTCTTATGATCCTAATGATAAGGCAGTTATACCAGCGGGTGTTGGAGCAGAGGGTAGGATACTCAACAATCAAAAGATGACCTACAGGGTGCGTTTCCAGAATACGGGCACAGCGCCAGCAGCTAACGTATACATACTGGACACACTTGATGCTAACCTGGATATCAACACCTTTAGGTTGATTGAAACAAGCCATCCTATGAATTTATACATCAATGGCAATGACAGGATTAAGTTTGATTTCCCTGATATATGGTTGCCAGATAGCACCAGCAACGAGCCTGAAAGTCATGGTTTTGTGGTGTTTAGCATTGACCAAAAGGTTGACTTAGCCAATGGCACCGAGATTGAAAACACTGCTTATATCTACTTTGATTACAATCCACCTGTGATTACCAATACGGTGCTTAACACTATCGACCTTTCACTTTCCATTATGGAAAACTGGGTAGAGGTGCCGTTTAATATTACCATATATCCCAACCCTGCGAAGGATTTGGTAAATATCAAGTTTGACAAGGCAGTGAGTAATGCCACAGTAAGCCTGGTGGATATCTCAGGTAAGGTAGTAGACACCAGGTCAATAAATGGCCCGTTGACCCAATTGGAGACAAGTCAATTGCCAGCAGGTATGTATACCCTTGTTTTCAATCACGAGGAGAGTGAGTTGGCAAGGAAGAAGATAGTGTTGGTAAAATAATTTTTCATGGGTACCCAACCTTCAATTTTAACCTATCGTGTAATAGGGTACAAGAGCTTTTTTAGTTGGTCATAAAAGTTTTTGGTTAGGTTGGAAATGGACTTCGGGGGTTGCAAGTGCTTACTTGCGCCCCCGAGTGCTTTTTAGGTGGTTGGTATTAAATTTACTTAGTATGTTGATTTTAATTTCCTCATTATCAATCACTTAAAAGAAAAAACAATTTTTTTTCAAAAAATACCCAACCCAAGGCAAAAAACAGACGTGTATGGGGGTACAGAACAATTCTCTACATGGTCAAACGGAGTTTTTCTGCTTAGTTTTGGAAATATTCAGGGGTTGTAAGCGCTAGCTTGCAGCCCCTGAATTGTTTTTAGTCCTGCTTCTCTTGATTTTTCTGCTCTATCACTTTGTCCCAACTTTCTTTAGTTACAACTGTTAACTGGTCATTTGCGCAATCCCATAGCGATAAATATTTCTCTGACATCACAATATAGCTCTCCCATTCAGCAAATTTCTCATAAAGCATCAGGGTACATATGTCAGTAGGGGTAATATAATCACCCGTACTGGGTAGGTGTGAATGAACACCACTATAGCTTTTCAGGCCTTCTTCATTCTCGAAGTCGGCAACGATTATATTGGCGTGTAACTCTTTCTTGCTGAGTAAGTTGTGATCTTTATCATACACCAGCAGGTAGTCATTACCAAATATCATAACACCATGCTCTTGTGGCCCTGTGAGTATATACATCTTGTTTACCTTTTCACCAATTAGTGGTATCAGGTTCAAGCTCGTATTATTATATATCTTAAATAGGGTATCTGTGTTTACTTCAGCCAAGGCTTTTTGCCTGAATGCGTGTAGCTCCTTTTCCACTTTATTAAATTTTCTTTCCTTGCCATCCACTTTTGCTGTTTCAGTATTAAAAGTGTGGTCAAAAGTAATGGTACATGTCACTCTCGGTTTATTACCTTTTGTGAAATAAACAAAAGTACTTTCATCCCCTTCGGTATATGACAGGTAACCGCCACGCTCTTTATCTGGAAATCGCTCCAGGAAAATATCAGAACCATACCACGATGCCATTTCTAAATAGTAAAGAGCTTTGCCTTCAGCAATTATTGAATCGATTTCGGCATTCTTCACAAATTCATAATCCTGTGTGTGGCCTGCTAAGACGCATAAGAAAGCACTAAAGCATAGAATAAGTTTTTTCACAGTAGGAGTGTTTTAATGCTTGATAAATTTAAAATAAAACCATGCTCATACACTAATCAATAGGAAACAAGATACTGGAAAAGGAAGTTTTCCTTACCATCCTACATTTCAACAAGTTATCGACCATGCAATATAAAGAACTTGGCTGTCGTGTATATGACATTTTTCAACTACGTGCTTTAATTGATTTGTAAGGCAATTCAAACATCCAATAATCATGAAATTCAACCCTGAAGTAGACACCTTTTTGAAGAAAAAAGCCCACCCTTTGACTGCTGAAATACAGCGGGTGAGAGAAATAGTGATGGAAGCTGATGACAGGGTTGAAGAGACCATTAAATGGAGCTCCCCCACCTTTATGTATAAGGGCAACATCGCCTCCTTTTTTATGAATGCCAAGAAAAATGTAAGTCTCTTATTTCACAAAGGGGCTACCATAAATGATAAAAGCGGGCTACTGGAAGGCGATGGCAAAGAAGCCCGCACCGCCCGTTTCTATGGTATGGATGATATCGAGAAAAAGAAAGACGACCTTCAAGCCGTTATCCGCGAATGGATAAAGATGCAGGGGTAGCGCTTATTCATAACCCTTTAGTTTTTCCATAAGGTCGGCTTCATACTTTGGGTCAAATTTTAGGTCAAAGAATAGGAACTTTCGTTTAATCAGTTTCTGTTTTAGACTTGCTTTCAACCAGTCTTCAACAAAAAATTGGGAATAACCGCTCGTGCTAAATGTTGCATTGCCATCAGGCAAGGCTATCATTTTTGGATAAATATTAAGATAGTCTTTTTTGCTTATGATAGTGTTTGCTTTGCTGTACAGCAAGAACTGAATATCATACATCAGGTAAGATAATTCATCGTCATGCATAGCGAAGTATTCTTTCTTCAAGGTCATTTTCTTACAAATATTCCTGGTAATGGCTTCAAAATCCAGTTCTCTGCGTTTGGATATCAGTTTATTAAACAAGTCAGAAAACTCACTGTTCTCTACCTTGTTTAAATCTTCTTTCAAGTATTCACTATTATCATATACCACTTCATCCACCAAACCTCTAATAAAAGTCTCGAAGCCCTTAGCTAAGAAAGTAATGCTGTAGTCATCAACATCCTGACCAACATATACTACTTCAGGCTCGCCTTCTTTCCCACATTTTCTATAATCAAGCATCACCATGTGATGGCCAGCAGTTGGCGTATCACCAATGCAAAAGCCTATATCAGGGTAACCGCCTTCAGTAGTGAAAAAGGTGCTACCAAGGTCGCCACACAAAGAGTATATCTTGTCCTTACCGATACCCATAATACCTGTAATGGCAGCATGGTTGTCAGACCAACCAGTATCCTCTGCGGGGAAACAGTTTTTATTAAGTAAACCTCCATTTTGCATCTTCATCAACTCAATGTAGCTGGCGGGTAACTTATATCCACCAAGTTCTTCTTCTATCTCAGCTATCAACTCATCGCTGGGTGGTGGCTCAGTATAATTCTCCCTTGCGTATTCACTCTCATTCCAAAAATCAGTGAAATCAAAATCGGCGAATATCTTATTCATAACAGGTAAGGTGTTGGGTAAAGATATTGAATTGATGTTTATGGAATAGGGGCAAAAGTTGCACCCATTCAAATAAAACTTATGAAAAGACGCTCACTTATCGTTTTATTTGGCATGCTTTGCTTAGTGCCTATAGTTTCTTTTGCACAGAATAATTACAAGGAGGATATTAAAGGAACTTGGCAAATGACAGATGAGAATGGAAATCGATTCAGTATACAAATTACTGATGATAGCTGGACAAGCAGTTGGATCAACTCAACCGTTACGCCACCCCAGCCAAATACAAATATTCAGCAATACAGTTTTATTCGAAAGAACAAGGTATGCGTGTTTTGGGAAAGTATGAGTGACCCCGAAAGGAGCTACTACAAAGTGATAGACCTTAAGGATAATTCACTTACCCTTAAGTTGGCCAGCACAAAGAAAGTGTTTAAGCTCTCCAGGGTAAAGAAGTAGTTAATTCTCCCCAGCAAGGATAGACTCATTTACCTGCATCACTTCAAAGTAGCCTTCAGTTTTGGTGCAGGTGTCAAAAATGGCATCTTGGTTCTTTTGCAATGCTTTTATCTGGTAATATACATAAACAAGGGCAACCATCAATACTACTTGCAGGCAGGTTATTATGCCAATAAATATTGCGAGGGTTATCATGTTGCTCAGAGTTTTTTCCAGTGTTTCCACCACTTTATCAGTAGCGCTATTATAGCTAGTAACGTTAGCATGTTTTAGGTAATTCACCACCAGCAAGCATCCCTTTTGGGCCACATCCCGTCCCTCAACCAGGATGAAAAAGGGTGCTCACAAGGTGGTGGTAGTTATTGGCCTCTTAGGTTGTCAATCTTGTCACGAATAGCATTCCAAAGGTCAATTCCCGTTGCTTCGCTGATGTTCTCTATGTTGCTCTTAAATTCTACCAGACATATATAGCCACCCGTTATATTTACAAAAGGCAGCGTCCCGAAAACATTTTCCATTCCATGGGCCAGCAATACGGCTATCATGTAAAGTATCATTTTAGTTATTGTCTTGCCCATTGCTTTTGAGTAGATGGGCTTTTTAATCAGCTTGTCACGCCATACGGCAGTCACAACATCCGATATCAATAAGCAACCAATCAATATTAACATAGGGGCGAGGGGGGTAATAAATGCAACCAGGTAAGCTACAAATAACTCTATGAATTCAGCTTTTTTCATTAATTCTAACTGATTTATCGCTTGATGGTTTTTCTTCTCGTTTCTTGCCGAAAGATTTGAGTTCTGCCACTTTGTGCAAGTATTTTGGTGCAAAAACAGCGGTGAGCATTAGCACATCAAACATGATAAAGTCTGCATTAAGGCCACAGCTATTGCTTATCACATAGTATAGGTTGAAAACCATGAAGAATATTAGCAGTAGGAAACTGTTTAGCCTGGTGCTACTTTTGCGCCCTGGTTGTTCTTCGAAAAATCCTGTCTTTTCCATCTTAAAATGATACTTTACGGTAAACAATATTTAAGGAGATATCGCTGTCTCCGTCTGTTGGGTTGCTCATCATTGTGGTTAGAACTATTCCATCATTTTCTACTATCTGTGTATCAGCTGCATCAAATGGAGTGATGTATGACCAGCCTTTCACTACCCTGCTTGTGTTTGAAGAAAGAAGCTGGACGTTTTGTAACCAATTAGAATTGGCATTTTCGCATTTTATTGTTAGCCCAGTGTCTGTGCCGTAGGCAGTGGTATTAAAGTTTATACTTCCTACTATGCTGATAATATCATAATAATACCCAACACCAGGAGCAGGTAATAAAGCTTGAGGCCGAGTGTTACAAACCAGAATACTATCACTAGAGATGGTAACGGTTGTATCTTTAATAATGGAGCCTGTGAAGTTAAGAGTACCATTACCATCATTGTACAAAATACCTTCAACATCACTGTCAGGCCATTCATATCTATTGCCCCGCAAGTTGAGATATTTTATATATTCGGGTAAGGCAAATTCATATTTATTAGATTGAGCCTCATAGCCAAGAGCAACTGAACTGTCTTGAGCGTATGATATATATCCAATAGCACTAGCAAACTTAGTGGCCAAAGCACTTCCTCCCATAGTAATACTGAAACTGTCTGCTACAGCATTATATCCTATAGCAGATGCATCATAAAAGGCGGTGGCTTTGCGGCCTAAAGCTATTGAGTTTTTCTCTGCATCTGTGCTATCTCCAATCGCAATGCTATGGTTCATATTAGTAAGTGAACTATTCGCACCAACACCAATAGCAATGTTATTGCTGTCGTTTGACATGTATTCTCCTGCATCTGCACCAATAAGTATATTATTGATTCCATCATATAAATTGTATCCACTAGACTCTCCAATCACAACATTGTATTCTCCAGTATTTATCATGTATCCAGTGTTGTTACCCAACAATATGTTATTATTTCCTCCTCCAGAAGTCATTAAAGGGTTGAGTAAGTTAAAGTTCTCGTCTAAAACTACTGAGCTATCTGGCTCACTTACCCCTCCAGATACTGTGCTCCAAGTAAGGTTGCTACTGCCATCTGTTGTTAGGACTTGGCCTGAAGAGCCGTTGTAAGATGGAAAGGTGTAAGATTGAAACCCATAACCAAATTCAATTGTACCAAATTTGTTGATACGGATAAAGGCAGATGGTTCGCCATCAGTACTATCATTAGCTTGCAACAATATTCTAGTATCATCAATCTGAATTGAGTTTTCAGAATAATCACTCCCCGATGATTCATTAAAAGTATGGGTCATTCCTAATCCAAATTCGCTAATATTAAAGGCATCAACTGTCATATTGTATGGTTCATATAGCTTGAAAAGGCTAGCAGAGTTTTGACAACACTCGGCTTCGTCACCAAAGGAGGAAATGCCGAACGAATAATCTGTTTCGTCTTGGGTTGATATGTTGAAGCTAGACCTTGAGTTGATATAGAAAGTACTATCTGAGGTTATATAGATTGTTGTGTCTGTTGAAATAAAAAAATTGCTCGAATTGATATCAATATTGTTTATGGCCTTAATATCAAAATCTCCTAATGACTGGATATCTAAAGTGCTATCGGCTACCTTTGAGGTAAAACCGTGATCATTCAGGCTTACGGGATCAGTAAAGCCTAAGAATAGCCTGCAACTGTCGGCTCCATATCCGGTGAGGTCCATGAAACCAGCAATACTATGAAATCCATAAGAGGATCTATACAAACCAGTCATAGGAACTCCCCAAATATCATTATTCAGTAATACCATTTGGGTGTCTGCTTTCATAAGGACTGAGTGACTGGCACTATCCCGCACATAACCATTATCAGATACCAAGTTTCCGTTGGGGCTGAAGTATAGTACCTCGTTTATGTGATTCGTACTGCCTTCAATGGTATCACCCCACACGGCACTAGTTCCTGAGCCACTACTCACATCACCGGTAACCAATAACTTTTTCCATTCAGTTCCAGTGTATAATTCAAATCTGTTTGAGCTAGTATTAAATATCATCAATCCAGTAGGAGGTGAGGATATAGCATCTCTTTGAGTTTCATCCATCTTGGAGATGAGTACACCACCATTAGTGCTGCTAACTTCAAATGCCGTTCCTGGAGTAAGGGTGTCCGCTCCGATTACAGCGAAACCACCTGATACAAAAAGCGAATCTCTTACTTTGGTGTTACCTTTTATGTAAAGATTGTTGTTGTAGTTTCCATAAGTTTGGGCATGGTTATCATTGGTGAAAATCAGGACTACCAATAAAATGAGTAGCCCATTTAAGCTTGTCTTTATTATTGCTTTCATTGCTGTTGTTGATTAAATGATTTGAGGGTTTTTAATAAGCCATTATGTTAATCTCTATTCCTGCCACATTTTCATTGGCATGGACTTTTATTTTATTCAGTTCATCACTTGTGTCCCGCTCCCATAGGAAGTCACTTTTTTGACCATCTTCCATGAAGGCCACAATGCGAGCTTCTTTGCCAAGGTTGTGGGTAATCTCATTTTCACCTTCTGTAAGGTCAGCTTCAACTGTGAAGGTTTTCGGGACTTTGATTAAGTCAACGGGATTGGGCAAAATGTTGATTAGACTTCGGGTTTGCCAATAAAGCCCTTCTTCTGGGATGAAACCGGTAAATGCTACTGGCTCGCCTTCTTCTTCATAGATGGCTTCCCAGGCTTTGCCTTCGTAGTAAGCATATCTCTTGGCTGGGTCATTGCTTTCTGCTAAGTATTCTGCAGCAGGGTTGTAAGGCTCCATGTTGAGAGGGTCGAAATAATCGTTCAAGGCTTCATAGAGCTTTATAAAGTTGCCATCCAACTCTTCGTATGTGAGGGTGGCTCCCTTGGTGATGAGGGTGCCATGTATGGCTTCTCTCAACACCAGGTTTTCTAGTTCAGTAAGTGCACTCATCCTATTGAATTGATTTTAACTGTTCCTGGATTGGTTTGAAGGCTGCACTTAAAGAGGGGATAGGCACTAGCCATCCTTTCTAAGTAAAGCAGCATTTGATTTTCGTGGTGGCGGGCACCGCTTTTAGCTTGGTTGACCATTGAGCTCAATTGCTCATTGTCTGGCCTTTCAGAGTTTTCAAGTATCTTTTTGGTAAAGCCTGAAGGTGTTGACGTAACTCCATTGTTCACTAAGAGGCGAACATAGGTGTAGTAAACCAACACGGCTTTAGCGCCTTTAAACTCATAGGTGTTGCCCTTGTAGGTGTATTGCCCACCGAGCAAAAGGGTTTGGTATTGAGGTAGGGCAACGTTGTCCCTGAAGTCAATGTAAAGCTGCTCGCCTAAAACGGGTTTCAGGTCAAATTCTTCAGCTTCGTCAATGTGTGGGTCAAGGTCTTTGGCGGTGTTGATGTTGGCCGTTAAAAACTTGTATTCCCCGAAATCACTTAAGGTTATCAGGCTCATCTGTTATTAGTTTTTTTGAGGGGTTTTATAAATTTTGATCTATGCTGAGAGTGGCAATCTTATAGTTCTCTGACGGGTTGGCATCGGGGAACAGGCTGAATAGCCTCTGGAATTGTTCCTCGATTACCATTCTCTCGTCAGACGTTTCCTCATTGTATTGTTTGATGGCTTCCATTCTCTCGCTGTTATCGCCCAGTTGGCCAGGGATGGATTTGAAAAGCACAGGCGGCAGGCCATAATTCATGCGGATGTTCTCCTGAACGCTGCTCTCATGGTATTCATACAGCCTGTCATTGTTTTGATGGCTGAAAGGTGTGATATCTGGCACTTGCTCATCCAATTCTACTTCTGCCCAGAAGATTTTATTGAAGTTATCGGCGCCCTGGAATTCGGTTATCTTCTCAGCAAACTCACGGCGGGCTTCATCTGTTTCAAACTTACCTTTAGTTACCAAAAGGTGAGAAGCCATAAATCCGCTGGTGATATTGCGGTATTTGAAGAGCTTGATCTGGCTATCCACTTCTACATCCTCCAACACGGGGTCGCAAGTACTGAGTGGGTAAACCATTTCTCCTTCGCTGCTGTACCAGAGTATCTGGCCTTTGTAGTTCTCAAAGCCCCCAGCGGCTTCTACTTGTGCGGCAATTATCTCTGGGTCAGGATTGAAAACATCTATAAAGTCAATGTCATCAACCAGAATACGTTTTTTGCGGTGCATATCCCAATTGTCATACACGGCTACTTTTGAGATATAGCCTTGGTCGTCAGCTATGGCTAGGCGACAATACTTAAAAGGGATGTGCTGGGCTTCTACGGGCTCTAACTTGGCATTATAGTTGACATGAATGGCGAAGCCATTGATGTAGCTATAATCCTTTGCTACCTGCCTCAAGAGATGATTGGCGGTTTGGCCTTTGGTGTTGATGATGGCCTGAGCGAAACCTTCGTCCTCAAAGCCCTGGCCTATAATGTATTTCTTAAGGCGCTCGATACATATACTTGCAGCACCACTGCCTGCCAATATATCCAGGATGCGCTGAGGGTAAAGGTTGTCGCGGTCATAGCTTTCAATGCCCAGGCGTTTATCTACGGCATATACCTTCCGCTTTTGAATTTTATCTAAGTTGATACGCATTGCTTTGTGTTAAGTGTTTTGTCGTATTCGTTGTGTTTTTTGGTGCTGTCCGTATCATCATTGCCAGGAGGAACGACGAAGCAATCTCCTTTTATGATTATTGAATTTGAGATTGCCACGCTACGCTCGCAATGACGGGTAGGGTTACTCACCAGCCGACAACCTCTCAGCGCTGGCTTTGCCAATACCTTTGATGGCGGTCAATTCTTCTACGCTCATGGTTTTGGCTTGCTGTGGGGTAATGCCCGCTTTGGCTAAGGCAGCCAGAACTTTTGCCGGAAGGCTCTCGCTCTTGGGTTCTTCTGTTGGTAGCGCATGGTCTTCGGGTTGTGGGTTCTGGCTGTCAAAGTCATCAAGCACCTGTTGTGGGTTTTCAAATAGTTTGGCATTATCGCGGCTGCGCTCTATCATTTGCATTACCACCTTATCAGTAAGGGTTGAATTGGTGTAATGCGTATGATTAAAGTAGAATAACGCGTTTTTGTTTTTAAGCTCGTATTGTGTCATTTCGGGTTGTTTTTGGTTCAGTAATAATTCCAGTTCCATCACTGCTTCTTCGGCGCACAGGCTGCATCCCCTTTTGCGGGGGCGTTTGCCAGTAGTGAGATGATACACTTTACCCACTTCCTCAATCAAGGCTCGGCTATCGCCGGGGCGATTGCGCCATTTTTGGATAATATCTTTAACAAGTGCTTGCATAGGTTCAAGAGGAAGAAGGAAAGGGCTTTTGAGGGCCCTATTCCTTCAGGTGGTTGGGTTGAGAAAGGTTTACGGTACTATTACATCGATGATGTTAGTTACTGTGGTTGTAAAGTCAGTGTCAAACAAGGTATGTGGTATGGTACCCGGGCGACTAGTTTCACTGTTGCGCAACAAGAGATTATAAGCGCCCATGGTGTCACCATCGTTCAATATTCTTTCTAACTCCTGCAACTCAAGGCCACTATCATTTCCATACAATTCAAATGCTGCGTTGCCACTAGCTCCCTTATGGTTGTTTTGCACAATGGCCACCACTTTTGACTGACCCAACTTCATGATTTGCTCTTTAATGGATGGGTCATTGTTGAATACTTTAAACCTTACTTCATGGTCGAAGCTATCTACGTAGCGGCCTTTCACCAATGCTACGCGAGGTTCTACACTGTCGTTTTGACCTTCAAAGGCATATCCTTGTCCTGTACCAAGTGTATAGCCATCAATGATTAATGGGTTGTTGACATCATAAGAGATGGTACCTGATTGCCAATCATCAAAGTTCATGAGAATAAGGCGGTCGTTTGCCCCACCAGTGGGTGGGTTTGCGCAGTCATAAACAATTCCTGCGTCTATTTTTCCACAAGCTGACATAATTTTTCTGTGTTTTTAGGTTGATTAATAAGCGATTTGTATCATGTAGTCTTCGATAACTTTTGCATCGATGTGCATGCCGATATCGGTGTAGAAGGATTTGTCTCTCCTGTCGTAGAACCAATCGGTAGCCATGCCTGCAAAGTCACCTGCTTCTTCCAAGCCTACAGCCAGGTTTTCCTTAGTGGTAAGTACTGCCCTGTGTGGCAAGTAATAAGTGGTTCCATTGTCTTGATAGGTCCTGATTAGGTTATCAAAAAGGTTGACACCTACTACAGGGATGTCTTCAAACATCAAGGCTTTGTAGCCACCTTCAATGCGTTGGAAAGATGAATCCAGTTGTTCACTTCTTAATTCCTTAGCATACTGGTCAGCAACTGATTGCGTAGTGATGAATACTAAGTCATCCCTTTGCCTTAGCCTGTAATCAGCATTGTACTTCAATTGCTCCAGGGTGTTGATAGCAATTTTGTTGGTTGTATCGGTACCATCAAATTCTTGAAGGGCGTAACTGGCTGCTGTGTTTTTACTATCCAATGTGCCTACCAATCTTGTGGCATCAGCCGTAGCTATGGCTACCAATTGCTTCCAGAAACCATCAATTGGGTTCCAGTAGTCCAAGTCGATACCTGGTGTCATTACACCTGTTGCGTCTGAGTGGTCTGCTGCTGTATCGCCGAACCAAATCAAGCGCCATACCATTTCCTGTACGGCTTCTGATACGCGGTCCTCTAACACGATTGCATAGTCAGTACCTTCCAAGTCGCCCACCTGCACACCGTTTTTCATTGAGTAACGGAAAAGGCTGTTGTTCAGGTCTTTCCAGCACTGCTTCAAGCGGTCTTCCACAAACATTGGGTCCCAGAACTTTTCTGATAAAGCGATTGTTTCGTCACTTACCGAAGGTTCACAGCTTTCAGGGTCACTTTTGCGACCAATCAAACCCAGCTTGCCTACATAAGCTATTTGTTGTTTTGTTTTGATACCAGCATGAACACTGTGGAACAACTGGAACTCTGGTCTTTGGAAAACCTTTTCCCATACGGCCTCCCTAATGTCTTTCACTTCTTCACCGTTAAAGGTGAGTTGTGAGGGGTCAAATACTCCTGCCATTGTTTATTATTTGTTTAGTTTAAGTTTCTTTTCTTCTAGCTCGGCGCGCCTTGCAGCCGTTTTGTCTCTTAGTGAGCCATCATTGCCTTGCTTGCCTTTATTGAAGGTTTTGCTGTCTTTGGGCGGCACGTAACCACTCTTGATGTTTTTAGCCACGAAAGCCAACTTGCTGTTGATTTCAGCGATTTCCTTCTTAAAGGCTGCCACTTCAGCACGTAGCTTGCGGTTTTGGGCTTTTAGCTCTTCAGTGCCTGCTGTGGCCGGGGTAACTTCGGTCACTTCGCCGCCTTCGGCAACAGTAAAGAGGGTGCCGCCCTGCAACTCATAGTCGCCAGCGGCTAGTGGTTCACCAGCTTCATCGGTTACTACCTGCCCAACTGCAATCTCATCATCGCTGTTGGTGCTCACGGGGCTGCCATCGGCTAGGGTATAATCCATGTTGAGGATACCCGTGCGGCCTGCCTTGATGCTCAATTTTTGGAGGATAGAGTTGAGCACTCCGTTGGTCCTCCTGATTTCTGTTTTGATTTCTGACATATCATTAGGGTTTGAATTACTTGGTGTGAAAGCCGCTATCGGCATGCGGTGTTGATAGTTGCGGGCAGCGAAAGTGTCCACCACTTGTGTGATGAAGCCCAGTTTCTTTGCTTCAGCTGATGTGAAGCCTGTTTCTTGCGCCATGAATTGGCTTATCTTTTGCCTGTTGCCACGGGTTTTGCTCACGTAGAAGTTGAGTATGCGTTCTTCTGCCTTCTTGAGTTCGTTGGCATATTTTTGCACATCTTTGGCATCGCCATTAATCATGCCCCAGGGGTTGTGGATGAAAAACTCGCTGTTTTCCAGCATTTTCCTTTCGCTGCCCGCAAGCGCGACGATGGTGGCTATGCTGGCGCACAAGCCTTCAATAATGGTTTCAATCTTTTTGCCTGAGTTCACCAACACGTCGTGGATGGCAAAACCCTCGCTCACATCGCCGCCACGGCTGTTGATGTGTACTATTAGTTTCTCAGTATTGCCTGCGGCTTTTAGCTGTTCCTGAACGGATTTGAGGTTCACGATGCCCCACTCACTGGGGTTGTTTACCTGCTCATTGTAAATGTCTCCGTAAATGTAAATGTGTGCTTCTGTCATCTGTAAAAAAAATTATTTTCAAAAGGTCAGATGGAACTCCCAAAATTTTGTCTATGCGCATCTTTATAGTTTGCGCAAGCCAAAATTTATGGTCGTTTCATGCGTGTTTTGTATCGTGATTAAAACATGATTTATGTCCTTTACTCATCGATACAAATTTCGACCATCGGGGTGAGATATTTAAGGCATAATTGTGTCAATAAGTAAAATAATTTAAAATAATGATTATTATAGTTATATTTGGTATATAAAATCAAGTCTTTGTAACACCCCTTTCTTAACACCCCTCTCAAAGTGGTTTTAAGTCCCAATTTCAGGCTGCAAATTCCCCTTAAGGGGAATTTGCTATCAAAGCAGGTGAGGGATAGTGTTAAAGGGGAAGGGGTGTAAAAGACAAGTGAATATTAAAGTAACCTTAAAACACCCCACCCAAAACAGTTTCAAATCCTATCTTCAGGATTACCAACTCCCCTCGAGGGGAGTTGGTAGCCAAGATGTAAGAGACAAGGAAATTGTGAGGGGGTGTACCTAAAAAAAATAGAATATGAACCTAAAATTGCCCCACCAAAAGATTATCGTCATAGGCCCACAGCGGAGCGGAACCAACATAGCTGCCGCCATCATAGCGCAGGTAAATGGCCTGCCACTCCATAATGAGCGGGACCTGGGTTATACCTCTTGCCTGGAGGGTGAGAAAGGGGAGAAGTACCTTGCCCTAAAGGGGGTGCAAGACTTTATCAAAAACGAAAAGGCTTTTGTACTACAGGCACCGGCACTTAACTATATCTGTGAGCTTTTCCCTGAGGT
>JANQJC010000076.1 GCA_028281825.1 Flavobacteriales bacterium
AGTGCTAAAACCCTTTCTATTTAAGCGGTCCGGACGGGACTCGAACCCGCGACCCCCTGCGTGACAGGCAGGTATTCTAACCAACTGAACTACCGGACCAATTCCTAAGAACGAGGCGCAAAAGTAATGCTCTTTTATAAATTACACAAGAATTTTTTGCTTATCGTAGCTCCCATGAGATAGATTGTATTCCATTCACTCTTCGAGAGTGATGTTCATGAGTCAATTGTACATAATAACTTCCTGGCTTGTCCATATGCAGGTCAGGAAATGTAACTTCAACTGTTTTGCCCTTGTATGGGAGAAATGCTTCATTATTAACTTCAACTGTTTTGTTCAGCATTAGAATCCCTTGCATTGGGCTTATTATCTTGGCTCTTATAAAGAGCACATCAAACTCATAGTTTTCAGTTAAGCTAAACTTTAATACCAGTGATTTCTGTTCAGAATCTGTCTTACTTATTCTAAAAATGGGAGATTCATCTAACTTCCAAACTGAACCTACAAAATGGAAAGCGCCTTCATCACTAGAAACATCGGTATCCTCTTTTTTTTCAATATCAATACTTCCATTTAAGTCATTGATAAAGTCCATTCCACTATTATTAAGAAATAACGAAACGGTAACACTTTCTCCAGCATCAAGAAACAACTCTTTGATTATTCCATCATATTCCCCATCGGTATATATATAATCATTAAGGGTATCGCTACCAATCTCATATTGCACTCTGATGAATAAATCTGATTTAAGTGGCTTATCAGGTGATATCTTCAATGCAAAACTTACGTAGGTTTTATTAGCTGTGGTGTATGAAATTTGCGTGGGTTTATACTTGGATAGCGTCGAAAACTCAAGGGCTAGCGTGTTACCGGTTAAGCTAATTGCACATAGAAATATAAAAAGTACTCTCAAGGATATTTGGTTTTTTAAGTAGTTAAAACATTTTTTGCCTCTTTAGTAAATAGGGTAGCAAAACCTGTCTAAACCCTTTATTTATATCGGCCTCTACAAAGTCTATACGATATTGACCGCATTTTAGTTTTAGTTCATTTTCATAGCCTTTGGCTGATTTGACATAAGCCTCCTTTACTTCATTGGGGTTAATCTTCAATTCCTCACCTGTTTCAAGGTCTACAAAGCGGTAGGGGCGGTTCTCAAACTCGAAATCCAACTCCTTGCTCTTATCCACTACGTGAAATAGAACAACCTCGTGCTTGTTATGGCGCAAGTGTTGCAATGCTGAAAAAACTTCGTCTTGTGTTTTGCCGGAGTTATCCAGCATATCACTAAAGATAATCACCAAGGAGCGCCTATGTATATTTTCTGCTATCTGATGCAATGCATCTGCTGTAAAAGACTTTCTTTTTTCTTCAAGAGAAGGAACCTTCAGCAGGTTTTCTAATTCACGATATAATACCTTCGAATGAAGATGGTTGGACTTGGCTGGCGTATGTACATCTACACTGTTGCCAAACACACTTAAGCCAAAGGCGTCTCTTTGTCCTCGTAAAAGGTGAATTAGCGCTGCTGCTGCATATACTGAGAAAGTCATCTTACTATGAATATCCTTGCCTTTTTCTTCATAGGGAAAGTACATTGAGGAAGAATTGTCTAATACCAATTGGCAACGCAAGTTGGTTTCTTCCTCATAGCGTTTTACAAACAACTTTTCCGTTCTGGCATATAACTTCCAATCAATATGCCTGGTTGACTCACCAGTATTGTATAGCCTGTGCTCAGCAAATTCAACTGAAAACCCATGAAAGGGGCTCTTATGAAGGCCAGTAATGAATCCTTCTACTACTTCGCGAGCGAGTAGTTCAAGTTTGCTGAATTCCTGAAATGCATGTAGGTTATCTGCTAAGTTCATTCACCTTCAATATTACTAATAAAAAGAAGTTGGGAGAAAAAAACAAATCGCTACCCATAATACTTTACGGATAACGATTTATTTGTGAATTAATTGCAGCGATTAAAGCTGAGCAGTCAATTTGCCTTCCAAAACTGATTTTGGAGCCGCTCCAACTTGTTTGTCTACAACTTCACCATTCTTGAATACTAAAAGGGTAGGTATATTTCTCACACCAAACTTCATGGTTATCTCAGGATTGCTGTCTACGTCAAGTTTGCCAATAACAGCCTTGCCTTCATATTCACCTGCTAGTTCTTCAACTATCGGCCCTACCATACGACAAGGACCGCACCATTCTGCCCAAAAGTCAACTAATACTGGTTTATCGGATTGTAGGACTGTCTCTTCAAAGTTTGCGTCTGTTAGTTCAACTGCCATTGCTGTAATATGTATTGATTAATAAAATGATTTACAAAATTAACAATAAAGACTTTCTATTTTGTCTCAAATACGATGTCTAATTCAACTTGTAATTTAATTCAGGAACTCCCTCCAAAAAGTCTAAAAATTCATTGCTCAATTGTACTTTAAATTTCTTAGAAGGCATTCTTATCTTGAGCGTAACATCTTCAGGGTCAAAAATGTTCAAACTTAGTGTGCAATTTCCAGGGTTCTTGTTTACTCTGTCGGTAAAACCATCTACAAAATCAGGTGATATTTGATTGACTGGTAGAGAAAGTGTAATGCTTTTTGCCATTTTGTCTCTTATCTCAGAAAGTAGTTGGATATTCATCACTTTGAATTCCAGGTCAACCCCATTAAATCGAGTTTGAACTTTGCCAGTTACATAGAGAAAAAAGCCTTCTATTAATAAGTGTTTAAATTTTAGGTAATCTTCACCGAAAAGCGCAATTTGGGCAGAATCATTAAATCCCTCAAGCTGCAATAAACCAAAAGGCTTACCCGTTTTAGTGGTGCGGTGCTGAATTCCAGTTACCATACCTGCAACGGTCAATACCCTGGCTTTAAACTCTTCTATTTGATTAAGGTTAGCTACCCGATGGGAACAGAAATTAGTGACTTCTAACTTGTAATCGTTTAGTGGGTGTCCAGAAATATACATTCCTGTAACTTCTTTCTCCTTGTTCAATTGTACTATTTCTGACCAAGGCTCACAATCCATTATCTCAGGTTCGGGTATCTCAATATCATCAGCTTCACCGAAAAGAGAATGCTGCGTAGATGTGGCTGATTCTTGAACTTTAGCACCAAATTTGAGGGCTTTCTCTAATAAATTTTGAGTTTCATTTGGTGCTTCAAAGAAGTATTGTGCTCTATGCACACCTTCGAAAGAATCGAAAGCGCCAGCAAGAGCAAGGCTTTCAAAGCACTTTTTATTGGCGGCTCTCAGATTGATACGGCTTGTCATATCAAAAATGCTGGTGTAGGGACCGTTTTCCTGTCTTTCTTCAATTATGGCTTGCACAGCTCCTTCGCCAACACCCTTCACAGCCCCAAGTCCAAAACGTATTTGTCCATCCTTGTTTACTGCGAATTTATATTGACTTTCATTAACATCAGGTCCCAAAACCTTAGTGCCCATGCGGCGACACTCTTCCATGAAGAAGCCCACTTTTTTAATGTCATTTAGGTTACGGCTCAAAACTGCAGCCATAAATTCAGCTGGATAGTGTGCCTTGAGGTAAGCCATTCGATAGCTTACATAAGCATAGCAAGTAGAATGAGACTTATTGAAGGCATAAGAAGCAAATGCTTCCCAGTCTTTCCAAATCTTTTCCAGTGTTTCTTTAGGGTGCCCATTGTTCACCCCGCCTTCCATGAACTTGGGCTTCAAGTCCTCAAGCATGGCAAATATCTTTTTGCCCATTGCTTTACGCAATGAGTCGGCTTGGCCTTTGGTAAAGCTCGCCAGCTTCTGAGAGAGAAGCATTACTTGCTCTTGGTAAACTGTAATTCCGTAGGTCTCCTGAAGGTACTCTTCACAGTCAGCCAAATCATACTCCACTTTTTCTTGCCCATGTTTACGGGCAATAAAAGAAGGAATATATTCCATAGGGCCTGGACGATAAAGGGCATTCATGGCTATCAGGTCTTCAAAGCGATTGGGCTTCAATGCTTTGAGGTGTTTTTTCATCCCATCACTCTCAAACTGGAATACACCATTTGTCTCACCATTAGCATATAGTTCATAAGTTTTAGAGTCATCATAAGGTATGTTATCAATATCAAAATCAACTCCACTGGCTTGCTTGATATTGTCTAGTGTATCATTAATGATAGCTAAGGTTTTCAAACCAAGAAAGTCCATCTTCAGCATACCAGCGTCTTCCACCTCACCGCCATCAAATTGGGTAACAGGTATGGCTGAATCACGAGCAGAACTGATTGGAATGTGTTCCGTTAATGGGTCTCGGCCTATAATTACACCACAAGCATGCGTGCCAGTATTACGAATAGACCCTTCCAGTATTTCAGCCGTTTCTAGCGTTTCTTTCACTAGTTTATTGGGCGATTTCTTCTCGTTCTCTAGCTCAGGGACTTCTTTGTAAGCTTTTTTAAAGCTGGTTCCAGGCCTTTCAGGAATAAGTTTCGCAAGACGGTTGGCTTCACCCAAGTCAAGATCTTTTACACGGGCTACGTCGCGAATGGCCATCTTTGGTGCCATGGAACCAAATGTGATGATTTGCGCCACTTTATCAGCGCCGTATTTGTCAACTACCCAGGCCATCACTTTTTCGCGACCATCTTCATCGAAGTCAATGTCAATATCAGGAAGCGATATTCTGTCTGGGTTCAAGAAACGCTCAAACAGCAAATCAAAAGCTATGGGGTCTACATCTGTTATCTTTAAGCAATAAGCTACAACGCTTCCTGCCGCTGACCCACGACCAGGACCTACACGCACTCCCATATCCCTAGCCTGGTTCAGAAAGTCCTGCACTATCAAGAAGTAGCCAGGGTATCCCATTTTTTTTATGGTGGCCAACTCAAAGTCTATTCTTTCTCTTGTGGTGTCATCCATTTCAGGATATCGCTTTTTAGCTCCTTCGTAGGTGATGTGCCTCAAGTAATCATCAGCATCCTCAAATCCTTCTGGTAAAGGAAAGTTGGGCATGATGGGGTCTTGGGTGAGTTTGTAGGCTTCCACCTTCTCAACTATCTCTTTGGTGGTTTCAATCGCCTCAGGTAAGTCATGAAAAAGTTTTTTCATCTCATCCTGACTCTTGAAATAGAATTCCTGATTAGGGAATCCAAAACGGAAACCACGCCCACGCCCAATCGGTGTCTTTTGCAATTCACCATCTTTTACGCAAAGAAGAATATCGTGGGCATCAGCATCGCTTTTGTCTATGTAGTAAGTATTATTAGCAGCAAAGTATTTTACATTATACTTCTTTGCAAACCCCAGTAGTACTTCATTTACCCTTTCTTCTTCAGGCAAGCCGTGTCGCATTAATTGAATATAAAAGTCCTCACCAAATTGGTCCAACCACCATTGGAAGACGTCTTCAGCCTGAGTTTCACCATAGTTGAGTATCAAGTTTGGTATCTCGCTATATAGCCCACCAGTAGTAGCAATTAAATGCTCCTTGTACTGAACAAGTGCTTCTTTGTCTATCCTTGGGTAACCAGCATAAGAGCCCTCTAAGTGCCCTATGGAACATAGCTTGATAAGATTTTTATAACCTGTTTTGTTCTTAGCCAGGAGAACCAGGTTATTTCTTCTGTCTGGGTTGTCTTTGGTAAACTTCTGCTTGGTGCGATCTTCCGTTACATAAAACTCACAACCAACAATGGGCTTGATATCAGCTTTTGTCGCTTCCTTCACAAATGAGAATGCTCCAAACATATTACCATGGTCCGTAAGTGCAACCGCCGGCATACTATACTCCTTGGCTTTGTTAACCAACACAGATATCTTGGAAGTGCTTTGTAAAACTGAAAACTGTGAGTGGCAGTGCAAGTGTGTAAATGGAGTGTCAATGTCTACCTTACCAGCTTCCTTTACTATTTCCTGAACAGTTTGGGTTTCCTCTTTTACCTCTGTGGTTTCTTCATGATATACCTCAAGGTTCAACCACTCTTTGCGGTAGTTTTTAATGAAGAACCAATTCTCATCTGTTAAATTGGCCTTCTCTTGGGGGATAACCTTTAGAAGCAAAAGCTCAAAGAAACAGCGAGCGGTGGCTTCTACATCGGCAGCAGCATTGTGGGCGCCATCAAAAGCTTCACCAAATAGTTTCTTATGAAGTTCGGAAAGAGTAGGAAACTTGAAACTGCCACCACGCCCGCCAGGTATCGCACAATAGTTTACAGACTCGTTCATAGTGTCAAGCACCTCCAACTCGGCTATGTTGTTCTCAATATCATTTCTGTAGAACTCACAGCCCAATACATTGATATCGAAGGTGACATTCTGCCCTACAATAAACTCAGCCTGACTAAGGCTTTCTAAGAACTCATCCAATACAAGTCTCAAATCCTTACCTTCATCCAATGCACGTTGGGTAGAGATGCCGTGTATTTTTTCTGAGTTGTATGGAATTGTAAAACCATCTGGCTTTATAATATGGTTTGCTGCCTTTACCAGCTTGCCGTTCTTGTCATGCAATTGCCACGCTAGTTGAACCATTCGAGGCCAATTCTCGGTGTCACTAACAGGAGCTTTGAAGTCCTTAGGTAGTCCGGTTGTCTCGGTATCAAAAATCAAAAACATGGCAAAAGCTAGCTTGGTGAGAATATTGACTTACAAAGGTAGGAAAATAGGAGGGGTGTTTACCCCATGTTGAAAACTTTGGAAAAGTGTAGCGTGGTCAAGACTTACCTTTACTTTTCACCATGTCTGCTGTGAAGATCAACAATACAACATTAAATATAATCAGCGCGAGAATCATAAGTATCCATTTATATTTACAACCCTGTTTAATACCAAATATTGCACTTGCTGTGAAAAATGGCAATAATTTGCTGTTAAGTATTTTATTTTAATAATAAATATTGCATCTTTGCACCCCCAAATTTTAGGGACAGAATAAAATTAATAGAAGATGCCTGCAAAAATCAGATTACAAAGACATGGAAAGAAAGGCTATGCCTATTTCCATATTGTAGTTGCGGACACACGTGCACCACGAGATGGTAAGTATATTGAAAGAATAGGCACTTACAATCCGAACACCAATCCAGCGACTATTGACATTAATGTTGATAAAGCCGTTACATGGCTTCACAACGGAGCACAACCTACAGATACTTGTCGTGCTATTTTGTCATATAAAGGAGTATTGTACAAAAAGCATCTTTTGGGCGGTGTAGCCAAAGGCGCTTTTGATGAAGCGGAAGCTGAAAAGAGATTTGCCAAGTGGATTGAGGAGAAAGAAGGTAAAGTACAAGCTAAAATAGACAGATTAGCTAATGAAAGCGCTGCTGAAAAGGCTGAAAGGCTGAAAGCAGAGGCTGCTAAAGCAGAGGAAATTGCTGCTAAAGTTGCTGCTAAGGCATCTGCCTTAGCGGGTGAAGTTGCAACCGAAGAAGAAGTAGCTACAGAAGAAGCAGAGGCAGCTGCTGTTGAAGCAGCAGAGGGTGAGGAAGTGCCAGTTGCAGAGGCTCCTGCAACTGAAGAAGTACCTGCTGCTGAAGCTGCCCCTGAGGCTGAGGCACCAGCAGTAGAGGAACCTGCTAAAGAGGAAGCGGCTGAGGAGGCTAAAGAAGAGAAGACGGAAGAACCTGCCGGGGAAGAGGCACCAGCAGAAGTTGCGGCAGAAGCAGAGGCTCCGGTGGAGGAAACCCCTGCAAAAGAAGAAGAAACTCCCATTGAAGAAGCCAAAGAAGAGGAGCCCGTAGCTGAAGCTGCGGCAGAGGAGGCGCCAGCTGCTGAAGAGAAAGTAGAAGAGGCTACTGAGGAAGAGAAAAAAGAAGATAAATAATCCTTAAGAAATATGAACAAGGAAGACACCCTTCTCCTTGGACACATTTCTAAAGTACATGGTAAAGACGGGGCGGTTGTTATTCACATCCGCCCCGGACTAATTGATACCATTGAGAAACAAAAAGCCATTTTTGTTGGTGTCAATGAATACGTAGTCCCTTATTTTATTAAATGGTTTCAGGAGTTTTCATCCAACGAGGCTAAGGTGAAGTTTGAAGACATTGACAGCCCTGAAGAGGCAGCATGGTTCACTAATCGAGAGGTCTACATTCCAAAAGAGAAAAAGGCAGGAAAAGGCAAAAAGGACTTTTCCACCAGTGAGATAGTAGGGTTTGAAGTGATTGATGAAGTTTATGGAAGTATTGGAACTGTGGCTGAAATAATGGAATTGCCACAGCAAGAGGTGCTGAAGGTAGCAAATACAACGGGAAAGGAAATCCTTATTCCACTTGTTGAGGAGTTGTTGTTAAGTTTTAATACCAAAGAAAAAGTGATAGAAATAACTGCTCCCGAAGGCTTGATAGAATTGTATCTGGGGGAAAAGTAACCTGCCTTTGTCCCATGCCTAACCCTTACTTTCAATTTAAACAGTTTACCGTTTATCATGACAAATGTGCCATGAAAGTGGGCACTGATGGTGTTCTGCTAGGTGCATGGGCAGATGTTGAAGGTGTAACACATGCACTGGATATTGGAACTGGTTCAGGATTGGTAGCATTGATGATTGCACAAAGAAGCAATGCATCGGTCACTGGTATTGATATTGATAAGGGGGCTTATACTCAAAGCAAGGAGAATTTTGAAAGAAGTGAGTGGACTAATAGGCTTCAGGTTTATCATAAATCATTACAGGAATTTGCAAATAATTATGTTGGGGAAAAGTTTGACTTGATAGTCAGCAACCCGCCATATTTTCAGAACTCCTACAAGCCACCTAGAAAAGATAGGTCCCTGGCAAGGCATTCAGACCAATTGACCTTAAAAGAGCTAATTGAAAATGCAGACAGGTTACTTTCAGAAGAAGGAAAACTTTCTTTAGTATTACCTTTTGAAACAAGAGATAATTTATGGGTTATTGCAAAAGAGCGTGGTTTGGTGGTAACTAAGTTTACAGCAGTTTATCCTAAACCCGGAAAACCCGCAAAAAGATGCTTGTTTCAGTTGGAGCGCCATGTTGATGCAAGAAAGGAAGATGAGTTGTGGATAGAAGAAGGTGATAGACACGAATATTCAGAGGGCTTCAAGAGGTTACTGAAAGGCTTTTATCTTGCTTTTTAAGTCTACTTGAAAAAGCTAAAACCGACATTTCCGTAGCTCCTGAAGTCTACCAACCTGGGATGATTATTGTAATCCTTCTTAGAGGAGTGTTCGAATATAAGCAGTCCGCCTTCACTAAGCAGTTCGTTTTCAAATATAATATCGGGTAGTAACTCAGCCTTTGGCATATCATAGGGTGGGTCCGCAAAAATAAAATCGTATCTATCTGCTCTATTCTCGATGAAGCTAAAAACCTCTGATTTTATGGCTCCAACTGAATCTATTTCTAAAGTTTTAGCTGTTTCAGTTATGTATTTCACACATCTAAAGTTTACATCGACAGAGGTTATACTTGGGCATCCGCGCGATGCCAATTCATAAGTGATGTTGCCTGTGCCAGCAAAAAGGTCTAATGCTTTTATTTCCCCAAAGTCAATAAGATTATTGAGTATGTTGAATAGTCCCTCTTTCGCAAAATCTGTTGTTGGCCTGACAGGAAGGCTAGATGGAGGAGATAATCGTCTACCTTTATATTTACCGCTGATTATACGCAAAGATACTGGCTAAATAGGTTGAAGAAAAAGTGGTCTTGAAGCTCGCTTAGCTGATAACCGTACTTGAATTTACTAATTCTCTTTCCAAATTTGATTTCGCCAATGTATTTATTAGTGGCTTCTATCAATGGAGAATTTTTTTCAACCCTTCCTAGAATTGTAATACTGGTTTGAGTTGTATCTAATTTTAATTGTTCGTATGTGTTCAACAAGAAATAAAGATAGTCTTCCTTGGTTTTAAACTTATAGGTATTGAATAAGAAAACACTCTTGTTTTTTGACACGATTACATCAAAAAAATGGTCATGAATATTGACTATAACTGTAGTTTCTTGAGTCAGTAAGCTTTCTTGTTGCAAGGCATTCAGCAGTGTGCCTGAGTGATGGAGAACTTTTGCGGAAGGAAAGTGTTTTTTAAGGATGGAGTTTTGTGTGGCTGCAATACCATAGACACACTGAAGCTCCATATTTTGGACTTTGTATGATGAGATGTCTAAATCACTCTCCGCATTACTTATGTTAAAATAAGTGTCTCTATCTTCTTCCTGATAAACAGCAGCAGGCACTAGAGTTGAATGAGTATTAGCATAACCTATTGATTGCGAAAAATAATTCAGCTTTAACCACGGATGTTCACTTAATAGCTCAGTTAATAGCTTTTGTGAATCACCAGCCTTTTTGGGTAAATCATACGACTCTAATGCAACGTATTGCTTTTCCTCTAGATCAAGTTTTGTCCATGAAAACGAAGAACGTGATATCTCAATAGAAAGATGCGATGAATTTGTCTCGCTTTTGAAATGATTTTCGTCTAGGAAACTAAATGCCGGTTTGATAACCAGAAAGTTTATAAGGTTTTACCAGTTGGCATTGGTAATGGGGTCCGATAAAGAACCTACCTGTAGGTTCTTCTCATCCTGATAAAAGTGCTTGTCCCAATCAGGAAATATGACATCATTATTCACAGATGCTTGAAACACAGGCACTTTTACTTTTCCTCTCTCAACTTCACCTGATTCAAGTGTAAATTTTTCCCCTTTGGTGAAAGGCACGTATTCCATAGAATCTAGCGTAGCTAGGTTAAGGTCTCTTTTGAATTTGCTAGATAGTGAATCATATACACTTACCATTATAGTATCCCTGGAGATAATGCCAAGCTCAAGAGCTTCAAGTTCGGTTAATGTATCTGGAACATTACCAATTGCTTTAACAACAGGGAACGAATCATTTTTGAAAAACATGTTCAGTGTATCAAAACTATTGGTGTACATGCCATATACATTCTTATAGGCAATCTGAGCTTCCTTAATAGCAAGAAGCTTTTGTTTAACCTTTTCGTATCGTTTATCCTTTATCACTTCAAACTCCAAAGGTTCTTGAATAGAGCGATAATTAAGGTAGGCAGTAACTAATGCAAATGGCAGCAATACGTAAAATACCACGTTAAGAACTGAGCCAGTGATTACTTCCTGAACCAACAGTATGGAAAAAACTCCGATTAGGAAAATGAGTACCCCTCCGTATAGAAACAACGAATTTTGGCCACCAGCCAAGGCAGCTATCACTAATCCAAGTCCAAAAGCAGTTAGTAAAGCTGGGAAAGAAAACTTTCTGAAATACAGTCTTAATTGATCCATTTTGTCTTTATATGTGTCTGTAATAGCTTGATTTCTAGGTGCGCAAATCTACAATTTTTTTTAAAATGCTCACTTTCTCTATCGTCTATTATAAGAGATTGATATGCAGTTAATTAGCATGTAAATCTATTGCGATAACGTTCTAGGATGGTTAATATTTTAAATCCATCACCTTTTGAAAAGCAAGAATTAAACGACCAACTGTTTATAAGTGCTTACAGATGACACGCTAGAATAATAGAAATGGAATAACTTTGGCTTCAATTAGTGTTAATATAAGGCTAATATTATGAAAAGGTTATCACTTATATTAGCAACTTTTACAGTAAGTGTATGTTCACTTTTTGCACAAACAGGCACGGTAAGCGGTACTGTAAAGGATGCTAAGTCAGGCGAAACACTTATCGGAGTTAACATTACTTCTGGTGATTCTGGCGGAACAGTTACCAATTTAGACGGTAATTATTCACTAGAATTATCCCAGGGCTCTCATAAGGTTAAGTTTAGTTTTATTGGATATCGAAAGCTAGAGAAGTCAATTGAACTGAAGGCTGGTGAGGTTTATGAGTTGAATGTAAGTTTGCTGGAAGCTTCCAAGGAGCTAGACATAGTTGTGGTTACTGGCAGTGCTTATGAAAAAAAGGCTGCTGAGGAGATTGTGAGTATTGATGTGATAAAACCCTATTTGGTTGAAAGCAACAATAATACTGATTTAGCACAAGCAGTAGAGAAGGTTCCCGGAGTTAATATAATTGATGGTCAGGCGACAATAAGAGGTGGAGCGGGATATGCGTATGGGGCAGGTAGTAGGGTGCAAGTATTGGTTGATGAAATGCCATTGCTTACTGGAGACTTGCAGGAAGTACGTTGGAACTTTGTACCAATGGAGCATGTGGAACAAATAGAGGTAATAAAAGGGGCAGCATCTTCATTATATGGCTCTTCAGCATTGAATGGTGTAATCAATATAAGAACCGGCTATGCTTATGATAAGCCTAAAACCAAGTTACAGATATACCAAGGGATATACAGTAACCCTAAGAGAAAAGAATTGCGTTGGTGGGATAAACCATACCATCCATTTTTCACTGGGGCTTTCTTTTCTCACAGAAGGCGTTTTGGTAATCTTGACTTAGTGGTAGGTGGGAACTTGAATTCAGAAAGCAGCTATTTGCAAGGTGGTGACGACCAACAGGTCCGCTTTAACTTTAAGACAAGGTATAGAAGTAAAAAAGTGGAAGGCTTGACCTATGGTATTAACGCGAATGCCATGTATCAGCAATTTGGCCGTTTCTTTCTTTGGGAAAACAGTGATGAAGGTGCTTATAAGCCATTTGAGGGGACTGGTTCTAATGATTACTATTCATATGTTAACATCGACCCACATATCACTTACTATACAAAGGGTGGAACTAAGCATATGCTGCGAACAAGATATTATAACGTGATAAGATGGCAAGATGGGGAGTATAAGGGTTCATCAACTAACTTGTATTATGTAAACTATCAATACCAAAGATCATTTTCTGGGCATTGGACTGTTATTGCAGGTACTGTTTATAATTTTTCGAGGTCATTCAGTAATCTTTATAATGAGAAACTGTTTAATCAATTAGGTGCGGTATATACTCAGGTAGAGAAGAAAATAAAGAGACTGACTCTTTTGGGAGGTTTAAGATATGAGATTAATGCCTTATACCAGACCACAGATACAGTATTAATTGAAGAGTCCAAACCTTTGGTGAGAGCTGGACTAAACTATCATATGGGTGCTGCTACTTATTTAAGGGCTTCATTTGGCCAGGGCTACCGCATACCAAGTATAGGTGAAAGGTACATACAAGAGAATATTACTCCAGCTATTAAGATATATAAGAATCCAGATCTTCATCCAGAGAAGGGTTGGACGGCTGAAGTGGGACTTAAGCAAGGGCTTAGCTTAGGTGAGTGGAAAGGGTATGCGGATTTGGCATTGTTCTGGACGGAGTTTGAGGATATGATTGAATTTACCTTTGGTCAATATGGAACTTCTGATAATATATTGGAGAATTTAGGTTTCAAAAGTCAAAACATCAATCAGGCGCGTGTGGCCGGATATGAAGTTTCTGCTTATGGAGAAGGCAAGATAGGGCCTATACCAGTACGAATACTTGGAGGCTATACATTTAACTATCCTGCTGATATAGGAGTAGATACAACGCAGCAGAATGTGAACATTTACCTGCAAAATCTAATTCAAAGCTTTACGGAGGTTGATTCTCTCATTAATACTGAAAGCATATTAAAGTATAGGCTGCGAAATGTGGTGCGTTTTGACCTTGAGTTTGACCTTGGTAGATTTACCTTGGGTGGTAGTATCAACTACAACAGTTTTATGGAAAGAATTGATGCCGTGTTTGACCTTATACCAGGTGTTACTCAATTTAGAGAGTTGAATAATAAAGGGGTTGCATTATATGATGCACGTATTGCCTGTAGGGTTTCAGAAAACAGTACTGTTAATCTTATAGCCCGGAATATCGAGAATTTAGAATATTCACTTCGACCGGGTATGCTAGAGGCCCCAAGAAGCGTTGTGCTACAATACAAATTCAACTTCTAATAATTTCTAAATGTAAACGTGTATTTTATGGCTTTATCACTAATGCATGTTTCTAAATGATAGGGCTCTACTTTGGGGCTTTAGCCGCGCTTTACCTTTCACTAAGGCTTTGGTATATAAATAGAAATACACCATCTGGAAAGTGGTTTATGACTATATCATCCGTGGTATTTACTCTTATACTTTTTGAGTTTACTGCTAATATCACTTTCTATGTGATGACGGGTAAATGGGTTTTTGCTGAACTTGAATCTCATAATTCGAAATTATGGGAAGAGCATCCCCAACTGATTGGAGTGAATAAGAAGAATGTGAGTGTTTATTTGGATGGACACACTTATTCTCACAACTCAAAAGGGTGGAGAGGGGCTGAAAAGGATAATAAAGACGGTGAAATAGTAGTAGCAGCTATAGGTGGGTCTACTACTTATGGTGTAGGAGTGAGCGACAATGAAACATGGCCCCATTATCTAGATAGTTTATTACCAGAAGGTTATAAGGTGATAAACATGGGGGTGCCGGGGTATTCTACCATTGACAACACAAAACAGGTGGGTTTGTATCTGGAAGGGATAAACCCTGGTTTGGTTCTGCTTCATGTTGGCTTAAATGACTTAAGAATAAGTCATTTGGAAAATATTGAGGATAGTTATGCTGATTTTCAGGCGGCAGGCTTATTTGCTTCTTTGGGGCTATGCTACAGGTATAAATTACCCAAAATAGCATCTTTGCGGGCAATAATAATCGTGTTACAAGAATTGGGCTGGTATCCTACATGTTTGTTTCATCAGTTTCAATTTAATGGTTACATGCAATCTGGGGTTGACTCAATTGCATTGGATATTTATGAAAACCATCTAAAAGATTTGGTCGGGCAACTCGCGGATAATGGTGCAGAAGTGTTTTTGGTGCCGCAAGTTATTAACTTGGAGCAATATCAAAAGTTTCCATACCAATGGTGGATACCTTACATAGAACCATCATCAATTGATAAGCACATTGAGGCTTTTAACAACACTTCAGAAAATGTGTTTGGTGAAGTTGGGTTGGGAGTTTATATCAATAGTGTGGATAGCGTAAAGTGGAAGGTTACTGACTTTTGTGATGCTGTTCATCTCAATAGAGATGGCAATCTTAAACTTGCATCAATAGTATCAAGGACTATAACTGAAGCCCGCGGCTCAGAATAAATTTATAGAAGAAGATTACAGCCATCAGTATTGAGAGCGCTGCAATGGATACCCTACCTTTCTCATATATCTTTTGACGATAGATAAGAATTTCAAAGAAGGCACGTGCTCCCATAAAAGCCCATATTAATACAAACCCAAGTGCAACCATTATAATAAAGTTAGCTCTTAAGTTGCCTGGGTAGTTTATCAGGAAGATTAAAATGGTGCCAATAATAAAAGGTATGATGCCCACTTGAAAAATTAGACGTGCCTTATCGGACTTTGTTTTAATAACCCTGCTTGACCAAGCTGTTTGTACAAATGGTTTCGCCATGAGTAGCCCAACTGGTATGGTTAAAACAAATCCCAGTATTGCTAAAGCATTCTCAAAGGTGTTACTGTAATAAAGATATCCCGTAACTATACCCAAACTCATCTCGCTGGTTGGTTGCAGTCTGCCCTTGTAGTTAGGTATAGACATTAGTTTGGCAAGGAAATTCGCAAAGCCAATTAATGAAGTCCATATAAAGAATAAGCGAACGAAAACGTTTTTGTCCTTTAATAGGAGATATACTATATATGAGCCAAAACCTATGCCCAAAGTAAGGAAGGGCCCTGTGATAAAAATTCTTTTTACTGCATGTGGATACCATCCAGAATTGTTCAAATAAACTATATAGGAGTAGTAAAGAATGGGCTTGAGCTTAAAGTATTTGGCAGCCATTGCCACAGCCAAATCATTAGCAAAGAATACCATCAAGTAGGTGGTAACAAATATTATAGTGGAGTTAAAGAGGGCAAAGTTGTTTATCTCCCCAAAGAAGAAGTCATGGTAGGCATCCTTTAATTGCTGCCTTAGCATTATCACTCTCTCTTTAAAAGGTATTTTCTTCTTGGGAGCAGTTACAGATTTTTTGAACTTAGCCTTCATTTTGGCTTCAAGTTCACGTGCTTCACGAGCCTCCTTAATTCTCTCGGAAATACTTTTAGGTTTTGACTTGCGGTATACTTTTTTCCTAAACTCTTCCTGGAGCTTTTTATCCCTTTTATCGCGCGATACTAAGTACTTGATGTACTCAGGTATGCTCATTCTTTTCCGTCCTTTTCTGACGGAACTTTTGAATTGTTGCTTGAGCTGGGCATCGCGGCGTTGTTCCGCAAAATATTCTTTAATTATGTCGAGTAAGGTGCGTCTTTTTCTGGCCATACCAGTGTCAGTTATTACTGATTATGCGCAATTTAGCAAACTTCAATAATAATTGTTTTTGTCCTACATCAGGAAAAAATACTGTTGCTTTTGTATTCGGCATAATACCTTCTATCTGCAATACTTTACCGTTGCCAAATTTTTCGTGTTCCACTTGCATGCCCACCTGTAACTTTTGAATCAACTCCAGTTGGTCAGCGCCAACGGGCTTTGATGTAATTTGACTTGTACTCGCTCTTGTCAGGTTTGGTTTTGTGGATGAATGTGTGTATGTCTTTTTTTCTTTGGCTTGATATCCTGTTGGTCTAGTCTCGGGAGTTTTTGGTTTCCAAACTGTCTTTTGTCTGGGCTCGAAACTGGTTTCCACATTAGTCCTAGCTGTGCTTGCCCCACCAGAGAACTCTAAATACTTAGGTTCTATCTCTTCAAGAAAACGGCTCGGCTCACAGTGAATAAGGTTCCCCCATTTGTACCTACTTACGGCAAAAGTGAGGTGGGCTTGTTTTTCAGCTCTGGTGAGAGCTACATAAAACAGCCGCCTTTCTTCCTCCAAATCTGCCCTAGAGTTAAGTGATAGTTGAGAGGGGAAAAGGTTTTCTTCCATACCACTCACAAATACATAGGGAAACTCTAGGCCTTTCGCAGCGTGAATGGTCATTAAGGATACCTTGTCTAAGTCATCCTTGTCCTTCTCATCAGCATCGGTAAGTAATGCAATATCTTGAATGAACTCATCTAATGTTCTCATACGTTCAATGAGTTCACCATTCTCATCCACTGCTGGCGATTCATCAAACTCTTTGATAGCGTTGAGCAGTTCCTGGATGTTTTCGTACCTGCTTACTCCTTCGGTAGACTTATCGGAGTAGAGTTCTTTTAAGATACCCGAAGATTGAGCGATGTGCTCGGCTAATGAGTAAGCAGAGGTTTTTGGCAGGCCAATATTAAAGCTCTTAATCATAGTGATGAAATTCCCCAGTTTTTCAGAAGTGCCTCCGTGAACAGGGAGGGGGTGATGTGCCGGGTTAGTCATTACATCCCACATGCTGGTATCTCTTTCACTGGCAATAACACTTATTTTCTCTATCGTGGTTTTGCCAATACCCCTAGTTGGGTAATTAATTACCCTTTTAAGTGCTTCTTCATCAGCTGGGTTAGCTGCCAACCTGAAATATGCTATAAGATCTTTAATTTCTTTGCGTTGGTAGAAAGAAAGTCCACCGTATATCCTGTAAGAAATATTCAGCTTTCTTAATGCTTCTTCAATGGCTCTGGATTGAGCGTTGGTTCTGTATAAAACAGCAAAATCTTTATCATGAACCTGCTCATTCATTTTGTATTCAAAGATGGCATGTGCAATCAAGGCACCTTCCTCATTATCGCTCATAGCCCTTGATACTTTTATTTTAGTGCCAGCATCATTATCTGTCCAGACCTCTTTTTTAAGCTGGTCGCGATTGTGTGCAATGATGTTATTAGCAGCATCAACAATTGTTTTGGTAGAGCGATAATTTTGCTCCAATTTAAAGGTCTTTAGGTCGGGATAGTCTTTTTCAAAGTTTAGGATGTTTTGGATGTTGGCCCCTCGGAAGCCATAAATACTCTGGGCATCATCACCCACCACACATATATTCTCAAATACAGCGGCAAGTTTTTTTACAATTACATATTGAGAGAAGTTGGTGTCTTGGTACTCATCTACCATTACATACCTGAACTTGTGCTGGTATTTGTGCAAAACATCAGGAAAGTCCCTCAAAAGGATATTAGTTTGATAGAGTAAATCATCAAAATCCATCGCGCCCGATTTAAAGCAACGAGAAGCATACTTTTGATAGACAATGCCCAACTTGGGTTTTGCAGACATTTTATCATCATTCTGTATCTCATTATTTTGAAGGTACGCCGTGGGTGATATCAAACTAGACTTGGCAGCGGATATCCTACTTAATACGGAGCCTGGTTTGTAAACCTTGTCATCAAGTTGCTCTTCTTTTAAAATGGTTTTGATGAGGCTTTTTGAATCGTCGGTATCGTATATGGTAAAGTTGCTGGGGTAGCCTAGCTTTTCAGCTTCAAAGCGCAGTATTTTAGCAAAAACCGAATGGAAGGTTCCCATCCAAAGGTTACGAGCTTCTGTACCGCCAACAATAGTTTCAATACGGCTTTTCATTTCTCTGGCAGCCTTATTGGTAAAAGTAAGAGCCAGAATATTAAATGGGTCAACTCCTTTTTCGAGCAAGTGGGCTATGCGGTAAGTCAAGACCCTTGTTTTGCCAGAACCCGCGCCAGCGATAATCATTACTGGCCCTTCAGTGTGCTGCACAGCCAACCTCTGTACGTCATTCAACTCGTTTAAATAATCCCGCTCAGCCATTGAGAATCAATAATTTTTTGATAGAGAAACACCCAAAACTTAACTCGCAAAGTTAGTATTTTTGGTACATCTGAATTGATGAAAGGAGCTAAAAATCAGAGAGTTTTAAGAAAATTATTAACGATTGGTACACATATTTTTTTTCGTAAATTTGGACGATTTTTTAGGAATAACCTTTAATAAACCACCTATGACTTTAGCGTTACGTAAAGTCTTCCTTACCTTGTTGATAGTACTTGTTGGGTTTTTATTCTCAAATAATACCCAAGCACAGTGTGTTACTACACCTGTAACTGGAGATTTGATTATTACCAGTAATACTTCGCTTTCAGGAACGTACAACATTACAGGTACTTTCAGAGTAGACCCTGGAGTTACTGTTACCGTTACTCCTTATAGCTCAAATAGTTGTGGTGAATTAATTATTAATGCAGCCGTAATTGATATTCAGGGTAACATCAATGCAGATAATGCTGGATATAATGGTGGTGCAGGTGGCGCAGGTTCAAACAATGGAGTCAATATAATATATCTTACCAATTGTGTTGACAAAGATAATTGCTTCAATGTACAGGTGTTTGGTGGCACTGCAGGTGCCAATGGAAATGGAACAGGTGCAGGTAGTGCAGGCGGTAATGGGGGAACAGGCAGTGGGCCTAAACAGGAGTGCGGTTCCTTTGGTGACGATTATGGAAGAGTAGGTGGAGCTGGAGGTGCAGGTGCGGGTGCAGGCGGGTCTTATGGTGCTGCAGCCAATGCTGGAGGTGCAGGGGGTGCTGGTAACTCATCAGGTAGCTTTAACTCAATATCACAAGCAACTTGTTCATCTCCTGTAGCAGGAGTGGCAGGCACAGCTGGTACTATTGCAACAGCTTATGGGACTAACACAGGAACTGACATAGACTTAGGTTCTGGTGGCGCTGGCGCTGGTGGTGGCGGCAAAAGCCATGGCGACGGTGGTAACGGTGGCAATGGCGGTAATGGTGGTGGAAAAGTGTCTTTAAACTCTGCTGGTGCATTAACTATAACTGGCAATATTACTGCAATGGGTGGTGTTGGAGGCAATGGTGGCAACGGCGGTAATGGTGGAATTACCAATGATAGGTGTTGCACGGACGGTTGTAATGGTTGTGATGAGAATACCTATTCCGGTGGCGCTGGCGGTGGAGGTGGCGCTGGTGGCGGTTCTGGCGGTGGTATTTTAATCAGCGCCCTTGGAGACATGGCTATTTCTGGAACTTTAAATGCCCAAGGTGGTTCAGGTGGCGCTGGAGGTGGTGCGGGAAGTGCTTCAGGCCAATGTGACTATGCTAGTTTTTTGTGTGCTTGTGGCTGTAATGATGGTATAATCAATGCAGGTAATCCTGGAGCTCAAGGCGGTGGAGGCAGTGGTGGTCGTATTAAGATATTTGAAAACCCATGTAGAACTAATAATATTAGCCCAACTATTCAAATAGCTGGAGGTTCGGGTAATAGTGGTGTGGCAGCAAGCGGTGTTTATCATTTGGGAGCCAATGGTAGTATAAACAGTCCGGGTGGAACTATCGCATCAACTGATGTTAGCTGTTTTGGTTTAACTGACGGACAGGCTACCGTAACTGCAACAGGCGGCACCACGCCGTATACTTATGCCTGGAATGACCTAGGTAATCAAACTACTCCAACTGCTTCAAACCTTGGAGCGAACACCTATACGGTGATAGTAACAGATGCTAATGGTTGTGACACCTCATTAACAGTTACTATTAATGAGCCTTCTCAATTAACTGTTGGAACTGTAGTAACAGATATATTATGTAATGGAGATACTACTGGTGATATCACTGCAAACCCCAATGGCGGAACGTCTCCTTATACTTATGCTTGGAGTGACCCCAATAACCAAACTACACAAACAGCAAGTGGTTTAACTGCAGGAACTTATACTGTTACTGTAACTGATGATAATGGTTGTAATAGCACTGCAACAGCGATTGTGAATGAACCTGGTGCCCTTTTAGCGGTGACTTCTGTGGTTTCTGATGTAAGCTGTTTCGGATTGAGCAATGGGCAGGCAAGTGTGGCGCCATCTGGTGGTGGCGGTGGTTATACTTACGTATGGAGTGACCCCAATGCCCAAGTAACCCAAATTGCGAGTGGATTGGCAGCGGGAACCTATACTGTTACGGTGACAGATTTGAATAATTGTACAGCAACTGGCACAGTAACTATCAATGAACCTGCAGAATTGATAGCCTCGGCAACATCACTACCTACCTCATGTAATGGAGGCAATGACGGCATGGCTATAGGCTCAGCTACTGGAGGAACTATGCCTTACACGTATTTATGGAGTGACCCTAATAGTACCTCAAATGATACCTTATTTAATCAAAGTGCTGGAACATATACTGTAACTGTAACTGATGCGAATCTTTGTACTTCAACAGCTACTGTGGTAGTTGATGAGCCTGTTGCATTGACTGCAAGTGTTGCGGTGGATAGTAATGTAAGTTGTAATGGTGGTAGTGATGGTGCTGTTACCGTGAATCCATCTGGAGGTACAAGCCCTTACAGTTATTTGTGGAATGACCCTGCCGGGCAAAGCAACCAAACTGCTATCAATTTGGCAGCAGGCACCTACGAGGTGACTGTAACAGATGATAATAACTGTACTTATGTGGTGCAAAATGTGTTGATTACACAACCACAGGCGTTAACGCTAAGCGTTGGCTCAACTGTAGAAGTTAGTTGTAACGGTGGCAACGATGGCGCAGGAACCGTTATTGCAAGCAACGGAACGGCCCCTTATGATTTCTTATGGGATGACCCCAATACGCAGGCTACAGCAACAGCAACCGGGTTAGCTGCAGGCACTTATCAAGTATTGGTAACAGATGATAACGGTTGCACAGAAACAATCACGGTAAATATTTTAGAACCAACGGCACTAACGGTTAATGTAACCGATGATATTGATGTAACCTGCAATGGAGGCAGTGATGGTGAGGCTGTTGCTCTTGCTTCAGGCGGTACTGGTCCTTATACCTATATATGGGTACCATCAGGGCAAACCGGAACTACGGCTGATAGTTTGCCAGCGGGTGAGTATGTAGTGACTGCAACGGATGATAATGGATGCACGGCTACTGATACTACAATTATCAGTCAACCGCCTAATATCCTTTTGGCTTCGTTTACTGCTTCACCTGACACGGGATTACAACCTTTGGATGTGGTTTTTACCAACAATAGTATTGGTGCATCATCCTATGAGTGGATATTTGGTGACGGGGAAACCTCAATTGATGTGGCTCCAGTTCATTTATATGAGGACTCAGGGTTGCAAGAAGTGGTTTTGGTAGCATTTGATTCAGTAACTGGTTGTACAGACTCTATGTACAACTACATTTATATAGAGCCCACATCCATATTTGAAGTGCCTAACGTATTTACACCAAATGGTGATGGAATAAACGATTTGTTTAATCCAAAGTCTCGCAACCTTACTGAGTTACGGGGTGAGATATATAATCGCTGGGGCCAAAAGGTATATGATTGGAGAACGCCACAGGATGGGTGGGATGGATATAGCTTAAGTAGTGTTGAGGTCTCAGCTGGTGTATATTTCTATGTTTTGAAGGCAAAGGGTGTGGATGGTAAGGAATATGAACAAAAAGGCTCAGTTCACCTGTTGCGCTAGTAAATCAGTCCTGTGTAAAGGCTCTTTTTTTGAGACAGAAAAGAGCCTAAGAATCCCCCACAAAAAAACTTCTTAAAAAAAGGTGGAAAAATTTGAGGTAGGCGTTTGAATTTGTCAATATTCTTGCTACCTTTGCCGTCCCAAAATTTTTGGGGACTTGTATAATTAATTGTTAAGAACACAGAAATATGCCTACAATTCAGCAATTAGTGCGGAAAGGAAGAAGTAGCAAGGTTGAAAAAAGTAAATCACCTGCGCTTGATTCATGCCCTCAAAGACGAGGTGTGTGCGTGAGAGTGTATACAACAACGCCTAAGAAGCCAAACTCAGCGATGAGGAAAGTAGCCAGGGTGAGGTTAACCAATGGTAAAGAGGTGAACGCTTATATAGGTGGTGAAGGTCATAACTTACAAGAGCACAGTATTGTATTAGTGCGCGGTGGCAGGGTAAAGGATTTGCCAGGTGTTAGGTATCACATTGTACGCGGTGCGTTAGATACAGCTGGTGTGAATGATAGAAAGCAAGGTAGGTCAAAATACGGAACAAAAAGAGCTAAGAAAAAAAATTAAGTAAATGAGAAAGTCGAAGTCTAAAAAGCGCGAGCTAAAGCCAGATTCAAGATTCGGTGATACTATGGTAACTCGCTTTGTGAACAGTTTAATGTTCGACGGTAAGAAGAGTACTGCTTACGCTATTTTTTATGATTCTATAGACATAGTTAGTGAGCGCACTAGCGAAGATGGTTTAGCTATTTGGAAAAAAGCTTTGACAAATGTAATGCCGCAGGTAGAGGTGAAAAGCCGCAGAGTGGGTGGTGCTACATTCCAGATACCACAAGAGGTAAGGCCAGAGAGAAAGTTGGCGGTTGGTATCAAGTGGCTAATCATGTTTGCCAGAAAAAGAAATGAAAAGTCAATGGCTGAGAAGCTGGCTGGCGAGATAATAGCTGCTTCAAAAGAAGAGGGTGCTGCTCATAAGAAGAAAGAAGATACTCACAGGATGGCTGAAGCAAACAAGGCATTCTCTCATTTTAGGTTTTAATTAGGATATAAATAAAAGAAAAGAAACAAGGAGATACTAGGTCTATGAACCCGAAACTGAAATACACGAGGAACATTGGTATCATGGCGCATATCGACGCTGGTAAAACAACAACTACAGAGCGTATTCTGTATTATACTGGTATCAATCACAAGATAGGTGAGGTGCATGATGGTGCGGCTACCATGGACTGGATGGAGCAAGAGCAGGAGCGTGGTATTACAATTACTTCGGCTGCTACTACTACCTTCTGGAATTATCGTGACGACCAGTATAAGATGAACATCATCGATACTCCTGGACACGTTGACTTTACTGTTGAGGTAGAACGTTCTTTGCGTGTATTGGATGGTGCGGTTGCCCTTTTCTGTGCGGTTGGCGGTGTTGAGCCTCAATCAGAAACAGTTTGGAGGCAGGCCGATAAATACAAAGTGCCTAGAATTGCATTTGTAAACAAAATGGATAGGGCTGGGGCTGATTTCTTGAGCGTGGTTAAGCAAATCAAAGAAAGGTTGGCGGCTAACCCAGTTCCACTTCAAATTCCTATTGGTGCTGAAGATACTTTTCGTGGTGTAGTCGATTTGGTTAACTGGAGGGCTATTGAGTGGGATGATTCAACTCAAGGTATGACCTTTACTGAAATTGACATGCCTGCAGATGTTGAGCCGATTGCTCGTGAGTGGAGAGAGAAGCTAATTGAGTCAGTTGCTGAGTATGACGATGCATTGATGGAGAAGTTTTTTGAGGATGCAGACTCAATTACTGAAGAAGAAATGTTTGCAGCTATCCGCAAGGGTACATTGGAAATGAAACTTATACCTGTATTCTGTGGTTCTGCATTCAAAAACAAGGGTGTGCAAACCATGTTGGATGGTGTAATGGAGTTCTTGCCTAGTCCTTTGGATATTGAAGCTATTGAGGGTACTAACCCAAATACTGGTGAGAAAGAAGAGAGACATCCTGATAACGATGAGCCTTTCTCTGCATTGGCATTTAAGATTGCTACTGACCCTTACGTAGGTCGTTTGGCATTCTTCCGTGCTTACTCTGGTAAGTTGGATGCGGGCTCTTATGTATTAAACACAAGAAGTGATAAGAAAGAAAGGATTTCAAGGATATTCCAAATGCACTCAAACAAGCAAAACTCTATCGATAAGATTGAGGCTGGTGATATTGGTGCTGCTGTTGGTTTTAAAGAAATCCGCACGGGAGATACTTTGACTGACGAAAAGAACCCAATCGTTCTTGAGTCAATGACTTTCCCAGATCCTGTTATCGGTTTGGCAATTGAGCCAAAGACACAGGCTGATGTGGATAAACTAGGTGTTGCCTTGGGTAAGCTAGCTGAGGAAGACCCAACCTTTCGTGTGAATACCGACCACGAAACAGGTCAAACTGTAATTAGTGGTATGGGTGAGCTTCACTTGGAGATTATTGTTGATAGGTTGAAGAGAGAGTTTAAGGTTGAGTGTAACCAAGGAGCTCCTCAAGTTAACTATAAAGAGGCTATTGCAGGTTCAGTTGAGCACCGTGAAGTTTATAAGAAACAAACTGGTGGTCGTGGTAAATTCGCGGATATCGTGGTTACCATTTCACAAGTTGATTTGGATGAGAATGGAGTGCCTAAAGAAGGTCTTCAATTTGAGAATGAGATTGTAGGTGGTAACATTCCAAGAGAATTTATTCCTGCGGTTGAGAAGGGCTTCAAAGAGGCTATGCGTAATGGTCCTCTGGCTGGTTACCAAATGGATAGCTTAAAAGTGAGGTTGACTGATGGTTCATTCCACCCGGTTGACTCTGATTCACTATCGTTTGAGATATGTGCCAAGTCAGCATTTAGGGAAGCTACTAAAAAAGCTAACCCAGTGTTGTTAGAGCCTATCATGAAACTTGAAGTGCTTACTCCAGAAGAGAATATGGGTGATGTTGTAGCTGACTTGAATAGGAGAAGAGGTCAGATGGAGGGTATGGACTCAAGAGGTGGTGCTAAGGTTATCAAGGCCAAAGTTCCATTGAGTGAGATGTTTGGTTATGTGACTTCACTAAGAACAATTAGTTCTGGTCGTGCTTCGTCAACTATGGAGTTCTCACACTATGCTGAGACACCAAAGAACATTGCCGACGAAGTAATTTCCAAAGCACAGGGTAAGGTAAGTGTATCTTAATTAGAAGAAAGTATTAAAATAGATATGAGCCAAAAGATTAGAATAAAATTAAAGTCTTACGACCACAATTTGGTTGACAAGTCAGCTGAAAAAATCGTAAAGACAGTGAAGTCTACAGGAGCTGTAGTAAGTGGTCCAATTCCATTGCCAACTCATCAAAGAATATTCACAGTATTGAGGTCAACTCACGTGAATAAGAAAGCGAGGGAACAGTTCCAGGTAAGTTCATACAAGCGTTTGCTTGACATCTACAGCAGCACTGCTAAAACAGTTGATGCATTGATGAAGCTTGAATTGCCAAGTGGTGTTGAAGTAGAAATTAAGGTTTAACAGGATAGTTAAAAGATAAAAGACATGTCTGGATTAATAGGCAAAAAAGTAGGAATGACTAACATCTTCAATGAAGAAGGCAAGAATATTGCTTGCACTATCATTGAGGCAGGCCCATGTGTGGTTACACAAGTGAAAAATGTGGATACCGATGGGTATAAGTCCATTCAGCTTGCATATGAGGATAAAAAAGAAAAACATACCACTAAGGCGGAGCAAGGTCATTTTGATAAAGCAAAAACTACTCCAAAGAAAAAAGTGGTTGAATTCCGTTACTTCCGTGAGGAGTATGAAGGTAAATTGGAGTTGGGCAGTGAGCTGAAAGTTGATGATATTTTCAACGAAGGTGAATTTGTGGATGTGATTGGAACTTCAAAAGGTAAGGGTTTTCAAGGTGTTGTTAAAAGACATGGCTTTGGTGGTGTAGGTCAAAGTACTCATGGTCAGCACAACAGAAACAGGGCTCCTGGTTCTATTGGTGCAGCTTCGTATCCAGCTCGTGTATTGCCTGGATTGAGAATGGCTGGTCAGACTGGTAACAAAACAGTGAAAGTTCAAAACCTTGTAGTCGTAAAAGTATTTCCTGAGAAGAACATCTTATTGGTAAGTGGTGCTATTCCAGGTCCAAACGGTTCATACGTTAAAGTAGAGAAGTAAAATGAAAGTAGCAGTAATAGATATAAAGGGCAAAGAGACCTCAAAGAAGGTTGACCTGAACGATAGCATTTTTGCTATTGAGCCTAACGACCATGCGATTTATTTGGATGTGAAGCAGTATCAAGCTGCACAACGTCAAGGTACTCACAAGGCTAAGGAGAGAAGTGAAGTGAAGGGTAGTACCAAAAAGATAAGAAAGCAAAAGGGAACAGGTGGTGCTCGCTTTGGGGATATCAAAAACCCATTGTTTAGAGGTGGTGGCCGTGTGTTTGGTCCAAGGCCACGCGATTACGACTTTAAGCTGAACAAGAAAGTGAAAAGGCTTGCCAGGAAATCAGCATTGAGCTACAAGGCTAAGGATAATGCTATTACTGTTTTGGAAGACTTCAATTTTGATGCTCCTAAAACAAGCCAATATGTTGAGTTATTGAACAACTTGAAGCTTGCTGATAAGAAGACATTATTGGTGTTGGCTGGTTATGATAAAAACATTCTTTTATCATCTCGCAACCTTCAATCAACTAGAGTAGTTTCAGTTGCTGAATTGAATACTTACGATATACTAAATGCAAACAACCTGGTGATGGTTGAGAGCTCAGTAAAAGAAGTAGAAAACATACTAAGCAAGTAATAAGTGATGAAAAATATATTGATAAAGCCCCTTTTAACCGAGAAAATGACTGAGATAAGCGAAAGCTTGAACCAATATGGTTTTGTGGTTGAGCCAAGTGCAAACAAGCTTGAGATAAAAGAAGCTGTGGAGCAACTTTATGGGGTGACTGTGGAAAGTGTAAATACAATGGTGTATCCGGGAAAGAAAAAGTCAAGGAGTACAAAAACACGCTACATCACAGGAAAGACAAGAAAGTTTAAAAAAGCTGTAGTAACAGTTGCTAGTGGTGAAACAATTGATTTTTACAGCAATATTTAAGAAATCATGGGACTGAGAAAACTAAAACCAACAACACCGGGCCAGCGTTTTAAAGTAGTTAACGCATTTGATACTTTATCTGGTGACAAGCCTGAAAAGAGTTTGACCAAAGGTAAATCAAAAAGCGGCGGCCGTAACAACAGTGGTCGTATGACTATGCGCTATCTAGGTGGTGGACATAAGAAAAAGTATAGGGTTATTGACTTCAAGAGAGAGAAGAATGGTATTCCAGCAGTAGTTAAGACTGTTGAGTATGATCCAAACAGGACTGCTAATATTGCTTTACTTGTGTATGCTGACGGTGAGAAGAGATATATCATAGCTCCTAAAGGGCTTGAAGTAGGACAAACCGTAGTATCTGGTAAAGGTTCTTCACCTGACTTGGGTAATTCACTACCATTGATTGAAATACCTTTGGGTACTAATGTTCACTGTATTGAGTTGCAACCTGGTAAAGGTGCTGAGATGGCAAGAAGTGCTGGTGCTTATGCAGTATTGCAAGCTCGCGATGGTAAGTATGCCAACCTTAAGTTGCCTTCTGGCGAAATAAGAATGGTATTATCAACTTGTAAAGCTACAGTTGGTGTTGTTTCAAACACCGAGCACAACCTTGAAACTTCAGGTAAAGCTGGTAGAAGCAGATGGTTGGGTCGCAGACCAAGAGTACGTGGTGTTGTAATGAACCCTGTAGATCACCCAATGGGTGGTGGTGAAGGTAGGGCTTCAGGTGGGCACCCAAGATCAAGGAATGGTATTCCTGCTAAAGGTTATAAGACAAGGAGGGGTAAAAACCTTTCTGACAAGTATATAGTTGAAAGAAGAAACGCTAAGAAAAAGTAATTAGGTAATGTCAAGATCATTAAAAAAAGGGCCATTTATTGACTTCAAGCTTGAAAAGCGTGTGCTTGAGTCTCAGCAATCAGGAAAGAAAAGTGTTATCAAGACTTGGTCAAGAAGGTCGATGATATCGCCAGACTTCGTTGGATTAACAATTGCTGTGCATAATGGTAAAACGTTTATTCCAGTGTATGTAACTGAAAACATGGTAGGTCATAAACTGGGTGAGTTTGCGCCAACCAGAAGTTTCAGGGGACACTCAGGTAACAAGAAAAAGTAATTAGGCTCTGAATATTTTAAGATTTAAGAGAAATGGGTAATAGAAAAAAGCAGGCAGCCGATACAAGGAAGGAGGAAATGAAAACCACCTACCTGGCAAAATTGAACAACTGTCCAACGTCGCCAAGAAAAATGCGTTTGGTAGCTGACATGGTGCGTGGTGCAGATATTTTCAAGGCATTATCAATGCTGCAATACACAAATAAAGAGGCTGCTATCCGTATGGAAAAGCTGTTGCGTTCAGCAATTGCTAATTGGGAAGCTAAGAATGAAGGTGAGAGGGCTGATGAGGCTAACCTTTATATCAAAGAGGTGTTTGTTGATAGCGGTACTATGCTAAAGCGTATAAGAACTGCTCCACAAGGTAGGGCACATAGAATAAGAAAAAGGTCAAATCATGTAACCCTGGTTTTGGGAAGCAGAAACTAATAAGACAGAAAAGTAATGGGACAAAAAACTAACCCGATAGGTAATAGACTTGGTATCATCAGAGGATGGGACTCAAACTGGTATGGCGGCAAAAACTATGCTGACAAGCTAGTTGAGGATGACAAAATCAGAAGCTACCTGAGAGCTCGTCTTGGTAAAGGTAGTATCTCAAAAATTGTGATTGAGCGCACTATGAAGCTCATCACTGTTACTATCCACACTGCAAGGCCAGGTATCATCATCGGTAAAGGTGGTAAAGAGGTTGATAAGTTAAAGGAGGAGTTGAAGAAGTTCACCAAGAAAGAAGTTCAAATCAACATCTTTGAGATTAAGAGACCAGAGCTTGATGCCAGACTGGTGGCAGATAGTATTGCACGCCAGATTGAAGGTCGTATTTCATACCGGAGAGCTGTGAAAATGGCTGTTGCTTCTACAATGAGAATGGGTGCTGAGGGTATCAAGATATCTGTGTCAGGAAGGGTTGGTGGTGCTGAAATGGCACGTACTGAAATGTATAAAGAGGGAAGAACTCCATTGCACACTTTTAGGGCAGATATCGATTATGCATTGGCTGAAGCTCATACTACTTATGGCAGGATAGGTGTGAAAGTATGGATATGTAATGGTGAAGTTTACGGCAAGAGAGACCTTTCTCCAAATGTTGGAGGCAGCAAGCAGCAGAAGAAGTCTCCTCAAGGCGGTAAATTCCCAAGAAAAGATAGAAGAGAAAAGAGATAAAATTGTAAACAGAGATTTAGTTAGAAGTCATGTTATCACCAAAAAAGACAAAATACCGCAAGCAGCATAAAATGCCTATGAAGGGCAATGCTGGTAGAGGACATCAATTGGCATTTGGCTCATTTGGTATCAAGGCACTTGAGGGTGCTTGGTTAACCAGCCGCCAGATAGAAGCTGCAAGGATTGCCTTGACCAGGTATATGAAAAGGGAAGGAAAAACGTGGATTATGGTTTTTCCTGATAAGCCAATTACCAAGAAGCCTGCTGAAGTAAGGATGGGTAAGGGCAAAGGTTCGCCTGAGTATTGGGTGGCCGTGGTAAAACCAGGTAGAGTAGTTTTTGAGTGCGATGGTGTGCCATTGGATATAGCAAAAGAGGCTATGAGGCTTGCTTCACAAAAATTGCCATGCAAAACGAAGTTTATAGTAAGAAGAGATTACACTGAATAATATTAGCGATGAAGAATCCAGTTATCAGGGAAACAGCAACCGAAGAGTTGAGAGAGAGTTTGAAAGAGCAACAGGCTTTATTGAATAAGCTTACGCTTAACCATGCTGTATCTCCAGTTGAGAACCCTCAAAAAATCAGAATAACCCGCAAAACAATTGCGAGAATTTTGACTGAGTTGAAAAAAAGAGAATTAGCAGAGACTAAATAACATGACTACGACTACAAGAAATTTAAGAAAAGAGCGTCAAGGCTTGGTGACCAGCAATAAGATGGATAAGTCTATCGTGGTGACTGTTGAGCGTAAAGTGAAGCACCCTATCTATGGTAAATTCGTTAAGAAGTCAAAGAGATTTGTGGCTCATGACGAGAAGAACGAGTGTAACATAGGTGACGTTGTAAAAATTATGGAAACCAGGCCTTTAAGTAAGAGAAAGTGCTGGAGATTGGTTGAAATTATTGAAAGAGCTAAGTAATTATGATACAGCAAGAATCAAGGCTTAATGTAGCGGATAATAGCGGCGCCAAAGAAGTGCTTTGCATCCGTGTATTGGGAGGTACCAAAAGAAGGTATGCTTCTGTAGGAGACCAGATTGTGGTTTCTGTTAAAAATGCAATGCCAACCGGAAACGTGAAAAAAGGTCAGGTTTCTAAGGCAGTGATAGTAAGAACCAAGAAAGAGGTCCGTCGTGCGGATGGTTCATATATCCGTTTTGATGACAACGCTGTGGTGTTATTGAATGCTCAGGGTGAGATGAGAGGAACAAGGATTTTTGGACCTGTATCTCGTGAGTTGAGGGAAAAACAGTTTATGAAAATTGTATCGTTGGCGCCAGAGGTGCTTTAAAATAAATAAGAGACATGCAAAAGTTGCATATTAAGAAAGGAGATATCGTAAAAGTAATTGCCGGTGCAAACAAGGGCAAGGAAGGTAAGGTGCTTTCAGTAGTTACTGACAAGAACCAAGCTTTTGTTGAAGGTGTGAATGTAGTTTCAAGGCACACCAAACCTAGCACAAGCAACCCACAAGGCGGTATCATTGAAAAAGAAGCTCCAATTCATCTATCAAACTTGATGTTGGTAGATCCGAAAACAGGAGAGCCTACAAGAGTAGGCCGTAAAGAAGATAACGGAAAGATTGTAAGATATTCTAAAAAATCAGGGGAGGTAATCCAGTAATGAGCTACGTTCCAAGACTTAAAAAGACTTATGCTGAAGAGATAGTACCATCTCTACAGAAACAGTTTAACTACAAGAGCCCAATGCAGGTTCCAAGGTTGGAGAAGATATGCCTTAACCAGGGTATTGGCGATGCAGTTGCTGATAAGCGATTGGTAGATAACGCTATCAATGAAATGACTACTATCACTGGACAAAAGGCAGTGGCAACCAGGTCTAAGAAAGACATCTCTAACTTCAAATTGAGGAAGGGAATGCCTATCGGAGCCCGTGTTACCTTGAGAGGTGATAGGATGTATGAGTTTCTGGACAGGTTGATAGCTGTAGCTATGCCAAGGATTAGGGATTTCCGTGGTTTACCTGCCAAAAAAGGCTTTGATGGTAAAGGAAATTATACCATGGGTATTACAGAGCAGATTATTTTTCCTGAGATTAACATTGATAAAGTGGGTAAGATAATGGGAATGGATATCACATTTGTTACTTCTGCCGAAAACGATGCAGAAAGCAAGGCACTTTTAAAAGAATTTGGGTTACCATTTAAAAACTGATATTAAGACATGGCAAAAGAATCAATGAAGGCCAGAGAGGTAAAAAGGCAAAAACTGGTCGCAAAATATGCCAAGAAAAGAGCGGAACTTAAAGCAGCTGGTGATTACGTTGGCTTGGCTAGGCTTCCGAGAAACTCTTCAAGAGTGAGATTACATAACAGGTGTAAACTTACAGGAAGGCCAAAAGGATACATGCGTCAGTTTGGTGTTTCGCGTATCACTTTTCGTGAGATGGCAAACAATGGTTTAATACCAGGGGTAACAAAAGCAAGTTGGTAATAAGATATAATAGATAAAAACGATGTTTTCAGATCCAGTAGCTGATTATTTGACAAGAGTAAGGAATGCCATAAAGGCTAAGCACCGTGTGGTAGAAATTCCTGCGTCAAACTTAAAGAAAGAGATAACGAAAATCCTCTTTGATAAAGGATACATCCTAAGCTATAAGTTTGAGGATGAGAATGGTCCGCAAGGCACTATCAAGATAGCTTTGAAATACCATCCGGTAACAAAAGTATCAGCGATAAAGTCATTGGAAAGGGCAAGTACACCAGGTTTAAGGAGATATGTTGGTGCCGATAATCTGCCAAGAGTATTGAACGGCTTGGGCGTGGCTATCATTTCTACTTCAAGAGGTGTAATGACTGATAAAGAAGCAAAGAAAGAGCACGTAGGTGGCGAAGTTGTTTGTTACGTAAGCTAAAAACGATAAAGAAATGTCAAGGATAGGAAATGCAATAATTAAGCTCCCAGAGGGTGTCGAAGTAAATGTGGCTGCGGACAATGTGGTTACAGTAAAAGGCAAGTTGGGAAAGTTGCAACAAAAAGTACACCCTGCTTTGAAGGTTGAAATCGCTGATGGCGAATTGACTGTAAGCAGAAACAGTGAGGAAAAAGAGGTAAAGGCTCAGCATGGGTTGAACCGCGCACTACTTGCCAATATGGTAAAAGGTGTTTCAGAAGGTTATACTGTTGAGCAGGAATTTGTTGGTGTAGGTTATAGGGCTGATCTTAAGGGTCAACAGTTAGAGCTTTCACTTGGATATTCACACAACGTGATTTTTGAGTTGCCCCAAGAGATTAAAGCTGAAACTGTAACTGAAAGAGGTAAGGCTCCATTGTTGAAAATGACTTGCCATGACAAGCAATTGATTGGTCAGGTAGCCGCTAAGATACGCTCATTGAGGAAGCCTGAGCCTTACAAAGGAAAAGGTATTAGGTTCAAAGGAGAACAAATTAGAAGAAAAGCTGGTAAAGCAGCAGGTAAATAATAAATAGCCATGGCATTTAGTAAAGCAAAAAGAAGAAAAAGAATACAATACAGAATCAGAAAGGTGGTTTCTGGTACTGCTGAGAGGCCAAGGTTGGCTGTATTCAGGAGCAATAAGGAGATTTATGCTCAATTGATTGATGATGTGAGTGGTAAGACACTATTATCAGCGTCATCACGCGAGAAAGGGTTGGCTGAGCAAAAAGCTACCAAAATCGAAGTGTCGAAAATGGTAGGCCAGCGTGTAGCTGAGAAAGCTAAAGAAGCTGGTATTGAGTCAGTAGTTTTTGATCGTGGAGGTTATTTGTATCATGGAAGAGTAAAATCTTTGGCTGAAGGTGCCAGAGAAGGAGGTTTAAAATTTTAAAAGATAATGGTAAACGCTAACGTTAAAAGGGTTAAATCAACCGAAATTGAACTTAAGGACCGCTTGGTAGGTATCCAAAGGGTTACTAAAGTTACTAAGGGTGGTCGTACTTTCAGCTTTTCAGCTATTGTAGTAGTAGGTGATGAGCATGGAGTGGTAGGTCATGGTTTGGGTAAAGCCAAAGAGGTGACTGAGGCTATCTCAAAAGGTATTGATGATGCTAAGAAGAACCTTATCAAGGTGCCTCTTATCAAAGGTACTGTGCCACATGCTCAAACAGGTAAGTTTGGTGGTGCCCAGGTATTTTTGAAGCCAGCTTCGCATGGTACTGGTGTTATTGCCGGTGGTGCAATGCGTGCGGTATTGGAGAGTGTTGGTGTGACTGATGTATTGGCAAAATCAAAAGGTTCATCAAACCCACACAACGTAGTAAAAGCTACTATGCAAGCTTTGATGGAGATGAGGGATGCCATTACCGTTGCTCAGCAAAGGGGTATCTCAATGGATAAAGTTTTTAACGGATAAGAAAGAGAAATAATGGGAAAGATTAAGATTACCCAGGTAAAAAGCGGAATTAATAGGCCAGAGAACCAAAAAAGGACTCTAAAGGCCCTTGGTTTCTCAAAATTGAACCAAACCATTGAGCATGAGGCAAATCCTCAAATTCTTGGTATGGTGGATGTAGTTAAGCATTTGGTTAAAGTAGAAGAAGTTTAATACTCGAATAAAATGGATTTAAGTAATCTAAAACCGGCCAAGGGCTCGGTAAAGACAAAGAAAAGACTAGGACGTGGTGAAGGTTCTGGAAGCGGTGGCACAGCTACACGTGGACATAAGGGACAAAAATCGCGCTCAGGATACAGTACCAAGAGAGGTTTTGAAGGTGGGCAGATGCCATTGCAGCGCAGGGTTCCTAAGTTTGGATTCAAAAACTTTAACCGTGTTGAGTATCGTGGTATTAATCTTGATGTATTACAAAACCTTGTTGATACTAAGGGATTGAAAGCTGTTGACTTTGCAGTGCTTATTGAAAATGGTTTGGCTTCAAAGAATGATTTGGTAAAAATCTTAGGCAGGGGTGAGCTTAAAGCTGCAGTTGAAGTAAAAGCGCATGCTTTTTCTAAGTCAGCTAAAGCTGCCATTGAAGCGGCAAAAGGTTCGGCAGAAGTTATTGAGAGCAAGAAAGTATCAGGTGAAGAAACTGAAGGATGAAAAATTTTATAAATACACTTAGGAATATCTACAAGATTGAGGACCTCAGAAAGAGAATCCTTAATACCCTTGGCTTTATATTGATATATAGGGTAGGTTCTTTTGTGGTGCTTCCTGGTGTAGACCCAGCAAGTTTGGAATTATTGAAAGCTCAAACGGCCGATGGTCTTTTGGGTCTTTTGAACATGTTCTCAGGTGGAGCGTTTTCTAACGCATCAATCTTTGCGCTGGGTATCATGCCATATATCTCTGCCTCTATTGTGATGCAGTTGATGGGCTTGGCAGTTCCTGCTATCCAGAAGCTGCAGAAAGAAGGGGAGAGTGGCAGAAGAAAAGTAAATCAGTGGACGAGGTACCTAACCGTACTTATCACTGCTGGGCAGGCCCCAGGATATATTGCTAACCTGCAAAGCCAAATACAAGGTGCAGGAGGTAGTATATTAATGTCTGATACGTTCTTTTGGTTTTCATCAATCATTATCCTGGTTTCAGGAACCATGTTTGTGATGTGGTTGGGTGAGAAGATAACTGATAAAGGTATTGGTAATGGTATTTCATTATTGATTATGATAGGTATCATTGCCGGGTTGCCATTCGGATTTATTGCTGAGTTTGCTTCTAAGTTTGAAGAGACTGGAGGTGGTTTGATTATCTTGTTGGTTGAGATGATAGTATTGCTTGCTGTGATACTAGTAACTATTATGCTGGTGCAAGGTACAAGGCGTGTGCCCGTGCAGGTGGCAAGGGCAGCAGCTCCTGGCCGTTCGGGTATGCCACAGCAGGCGGGAAGACAATATTTACCGTTGAAGGTGAATGCTGCTGGTGTGATGCCAATCATCTTTGCTCAGGCAATTATGTTCTTGCCAATGACATTTGCTGGCTTTGCAAGTGATGAGACATCAAACTGGTTGATGACCAATTTCTCAAGTTACACTAGTTTCTGGTATAACTTTACATTCGCGATTTTGATTATTGCGTTTACATTCTTTTACACTGCTATTACTGTGAACCCACAGCAAATGGCAGATGATATGAAGCGCACGGGTGGCTTTATTCCTGGTATTAAGCCCGGAAAGAAAACCGCAGAATATTTAGATGGTGTAATGTCTCGCATTACCCTGCCTGGTTCTGTGTTCTTGGCGATTATTGCTATTCTTCCATCTTTTGCGATGTTGGCTGGCGTTAATCAACAGTTTGCACAGTTTTATGGTGGTACTTCACTATTGATTATGGTGGGTGTGGTATTGGATACGTTACAACAAATAGAAAGTCATTTACTTATGCGTCATTATGATGGTCTGATGAAGTCTGGAAAGATTAAAGGCAGGTCGTCAATGAGTATGGCGGGATAAGGAAATATGTTCTTTGAATGATTTATTTAAAAAGTGCTGAAGAAATTGAGTTAGTCAGGCAAAGCTCCTTGATAGTTGGCATGGCACATGCAGAAGTTGCCAAGATACTTGAGCCGGGAGTGAGTACTGAAAAACTCGACAAAATAGCCGAAGAATATATCCGAGACAATGGTGGTGTGCCAGCGTTTAAAGGGTATAATGGTTTTCCGGCCACGCTATGCATCTCAATTAATGAGGCAGTAGTACACGGAATACCTTCTGCAAGAGTGATTGAGGATGGCGATGTTGTTTCAATTGATTGCGGGGTGAAGAAGAACGGCTTTTTTGGAGATTCGGCATATACCTATCCAGTAGGAAATGTGACTGACGAAGTTGTGAAGCTTCTGGAAGTTACAAAAGAGTCTCTTTATAAAGGAATAGAGGCAGCCAGAAGTGGAAAGAGAATAGGTGATATAGGCCACGCTGTGCAGAGTCATGCGGAAGCGCATGGTTTTGGAGTGGTGAGAGAATTGGTTGGTCATGGTGTTGGTAAAGAGTTGCACGAGAGCCCTGAAGTACCAAATTATGGTAGAAGGGGAACAGGTGCAAAGCTAAAGCCGGGAATGGTTATAGCGATAGAGCCGATGATTAACATGGGAAGGAAGGAAGTAAAGCAGTTGGCTGACGGATGGACAATAGTGACAACAGATGGAAAACCATCGGCACATTATGAGCATACGGTAGCAATAACGGATAGAGGGGAAGCGGATATTCTATCAACTTTTGAGGCGATAGAAGAGGTATTAATGAATAAAGTTTAAAAAGTATTAATGGCAAAACAGGCATCTATAGAACAAGACGGAGTGATAACGGAGGCATTGTCCAACGCTATGTTTCGTGTTGAACTCGAGAACGGACACATAATAACTGCCCATATATCGGGAAAAATGAGGATGCACTATATAAAGATTTTACCAGGAGATAAAGTAAAGGTTGAAATGTCTCCTTATGATTTAACAAAAGGAAGGATTACTTACAGGTATAAATAAGAAGTCATGAAAGTAAGAGCATCAATAAAAAAGAGAAGTGCTGAATGCAAGATTGTTCGCAGAAAAGGACGTTTGTACGTCATTAACAAGAAGAATCCTAAGTTCAAGCAAAGACAAGGTTAATAAAAGAATACAAGCATAAACTATGGCAAGGATTGCAGGTATAGATTTACCAAAAAACAAAAGAGGCGTAATAGGCCTAACTTATATTTTCGGTATTGGTAAGGTAACAGCTACCAAGATACTGAACGCTGCTGAAGTAGACATTGACAAAAGAGTTCAAGATTGGAATGATGATGAATTGACTGTAATCAGGAAAATCATCAATGAGAACTACAAGGTAGAAGGTGCTTTGCGTTCAGAAGTGCAATTGAACATCAAGCGTTTGATGGATATCGGTTGTTACCGGGGTGTTCGTCACAGAAGTGGTTTGCCAGTGCGTGGCCAAACTACTAAGAACAACGCCAGAACGAGAAAAGGAAAGAGAAAAACTGTTGCTAACAAGAAGATAGCAGCTAAGTAATAGAGATTAATTTATAATAGTATATAAGTAATGGCTAAAACGGCTGGTAAAACAAGTAAGAAGAGGGTAGTTAAAGTTGATCCGAATGGTGAGGCTCATATCCAGGCTACTTTTAATAACATCATTATTTCACTTACTAATAAGAATGGAGAAGTGATTTCATGGTCGTCAGCAGGTAAGATGGGCTTTAGGGGTTCTAAGAAGAATACTCCTTATGCAGCTCAAATGGCTGCCACTGATTGTGCAAAAGTTGCTTACGATGCAGGCTTGAGAAGAGTGAAAGTGTATGTGAAGGGTCCTGGCTCAGGTAGAGAGTCTGCTATCAGGAGCATACATGGCTCAGGTATTGAAGTAACGGAGATAGTTGACGTTACACCATTGCCACACAATGGCTGCCGCCCGCCAAAACGCAGAAGAGTATAATCCCTTAGGGATAGAAGATATTAATTAGTAAACACTTTAATTAAAAATGGCAAGATATAAAGGACCAAAGTCCAAGATTGCAAGAAAGTTCGGTGAACCAATTTTCGGACCAGATAGAGCTTTTGAAAAGAAGAACTATCCTCCGGGGATGCACGGAATGATGAAGAAAAGAAGAAAGCAATCTGAATATGGTATTCAGTTGATGGAGAAGCAAAAAGCGAAGTATACTTATGGTATTCTTGAAAGACAATTTGCCAACCTGTTTGATACTGCTTCAAGAAAGAAGGGTATTACCGGTGAGTTGCTTCTTCAGCTTTGTGAGGCCAGACTTGATAACGTAGTTTTCAGGTTGGGTATTTCTCCGTCAAGGAGAGGTGCAAGGCAATTGGTGAGCCACCGTCATATTACAGTGAATGGCAATGTGGTTAACATACCTTCATATTCAGTGAAAGAGGGTGACAAAATAGCTGTGAGAGAGAAATCAAAATCGTTAGAGGCTATTAATGACTCACTATCAGCTAACAGAAAAACGTATCCTTGGTTGGAGTGGGATGGTGCAAAAATGGAAGGTACTTTCATGCAATATCCTGAGAGGGAATTGATACCTGAGAACATCAAGGAACAACTAATCGTGGAATTGTACTCTAAATAATCCTTAAAACAAGAGATAAGCAAAATGGCAATATTAAATTTTCAAAAACCAGATAAAGTAATAATGCTTCAATCTAGCGAGGTTGAAGGCCAATTCGAGTTTCGCCCTTTAGAGCCAGGTTATGGTATCACTATAGGAAATGCTTTGAGAAGGATACTTCTAAACTCGTTGGAGGGGTTTGCTATCACTTCAGTAAGGATTGAGGGCGTTGAGCATGAGTTCTCTACAATTGAAGGTGTAGTTGAAGACGTAACTGAGATTATCCTTAACCTGAAGCAAATTAGGTTTAAAAGACAAATAGATAATCTTGAGAACGAGAAAGTGAGTGTAACTGTATCTGGTCAAGATACTTTTACTGCTGGTGATATAGGTAAGTTTTTAACTGGTTTCCAGGTTTTGAATCCAGAGTTGGTTATTTGCCACATGGAACCAAAAGTGACTTTGAAAGCTGAACTTACTATTGACAAAGGTCGTGGTTATGTTCCTGCTGAAGAGAATAAGGTAGTAAACGCACCTATCGGTACCATTGCTATGGATTCAATATTCACACCAATTAAGAATGTGAAGTATAGTATTGAGAACTATAGGGTAGAGCAAAAGACTGACTATGAAAAGTTGGTTATTGACCTGATTACTGATGGCTCAATAGTACCAAAGGACGCTTTGAAAGAAGCTGCAAAAATTCTTATCCATCACTTTATGTTGTTCTCTGATGAGAAGATTACTTTGGATGCTGAAGTTAAATCTTCAACGGAAGAGTTTGATGAGAACTCATTGCACATGAGGCAGTTGTTGAAGACTAAATTGGTTGACATGGACTTGTCAGTTCGTGCATTGAATTGCCTTAAAGCAGCTGACGTAGAAACTTTGGGTGACCTGGTTTCTTTTAATAAGAACGACCTTTTGAAGTTCAGGAACTTTGGTAAGAAGTCATTAACTGAGTTGGAAGACTTGGTACTTGCCAAAAACCTAACTTTCGGTATGGATGTATCTAAGTACAAGCTTGATAAAGAATAAATTGACTGGTAAGGAATTTAGAAATGAGACACAAGAAGAAATTTAATCATTTAAGCAGAACTGCTTCTCACAGAAAAGCAATGCTTTCAAACATGGCTAGTTCGCTTATCCTTCATAAGAGGATTAATACTACCGTAGCGAAGGCTAAAGCGCTGAGAGTATATGTAGAGCCTTTGATTACAAAATCGAAGAATGACACTACACATTCTCGCAGGACAGTATTCGCTCAACTTCAAGATAAGCAAGCGGTGACTGAACTTTTTAGAGAAGTATCTCAAAAAGTAGCAGATCGTCCGGGTGGTTATACCAGGATTATCAAGACTGGTAACAGGCTTGGTGACAATGCCGAGATGTGTATGATTGAGTTGGTTGATTATAATGAGCTTCTATTGAACACTGAGAAGAAGAAGACAAGAAGAAGCAGAAGGGGTGGCGGTAAGAAGTCTGAAACAACGGTTGCAGCTCCAGCTGCTCCTGCTAAAGAGGTGGAAGTAAAAGAAGAAGCAACCGAAGCGACTGCTACAACTGAAGAAGTTGTGGTAGAAGAACCAGCTAAGGAGGCTGAAGCAAAGACTGAAGCCACTGCTGAAGTGAAGGAAGAAGTTGCACCAGTTGCTGAAGAAGCACCTGTTGAGGAGGTGCCCGCAGAAGAGGTAGCTGAACCAGAAGCTAAGGTTGAAGAGCCAAAGTCTGAGGCAGATGTGGAAGAAACAGCTGAGGCGAAAATCGAGGAAGCTCCTGAAGCAAAAGCAGAGGAGGCTGCTGAGGAAAAAACAGAAGACAAGAACGAAGAAGGCGAGGAAGGGAAGAAATCGGAATAATGCCTAAATTGTGTATAAAATGTGAAAAGGATAGAGCTAAAAAGTTCTATCCTTTTTTTTTATGTTGTAGTTTTGCAAAAACTCTTTTATAATGAAATACGCACACAAATCACCTGCTGTTTTATTGCTTGAGGACGGAACTGTTTTTTGGGGTAAGGCTGCAGGAAAAATAGGAACTGCCACTGGGGAAATTTGCTTTAATACTGGTATGACTGGATACCAGGAAATATTTACTGACCCATCGTACTACAGACAATTGATGGTAATGGCTAGTGTGCATATTGGTAATTACGGCACCCATCCTGAGGAGGTTGAAAGTGAAGGGATGAAAATAGCAGGACTTATTTGTAAGAGTTTCTCAGCAACTTATTCCAGGGCATCGGCTGATATGTCGCTTCAAGAATATTATGAGAGGCAGAATATGGTAGCAATATCTGATGTAGATACCAGGGCTATTGTGAGGCATATTCGCTCAAAAGGAGCGATGAATGCAATCATCTCATCAGATAATACTGATATTGAATCTTTAAAAGCTGAGTTGGCTAAGGTGCCGTCAATGGCGGGACTTGAATTGTCCTCGCAGGTAACAACAAAGGAGTCTTACTACATCGGCGATGAGAATTCTCCGTATAGAGTGGCTGTTTTGGATATTGGTGTTAAGAAAAACATTTTAAGGAGTTTGGTAGAAAGGGGGTGCTACTTGAAAGTGTTCCCTATGAACTCCACTTTGCAGGAAATGGAGAGTTTTGAGCCAAATGGATTCATGATTTCCAATGGCCCGGGGGACCCAGCTGCGATGCCTGATACCACTAAATTAGTTACAGAAATAATCAATACGGGAACCCCAGTTTTTGGTATTTGTTTGGGACATCAAATAATAGCTCAAAGCCAAGGTATACGAACCTATAAGATGCACCATGGGCACAGAGGTATTAATCACCCTGTGAAAAATTTGATTACTGGAAGTAGTGAGGTCACGTCGCAAAATCACGGTTTTGGATTGGTAGAAGAAGATGTGAATGACCATGCTGATATAGAAGTTACACATATCAACTTGAATGATAATACCATTGAGGGTATCAAACTAAAAAGCAAGAAAGTGTTCTCAGTACAGCACCATCCTGAAGCTTCACCAGGGCCTCATGATGCGAGATACTTATTCGATGACTTTATTCGAAATATGAAAGAAGTGGAAGTGCTTCAAGATAGTTGATACATTTAAACCCTATAAAACCATTATTCTATAACGATGAGCAGTATTGTAAATGTCCATGCGAGACAGATATTAGATTCACGTGGAAATCCTACCGTAGAGGTTGAAGTTTATACTGATAATGGGCAAGTGGCACGTGCTGCCGTGCCATCTGGGGCATCAACAGGTAAGCATGAAGCGGTTGAATTGAGGGATGGGGATAGTGGTTACTACATGGGTAAAAGTGTTGAAAAGGCTGTTCAAAATGTAAATCAGGTGATTAATGAAGAGCTACATGGAGTGTATGTGTTTGAGCAGGAAGAAATTGACCGCAGGATGATTGACTTGGACGGCACTCCAAATAAAGCTAATCTGGGAGCCAATGCGATTTTGGGTGTTTCTTTAGCAGTTGCAAGAGTGGCCTCACAATCAGCAGGACTGCCTCTCTATCGCTACGTGGGAGGAGTTAATGCTAGTCTATTGCCCATACCATTGATGAATATTTTGAATGGTGGCTCACATGCGGATAATAGTATTGATTTCCAGGAGTTTATGATAATGCCCGTGGGTGCTGAGGACTTTGCAGGAGCACTTAGAATGGGTACTGAGGTGTTTCATAATCTGAAAAGTGTATTGAAGAAGAGTAAGCACTCAACTAACGTTGGTGATGAAGGAGGCTTTGCACCTAATCTGGGTTCTAATGAGGAGGCTATTGAGGTAGTGTTGAAAGCAATAGAGCAAGCTGGATACAAGCCAGGCGAAGATATCTATTTGGCTATGGATGCGGCTTCTTCAGAGTTTTATAATGCTAAAGAAAAGGTATATCACTTTCATAAATCTGATGGCAGAAAGTTGACATCTGAAGAGATGGTGGCTTACTGGAAAGATTGGACGGAGAAATATCCTATTTTGTCCATAGAGGATGGATTGGACGAAGATGATTGGGAAGGTTGGGGAATGTTAACCAAAGAGATTGGTGATAAGGTACAGCTGGTAGGTGATGACTTATTTGTTACTAATGCTGAAAGGCTTGGCCGTGGCATAGATACTGATGTGGCTAATTCAATATTGGTGAAAGTGAACCAAATAGGTACATTAACTGAGACTATCGAGGCTGTGAAGCTGGCTACGAGCAATTCCTATACTTCCATCATGAGCCATCGTTCAGGAGAAACGGAGGACACCACTATTGCCGATCTGGCAGTGGCATTAAGTTGTGGGCAAATAAAAACTGGCTCGGCGAGCCGCAGTGACCGGATTGCAAAGTACAATCAATTGCTGCGAATAGAGGAAGGCCTGGGTAGTGCTGCCAGCTACTGGGGCAAGGACTTCAAGTTCGCTAAGGGAAGATAATCACACTATCTTATTATTTAAGTTAGTTCGCTCAAGTTAGGTTTGGAATGCCTAATTTTGAGGCAATTTCCTATTACATATATTTGGTGGCTTATAAGAGTTTAAAAGATTGTATTACTGACCTTGAACATAAAGGCCTTTTAGTAAGGGTTAAAGAAGAAGTTGACCCTTATTTGGAAATGGCAGCAATACACCTTCGTGTTTTTGAGAGCGGTGGGCCAGCTATTTTTTACGAGAATGTAAAAGGGAGTAAGTTCCCTGCTGTATCTAATCTCTTTGGGACACTAGAGCGCAGTAAGTTTATTTTTAGGGATACACTAGAAAAGGTACAAAAAATGGTGCTGTTGAAAGGAGACCCCATGCAAGTACTGAAAAGCCCATTAAGTTATCTGGACATGCCTTTTGCAGGTTTAAAAGCTTTGCCTAGAAAAGTGTCTGTTGGCCCAATCACGTTTGGTGAGGTGAGCATAGGTGATATACCTCAGATACAAAGCTGGCCAATGGATGGTGGTGCTTTTGTGACTTTACCGCAAGTTTATACCGAAGACCCAGATAAACCAGGGGTAATGGGTTCTAACATAGGTATGTACCGCATTCAGTTGAGTGGGAACGATTATATAAAGGATGAAGAGATAGGCCTTCATTACCAATTGCACCGTGGTATTGGAGTGCACCAAACAAAGTACAATGCACTAGGTCAACCTATGAAGGTGAGTATATTTGTTGGTGGCCCGCCTGCACATTCGGTGGCAGCTGTGATGCCATTGCCTGAAGGATTGTCTGAAGTAGTGTTTGCGGGTGCTTTGGGTGGAAGGCGTTTCAGATATACCATTAAGGATGGATACGTATTATCTGCCGATGCTGATTTTGTGATATGTGGGGAAGTGTATCCGGGAGAGAATAAGCCTGAAGGACCATTTGGCGACCATTTAGGCTATTACAGTCTAAAACATGACTTTCCTTTGATGAAGGTGCATAAGGTGTTTCATAGGAAGGGAGCCATTTGGCCATTTACAGTGGTAGGACGCCCACCGCAAGAGGATACCAGTTTTGGTGCTTTGATACATGAAATTACGGGACCCATAATACCTAATGAGATACCAGGCTTGCATGAGGTGCATGCTGTAGATGCGGCAGGAGTGCATCCATTGTTGTTGGCAATAGGCTCAGAGCGATATACTCCATATTATAATGAGAGAAGGCCACAAGAGATACTCACTATAGCTAATCATATTCTGGGTTTCAATCAGATGTCTTTGGCTAAGTACCTGTTTATCATAGCCAGGGAAGATAATCCAACTATCAAGACACATGAGGAAGAGGCATATCTGAAGCATGTATTAGAAAGAGTTGATTGGACTAGAGACTTACACTTTCAGACCAAAACTACGATTGATACCCTCGATTATAGCGGTACAGGATTGAATAGTGGTTCAAAAGTGGTTATTGCCGCCGCCGGGGAGAAGAAAAGGGAGTTAAGTGTGAGGCTACTCAGTGACTTTGACTTGCCTGAAGAATACCCACTAGTTAAGGTGGTAATGCCGGGTGTATTGGCTATCTCAGGGCCTAAATACGATAACGAAACCACAGAAACGGAAAGAATAGAGAAACTAGCAGACTACCTGAAGAATAAGTGGACGACTCAATTAGAAGGCTTTCCTTTGATAGTGATAGCAGATGATAGTGAGTTTGTTGCGGAGAGACTAGGCAATTTTCTTTGGGTGACTTTTACCCGTAGTAATCCATCACATGATGTATATGGTGTGGACAGCTTTGTGGAGCATAAGCACTGGGGATGCAGAGGGTCTCTCATAATTGATGCACGTATCAAGCCACATCATGCCCCACCATTAATTAAGGATGCAGAGGTTGAGAAGAAGGTAGACAAGCTAGGAATAAAGGGAGCATCATTATATGGAATAATATAATTGGGGTATTAATTTCTGTGGATTTTGGGGCTTTTTAGAGATAACTTTTTAGATTTGGATTCGTATTACGGTCTGAACTTCATAAACACTATGTTTCAAATGAGAAAAATTATTGGCTTTATCGTTTTTTTATGTGTGGTAGCTGCAAATCAGGTGTCTGCACAATGTATATCAGGAAATTGCTATGAAGGCAGGGGAACCTTTAGGTTTGAGAATGGAGATGAATATGATGGACTGTGGTTGAATGGGCAGCCTGATGGTCAGGGAAAATACACTTGGAAGAATGGTGATTTTTATCGTGGAAACTGGATAGCAGGAAAAATGGATGGTCGTGGGTTTTATAAATATGCTAATGGCGATAAGTATACTGGAGAGTTTAGAGATAATAAAATGGATGGCCGTGGACATTTCTACTGGGATAACCCGGGTGATGTAATGAATAATGCCAAGTATGAAGGATATTGGCAAGATGGCAAACCAATGCAAATAGAAGTGCAACCTACTGGTGAACCAATGGACTCTAATCAAAAGAAGAGATAAGAAAACATATTACTGTTAAAAGGCCGCAATTTGCGGCCTTTTTTGATTCTATCCATTGGGTTATTTAGCCTAAAAAATATGAATTAAGGTTCGTGAAATAGGTATTTCTCGCAAGAAATCGATAAAACCTTGTTTAAAATTCGTCGAAGAAAAACGGCGCTTCATTGTCAGCCAATAAAGATTTGACGAAAACGGTGTGTCGTTTACCGATAAAAAACAACCGAACGAATAAAGGCCTCGTTACACAAGACCAAGAAACATAATGAATTAAAAAAGAATTTTATTAAAACAATATCAATCATGAAAACTTTTACAAGAGGATTAGGATTGTTTCTATTAGTAGCAGGTTCGTTCAGTGTATATTCACAGAATATAGCCATTAATGATAATGGAACCGAAGCTAATGCAAAAGCGATTTTGGATATGACAGCTTCAGACAAAGGTGTTCTTATCCCACGCGTTGTGCTAAACAGTACTACCGACCCAATTAGCGGAACCAAGCCTGAAGGCTTAATGGTATTTAATAATGGAGGTAGTTTTGGTAGCAATGGCTTTTACTATTGGAATGGAAGTACCTGGTACCCAGTGCAAGGCCAGTCGCTGCCATCTGGAACAAGTGCACAGACTTTGAGGCACAACGGTACAAGTTGGGTGGCTTCATCTAACGTATCTAACGATGGCTCAAATCTTGGTATAGGAACATCGGCACCAAAGGCAGTTTTGAATGTGTATGAAGGAAGTGAGTCAACAACTCAAACTGACTTTACACAGTCTTTGGACAATGCAGGTATATTGATTACTTCAGATTATACCAATGGTGCTTATACGCCTGGTATTTTCTGGTCGACTACTAATGATAGTCCCACAAAGCCTAAGGCTGGTATCTATCTGCAAGAGGCAGCAGCTGGTAGTAAGATGATATTTGGTACATCAACATTGTATTCTACAGGTATTACTAACGATGCAATGGTTATTGATGACCTTGGTTATATCGGTATCGGAACATCAACTCCAGCTACACAATTGCATACTACTGGTACAGTGAGATTTGAGAACCTAGCTGGTGGTGGTGATAGGTTTATCACGGCTGATAACTCAGGTAATATATCTTCAGTACCTATGGGGTCATCTGGTGAGATAATGATGGCGAACGGTACTAGTGTACCTTTGAGTTCAAGTGCCATTGAGAACCAAACGGGTTCTAATCAGTCTGGTGGTTTCAGGATTAATGGTAATGGTATATTTAATGGTGGTAGAGTGGGTATTGGAACAACCAACCCAACTTATGACCTTGACGTAGCTGGTACAGCTGGTTTTGACCAATACATTTATCACAATGGTGATGCTAATACATACATACGATTAGAGAATGATGAAATCCGTTTCTATGCTGGTGGCCGAGATTTTATGAGATTGGATGAGGGTAGTAATGATATATTAGTGGTAAATGAAAGTAATGCCGACCTTGACTTTAAGGTAAAAGGTGATAGTGATACAAGACTTTTTGTAGTGGAGGGTGGTAGCAATAGAGTAGGTATTGGAACAGATAGCCCAGGGACAAAACTTTCAAATACTTCTACAGTAGAGTCTGATGGTTCAGAATCTGTAAGTACATCTGGATTTAGTTGGAGAATAGATGAGGATAATAAGTACGCTGCATCGATTACTAATGAATCTTCAGCAAGTTCAGGGAATGGCCTACTTATTGAAGCAGGTAACAATGGAGGGAATAACGGTATCATACTTAATTGTGTATCTAGCAATAGTTCAAAGTTTGCAGTATATGATGAAGGTTTGGTTAAGATATCAGATTTGGCTGGCAGTGGCACGAGAATGGTAGTTGCTGACAACAACGGTAATCTAAGCACGCAGTCTATACCTGGTGGAGGCAGCAGTGAGTGGGATGATAACGGTAGCCATATTTATAATGGCAACAGTGGTAATGTGGGTATCGGCACTTCTTCACCATCATATAAGCTTGATGTGAATGGCGATGCAGGTTTTAATCGCTATATCTTCCATAACGGTGATGGAAACACTTACTTTCAACTAGAGAATGATGAGTTGCGCTTTTATGCAGGTGGCCATGACTTCATGAGAATGGTAGAGGGTAGTAACGACCTGCTTGTAATCAATGAGAGCAATACTGACATGGTATTTAAGATGGAAGGTGATAATTCCAGTGACTTGTTCTATGTGGACGGTGGTAGTGAAAGAGTGGGTATTGGTACAAGCTCACCAAGTAAAAAGCTGCATGTGGATGGTGATATGAGAGTGAGTGACCTAGCAGGTAGTGGAACAAGAATGGTAGTTGTTGACTCTGATGGAGACTTTAGCACGCAATCAATACCTGGTGGTGGCGGCAGCAGTGAGTGGGACTCAAACGGTAGCCATATCTACAATGGTAATAGCGGTAACGTAGGCATTGGTACCTCAAGCCCTAGTTATGAGTTAGATGTGGACGGTGACATAGGTATTAATGGATATATATATCATAACAGTGATGCTAACACATACTTCCAGATGATGACTGATGAGTTACGTTTCTATGCCGGTGGCCTTGAATTTATGAGGATGGACGAAGGTAGCCAAGATTGGTTTGTAATCAATGAAAACAACCATAACCTTAATTTCAAGATGGAAGGTTCGAGCGATACCAGGTTATTTATGGTAGAGAGTAGCACTAACAGGGTAGGTATAGGTACAGATGACCCTTCAGCTAAGCTGCATGTAGATGGTAGTGTGAGAATGGAAGACCTAGGTGGAAGTGGAACCAGAATGGTAGTAACTGACAACAATGGTAACTTGAGTACGCAAGCTATCCCTGGTGGTGGTGGCGGTGGCGGTAGTACCGTTACTTATAACATGAGCGGGGACGTAAACAACTACAATGTATCAGGAGTTTCTGTTTTAATGATTGATCCAGGTTCAAGTGATAGAGACATTGACGGGCTTACTGGTGGTGTGGCAGGACAGATAATTTATCTGATGAACATTGACAATAACAAAAAAGTAACTTTTGAAAAAGAAACTGGCTCACAACAGTTTAGGGAGAAGTTGGATTTAGATAAAAAGGAAGGTGCTATTATTATGTACAATGGTTCTCATTGGTATATTCTATCTGAAAACTAGTAGTTTTATTATAGTAATTGTTTTAATAAGCAAAAAAGGCGACCAATTGGTCGCCTTTTTTGCTGGTATTTGTTGGTTACTTGAAAATAAGTTTTTCTATATAGAAACTACCTTTCTCGTCCCTTATTACAAGATTATATAAACCGGCAGGTAGAGAGTTGCGATCAATGAATAGTTTGGTAGAAGTAGAAGTTTGTGAACTTACCATTCTACCAGTAACATCAATAATTTCGAAGGTAAGAACTTCGCTATTTATATTACCTGGAATAGCTATTGTGAATGAGCCATCATTTACTGGATTTGGATATACTTTTACTTCGTAGTTAAAGTCATTTTCAGCAAAACCAGGGTTTTGATTATTTGATGTGTCAGCTATTACAATAGCAGAGTCAGGATGCGAAGGTTCAAAAGTAAGGTTGCCACAAATAAGATCCTTCATAAATGAGGTCGAGAAATTGATAGCTGTTTGTGCGGCTTGATTTTGGCTTAAACTACCTCCGGAGGTAAAATAAGATACGTGCCCATCATCATCCACAGTAATCAACCTGTTAGGTATTTGTAATTCGTTCATATGCCTGTGAATAGAACCAGTGCCATCAGCTTCAAGGCCAGTAGGGAACCCACCTAAGTCAACCATATCAGAATGGTAAGGCACTACACCATCACCAATATCATGTATACTTACTATTGGAACGTCACCCGCCTCAATCCATGCAGTATCGCCAATAAGTCCGCTATAGTTGACAACAGCAGTTACCTTAGTTGAGTAGCCTGGATTACCGCTTAAACCCTCAATTCCACCCATGCCCGCAGTGTCGCCATATAGGTAAGCTGGTATTTCTGACGTATCATTTAAATAGGCAGTGTGAATTGCACCAATAGCACCTGCAGAAACACCACTCACAAAAATGAAGTTAGTATCAATCTTGTAGGTGTTTGAAGTTTGAGCGTCTTTGTAGAAGTACCTGATGGCTGCTTTCATATCATGCATTGCACGCACCACAGCTTGAGTAGATGTAACTTCATCAGGAACGAAAAAACCAACCCTGTAATCAATAGTAGCAGCTACATATCCCATTTTACTGTATACTTCGCACAGCTGTGTCAGGTCCTCACGTTGCCCAGCAACAAAACTACCGCCAAACTCCATTATAATCAATGGCCTCTTAGATAAAGTGTCACCTTGAGGTTGGTAGATATCCATTTTAAGAGTTTGAGTAGGAGGGTTAGGGCTCGGCGGGAATACTACTTGAGGCCCAGACCCGAATGTAACACCTAATTCAGAATCATAAGCACTGAAGTAATTCCAATCAGTGAAACGGCCATCACCACAGTCATACTGTGCTTGTGCTGTGAAGCTAATTACTAGTCCAGCTAGCAACAAGAAGTAAAGTTTCTTCATCTTTTAAATTTTGGTTAAATAATTTTCAAGTGGATGTAAATTTATGTAAATTTTTGTTTTTGGAAAGTCCTGACTCCGCCATTCATTTCAAATTCATGGAAACTCAATGGTGTAGGGTGCTGTGAGAGATATCGCTGCCCCAATGTTTCCTTAAAGCTCTCAATATGGTCATTTTTTACAAGGGCGATGCAACATCCGCTAAAACCTGCACCAGTCATTCTTGCCCCAATACAACCATCTATGCTCCAAGCATTTTCTGCGATGCTATCCAGTTCCGGGCCTGTCACTTCATAAAACTCTTTGAGTGATTGGTGTGATTCTTTCATCAATTGACCAAACCTAAGTATATCACCTTTTTCGAGTACATTTTTTGCCTCAATAACTCTTTTATTTTCACTTACAACATGTATAGCCCTCTTACGGGGGCTGTCTTGCCCTACTGAGTTTACTTGCTCGAATGTGGCTTCAGCCAATGAGGTGATACCAAACTTTTTGTTTAGTTCTGCTAAGGCTTGCTCGCATTCCTGCCTTCTCGTGTTAAAGGCCGAGTTAGTCAAAGAGCGGGGTACGTTTGAATTGATTATGATGAACTTGTAATCGCCTGTGTCAACTGGCACATAGCTCATATTGAGGTTGTCACAATTAAGTAAGATAGCTTGATTGGGTTTTGAAAGTGCCACAGTAAATTGGTCCATAATACCACACTTCATGCCCACAAAGTCATTCTCCACATCCTTGCACAAGAGTGAAATTTTCTCCAAGTCGATGGGTTCATCAGTTTCAGATAGAATCAAAAAAGTAGTTAGCACTTCTATTGCTGCTGATGATGATAAACCTGCCCCATGTGGTAGGTTTGAGGCAAAATAAATATCTAAGCCAGGAATTTTTACTCCTGTGTTTTGCAGATAGCTTACAACACCTCTGATATAATTGCCCCAAGGGTCTTCATTTTTAGGAAATATATCCTCTGATAATTTGATAATGACCTCGTTTTCAAAGCTTTGGGATTTACACCTGATGATGTTTCCGCTGTTTTTTGATACAGCAGCATAAATGCCCAATGAGACTGCAGTAGGTAATACGTGCCCACCATTATAATCCAAATGCTCTCCTATCAAGCATACCCTGCCCGGGCAGAAATAATAGTTGACATTAGAAGCCTTTCCGAATGTTGTTTCAAACAGGGAATGGAGTGAATCTTTACCAATACTCATGATGGCCTTTAAAGATTATTAATAATGCTTTTCAATTCAGCGGCACAATCTTCTACTGTAAGAGGATTAAGTGCTGCCCACGCACCCATTTCAGAGGATGCATACCACTTGATTTTATCTTTTTCGCGGAGAGCCGGATAAAACTCGATATGAAAGCGATAGTAATTGTTTGTGTTTTCGTATTCCTCAGAGTTTGCAGGTGATTGGTGAAAGCACATCATGTAAGGCATCGGTTTATTAAATATACCATCTAAGCCCTGTGTTACTTTCTTAAGAATGTCGGAAAGGTCAGCTGTCTCCACATCGTTAAGCTCAGTGAGTTTGCCTCTATTATTTCTGGCAACAATAAATATACCATATGGGTAGTCTGTGAAGTAAGGAATGTAGCCCAAAAAGCTATCATTTTGATACACCATTCTTTTACCAAAGGCCAATTCTTCAGAATTCATGTCATCGAATAGATTGGCACCTTTTTCTGTATAGTAGGCCTTGCAGTTATCCAGTTCGGTTTTAATCTTCAATGGAATGAATGAATAGGCATACAATTGCCCATGAGGGTGATGCATGGTGACTCCCACCTCTTTGCCCCGGTTCTCAAACGGGAAAATGTATTTTATTTTTGGGTTTTGAGATAATGCCCGAGTACGTTCTGCCAGCAACTCGATGACTTTTTTAATTTTTTCTTCAGAGAGTTGAGACATACAACTGTTGTGGTCGGGTGTATAGAGTATTACTTCACACTTACCAAAGGCCTTTTTATTGGAGTAAAGCCCATCATGAGGCATAATATCAGGTGGTGATAATGAAAGTGCTGGAAAGTCATTGTCATAGGCTAAAACATCATAATTGTCAGGGACCTTTCCCGAACCGGGACAAAAAGGGCAATCACCTTTTGGGAGATGTGGCCTGGCTTGCCTGTTAGCGGCTACCATGGTGTAAGTGCCAAGCAGTGGATTCCAACGGAGTTCTTGCATGGGGTAAATGTAAGAATAAGTAGAATGAATACTAAAACGTAAAAAGACGGGATATTCGGCTGATTCGTCCCGCAAACACGCTATATGGTCTAAAGAAAGACAAGATAATCCATGAAATTCCTTAAAATTACAGGGTTAAACACACATATTTGAAATTATTCATGGGTAAATTATTTCGCTTGTTATCTGTTCTCTCTACGATTATGTGCTTTGGTATTAATGCCCAGGCACAAAACTATTCAGGAACAGCAGCAGATAAATTGGTTAACGGAGCCTTAACGGTAAAGGTGAATGAAACCACTGGAGCAATTGAGTTTGTACGTTTTCGCGAGGGTGCAAGCCTGAATCCAGGCTCATTCATGATTTGGGCAAAAAAAGTACTTAAACTTGGCGCAAACGAAGAGTTAAGGGAAGTAAATACTTTTAATGATAACCTGGGTGGGTATCATAAAAGGTATCAGCAATATTACAAAGGTGTTCCTGTGTTTGGTGCTACCTATACGGCTCATATATACAACGATAGGATAGTTTCTGTAAGTGGGAAGATAGCTAAGAACTTATCAGGGTCGTCACAAGTTGGCATGAGTGAGAGTGCTGCGTTGGGTGCGGCATTAAATAAAATTGGTGCAGAACAGTACAAGTGGGAGCTTCCAGAAGAAGAAGAGCACCTGAAAATGGAATCGGGAGACGAGAATGCTACTTATTACCCAAAAGGAGAGTTGGTGTTTATTATACCAAGTCTTGATTTTGATGATACCAACTATCACTTAGCTTACCAGTTTGATATATACGCTAACAAGCCTTTATACAGGGCAGATGTATTTGTTGATGCCAATACAGGTGAGGTATTGTTTGAGAATAACCATATACATATTGTTGATGCCAACGGAACAGCCGTTACAGGATACAGTGGGACGCGGAATATAGTGACGGACAATACTGGTAGTACTTTCCGTTTGCGGGAGAGTGGCCGCGGAGGAGGTGTACAAACCTTTGATATGAATGAAGGCACTAACTATGGCAATGCGGTTGATTTTACAGATAATGATAATAACTGGAATAATGTAAATGCCAATTTGGACCAATACGCCACTGATGCACATTGGGGTACTGAGATGACCTATGATTATTATTTGAACTTCTTCAATAGGAATAGTATTGATGGCAATGGTATGACATTGCGCAGCTATGTACATTATGATAATGGATATTTTAATGCTTTTTGGGACGGTTCCAGAATGACCTATGGTGATGGGAATAATACACCTTTAACGACCTTAGATGTTGTAGGCCATGAATTAACGCATGGGGTGACTGAGTTTACGGCTGGATTGATTTATCAGAATGAGTCAGGGGCTTTGAATGAGTCTTTTAGTGATATTTTTGGAACTGCAGTTGAGTTTTATGCCAGGCCAAATGATGCCGACTGGTTGATGGCTGGTGACCTTGGAAATGCATTTCGTTCAATGTCAAACCCAGGAGCTTATGGAGACCCGGATACTTATTTTGGAGACGATTGGTATACAGGAACAGGAGATAATGGTGGTGTGCACATAAATAGTGGTGTTCAAAACAAGTGGTTTTATATACTTACCGTGGGTGAGTCAGGTACCAATGATTTGGGAGACCAGTACAATGTAACTGGAATAGGGATGGATGACGCTGCGGCAATAGCTTACCGCAATCTTAGTGTTTATCTCAGTCAGTCCTCAGATTATGAGGATGCCCGTTTTTACGCCATACAAGCAGCAACAGATTTATATGGCCCATGCTCACCCGAAGTGATTGCTACAGCTAATGCCTGGTATGCTGTGGGTGTAGGTGACTTATTCGACCCAACTGTTACCAGTGATTTTGAAACGGTATTGACTTCTTCATGTCAAGCACCATTTGCTGTTGCTTTTGATAATTTGAGTACTAACGGAGGTAATTATACCTGGGACTTTGGCGATGGAACCACTAGCAATGTAACTAATCCAACGCATACTTACACTTCATTTGGGGATTATACAGTAACGCTTATTGCAGATGGTGGAGTATGTGGCAGCGAGACTGAAGTGAAAAATTCTTACATCAGCGTAAACGGCAACAATCCTTGTATTACCTTCTTGCCCCCTTCTGGTTCAGGAACCATACAAACTTCATGTATTGGAACCCTTTATGATAATGGAGGACCGAATGAGAATTATACAGATAATGAAGATGTAAGCATTACTATTGCGCCTGTTGGGGCTTCAACGGTGACCCTAACATTCACAGAGTTTAACTTTGAAGAAGATTATGATTATTTGTATGTATATGATGGACCGACTACAAACAGTCCTCTGATTGGGCAATACACTGGCAATAACTTCCCTAATGGGGGAACTATTACATCAACAGGTGGTTCAATCACCATAAGACAAGATTCAGATCCAGCGGTTACTGAATTAGGCTTTGCCCTTGATTGGGAATGTGCTGCCATTAACTCGGCTCCTTCACCTAATTTTGTTGGTGACCCGATTATCAACTGTTCTGGCGAGATTAATTTTACTGACTTATCAGTAAATGGACCAACATCATGGACTTGGGATTTTGGTGATGGGAATACCTCAGACCAACAAAACCCAACGCATATTTATCAAAACGAGGGTAGCTATACTGTTACTTTGACGGTGAGTAATGGTTTTGGAAGCACACAAAGTGTAAGAAACAATTATGTGGTGGTTGATAAACCTGATGGGCCAAGTGCTGGTGGCGGTTTGAGATGTGGACCAGGTACCCTGGACCTTACTGCCAATAGTTCAGGAACTTTGAATTGGTATGATGCTGCGACAGGTGGTAACCTTTTGACTACTGGAGGTAGTTATACAACGCCTTCTTTAAGTACGACGACCAGTTATTATGTTGAAGAGGTAATAAGCCAATTGCAGAATATTGGCCCAGTGGATAACAGCTTTGGCGGAGGTGGTTATTTTGCAGGAGACCAACACCTGATTTTTGACTGTTTTACACAGATAACTTTGATATCGGTTAAAGTATATGCTGAAGATGCAGGCAACAGAACTATTGAATTGAGAAATAGCTCAGGTGCAGTTTTAGAAACCCTTACAACTAACATACCAGCGGGAGAGAGCAGGGTTAATCTTAACTGGACGGTACCTACTGGAAGCAATTATCAGCTGGGCACCTTGGCAGGTAGCCAACCAGGTTTGTATAGGAATAATTCAGGGCCTTCCTATCCTTATTCATTGCCAGGAGGAGTGACAATTGAGACCAGCAGCGCTGGTGATGGTTATTATTACTTCTTTTATGATTGGGAAGTAGAGGCAGGCGAATGTATTTCTGAACGGACTGAAGTGGTTGCGGAGATAGTTAGTTCACCTTTGGGAACTGATGGAAACCGCTGTGGTGAAGGCACAGTTGACCTGAGTGCTGCTGGAGGTGGCTCATTGGTTTGGTTTGATGCAGCAAGTGGAGGAAACCAAGTAAATACAGGTTTAACCTTTACAACTCCATCAATTAGTAATACAACAACCTATTATGTTGAAAGCCAAGTGCCCGCGCCTTCGCAGTATGGCGGTGCTACGAATAATAATTTTGGAACAGGCGGCTTTTTTAATGGAACACAGAGCCTTTTATTTGATGCTTTAAGTGACTTTACCCTGGTTTCGGCCAAAGTATATGCTAGCGGAAGTGGAAACAGGACATTTGAATTAAGAGATGGTGGTGGCACCGTGCTTGAAAGTGTTACCATTAACGTGCCGAATGGTGAGAGTAGAATTACACTTAATTTTGATGTTACTACCGGAACAGGCTATCAATTGGGGGTTACGGCAAATGCTGACTTATACAGGAATAATTCGGGGCCTTCCTATCCTTATACCTTGCCAGGGGTGTTTTCAATTACTTCCAGTACTGCAGGAACGGGTTACTATTATACTTTCTATGATTGGGAGGTGAAGCAGGAAGGTTGCTCTACAGATAGGGTAGCCGTTACAGCTTACATTGAGGCTTTACCAGTTTTGAACTCAATAGCTGATGCGGAAATATGTCCGGGGCAGAGTGTGACCATCAATGCTTCAGGAACAGATATTTCATTGTACAATTGGATGCCAGGTAATGTGAATGGGCAAGATTTGACTGTATCACCAAATGGGAGCACTACCTATACTGTAACTGGAACAAATAACTGTGGATCAACTTCTGAGGATGTGAATGTAGTGGTATACACCACCAACCAGCCAGTAATTACCCAAAATGGCTTCACGCTCTCATCTACAACCGGTGCGAGTTATCAATGGTATTTGGATGGAAGCCCAATACAAGGGGCAACAGATTCGGTTTATGAGATTGAAGAGCCAGGTGAATACACAATTGAAGTAATTGATGAGAACGGTTGTGTATCAATTTCAGAGGTTGCCAACGTGATAACCATTGGTGTTAATGAGTCTCAACATGAGGATATTAAGATTTACCCTAACCCATCTACAGGTGTTTTTAACATTACACTGCCCGAAAATAGCAGGGTAGAACTTATGGTTTACAGTTCAGTTGGAGCATTGGTTTATTCTAATCAAGTTGTGGATAAGACATTCATATTGGATGCATCTACCTGGGCTAATGGGGTTTATTCCATTCACATTAATGGTGAGAATATCAACCTTGACAAAAAACTAGTGAAAACGCAGTAGTAGAAGTGTTGGTGTTGCACCTATAGCACAAATCAAGATTTCGTGTTAAGTTTGTATGCTCAATGTTTTAACAGCATAAGGGGATTGAAATTTCTATCATGAAAAAGCTTCTATTATTGTTTGTTTGTGTATTAGCTGCTGCGCTAACGCATGGACAGAGTGGAAAGAATGGTGATGTAACTATTTCATCGGCGAACGCACAAGTAAACGCTTACACTACATTAACGGCAAATGCATCTGCTGGAGATACCAGAATAAAGGTTGCGAATAATGCACTGACCAATAATTTCTCGGGGCCACTGGAAGATGGCGACCTCATATTTATTTACCAAGCGCAAGGGGCTACAGTAAATGGTACACTGAATGGTAATGTAGGTAATCCAAATGATGTTTCGTGGGGCCAAATCATAGACTACAATAGCTGTGGTAATTATGAATTTGCAGAGGTAAGGAAATCGAATTCTTCTGATTCAATTGGTTTGTCGTGTCCATTGGCTAATGATTACAGCGTAGCTGGGATAACCCAGGTGGTAAGAGTGCCGAGATACAATAGTTTAACGGTGAGTGGTGGAGCTTCTATCACTTGCCCCGCATGGAATGGCAGTTTAGGTGGCTTGGTAGTAGTTGAAGTGAAAGGGCAGACTACAATAGATGGAAGCATAGACGTGAGTGCAAAAGGTTTTAAGGGAGGTTCATTGGTAGGGGATAATTCTACTACGTACTGGCCGGGATGGGCGAGCACAAGCAAGGAACTGGGCGCTGAAAAAGGCGAAGGAATTGCAGGCTATCAAGCTAGTTATGATGCAATAGGTGGCAGGTATGCCAGGGGTGCTGCTGCTAATGGTGGTGGCGGAGGCAATGCACACAATGCGGGTGGCGGCGGCGGTGCCAACGGGGGTAATCCTGAGAACTGGAGTGGTTTTGGAACGCCTGATGCCAGTTATAATACCGCCTGGGCGCTAGAAAGCCCATCTATTGCGGGGCTAACTTCTTCAGGTGGTGGAAAGGGTGGATATACTTTTTCTAGCAACAATTGCGATGCGATGTCGCAGGGGCCGAATGATGTTTGCTGGGGTGGTGATAGCAGAAGACCGTATGGTGGAACTGGAGGGAGGCCTCTTGACTACTCAACTGGAAAGCTGTTTTTGGGCGGTGGTGGTGGTGCCGGTGACCAAAACAATGGCGATGGCGGAGACGGCGGTATTGGTGGTGGACTGATATTTATTGAAAGCCATGATAACGTGACTGGCTCTGGAAGCTTATTGGCTAACGGAGGTGAAGGTGAGAGTACTGACCCGAGCAGTCCTCCCTTTAATGGCTACTCTGGTTCTGACGGTGCAGGCGGCGGCGGGGCAGGTGGTACCGTGATTGTCAGCGCCAGAAATAGTATAGGTAATGGACTTAGTATTAGTGCCAATGGGGGAAAGGGTGGAGACCAGGTTTTTGGTATATGGCCATTTATTAACGTGAGTGAGGCTGAAGGGCCTGGCGGCGGCGGTGGTGGTGGTTATGTATCACTTTCAACGGCAGGGCCGTCAATTTCAGTGCTAGGTGGAGCTAATGGTATTACCGAGTCGCCTCAATTGTCGGAGTTTCCTCCTAATGGAGCAACATCAGGCTCAGCTGGGGAAAGCAATACTTCTATTCCAATATGGTATTTGGAGTCTGCCGGAGTTTCTATTCCGTGCAGCAGCACATCCGCTACTCTAACAGCTACTGTTGTAGGTGGCTTACCAGGGAATACAACCATCACTTGGCATGATGCTGAAGTAGGTGGAAACTTGTTGGCAACAGGAGCTACCTATAACGCAACTAATGTTACTTCTTCTACCACGGTTTATCTGGGCACTTGCCCAGGTCACACTAGGATACCTGTTGATATACAAACCAACACCCCAACATTAACTGTATTATTCCCGCCGTTCTCTATTTGTGAGGGTGATAGTATAGATGTTTTTGGAACCTACCAGTCTACGGGTGGGCAGTACTTTGATACCTTGCAGAGTGTGCAAGGATGTGATAGCGTTGTATCTCGCATAGTGTCTGTTGATGTGGTTGATACTTCCGTGACAGAGGGTTTGGGTTTCTTAACAGCCAATGCCAACAATGCAGGCTATCAATGGATAGATTGTAACAGTGGAGAAATAGTGCAAGGTGAGACTTCGCAGATGTTTGAACCCATGTACAACGGTTCTTTCGCTGTGGAAGTTGCCCAGAATAGTTGTAAAGACACTTCTAACTGCCATACCATGATAATAACTGGTATCAACATGGGATTTGATGATAAGTTGTTGGTGTATCCTAACCCGGTTAATGACTTGATAAAGGTTGATATTGGTGATATTTATGATGATGTAGAGTTGTCTGTATTCAGCACATCAGGACAGCTATTTTACGATGAAAAGATGACCAGTTCTGCTAGAATCAATGAGATAAGCACTGCGCACCTGGCCCCGGGAATCTATATTCTACAAATACGAGCAGGTGAGCACTTTGCGGTAGTGAAGTTCCAAAAACTCTAGGATAATTATCTGGGGGTAACTATCCTGATAATCAAAGGTTTTGTCGAATTCTGGCTCTATAAAAGAGAAAATAACGTTATTTTTCGGCGACTAAAACCATATTTAACCAATTGATGGATAGAATCAGATTTTTATTAATTACCTCCTCACTCTTACTGGTAAGTTTATTTTCTCATGCAACAGAACCTCCATATGTGCCGGGGGAAATGCTGGTGCAAACCATGCCCGGCAAAAACATCATGGAGGTGGTGAGAAGCCTTGAGTATTTGGAAGGTGTAGCTACAGGTATTCATGTGAAAAAGAAAGTTTCAGGGCCTATACACGTGTGGTTGTTGGGATTTGATAATAACACAGTTTATGATGTAAAGATGCTCAACGCGGTGAAGATGCATCCGTTGGTGAGTATAGCCCAGTTTAACCATTACATACAGCAAAGGGCGGTACCTAATGATACTCAGTTCAACCAGCAGTGGCAATATGTGAACACAGGGCAGGGTGGAGGAACGCCAGGTGCAGATATTGATGCTGACCTTGCCTGGGATGTGACCACTGGAGGAGTGACTCCCCTTGGGGATACTATCGTGGTGTGTGTGGTGGATGATGGTATTGATACAGGACATAGCGATTTTGGAGATAACCTTTGGATTAATCACGCCGAGATACCTAATAACAGTATTGATGATGACAATAATGGTTATGTAGATGATTACTTAGGTTGGAATGCAGACGATAATAACGGTGATATAACGGGTGGCTTTTTTGGTGGTGGGCACGGCACGCCCGTAGCAGGAATAGTAGGTGCCAAGGGCAATAATAGTAATGGTGTAACTGGCGTGAGTTGGGATGTGAAGGTGATGGTTGTTGTGGGCGGTGGTAACGAGGCGCAAGCCGTTGAAGCCTATACTTATCCCTGGATAATGAGAAAAAAGTACAACGAAACAGGAGGTGCTGAAGGGGCTTTTGTGGTAGCAACGAATTCATCATGGGGTATTAACAATGGGCAACCGAGCAATGCACCGCTTTGGTGCGCCATGTATGACTCTATGGGTGTTGAAGGTATACTAAGTGCAGGAGCAACTGCTAACGCTAATTTTAATATAGATGTGACAGGTGACCTGCCAACGGCTTGCCCCAGTGATTGGCTGATATCGGTAACTAACACCAACAGGAACGATGTGAAGCTGACACAAGCGGGATATGGAATTACTACTATTGATTTGGGTGCACCTGGAGAAGGAACTTATACTCCACAATCTGGCGGTGGATATGGTGGTTTTGGTGGAACGTCAGGGGCTACTCCTCACGTTGCCGGAACAATTGGGCTTTTGTATTCAGCACCCTGCAATTCATTTGCGGTGATGGCCCATGCAAACCCAGGAGATGCCGCCCTTGCCATGAAGGAATATATCATGGATGGCACTGACCCGAATACAAGTTTAGATGGCATAACGGTTTCAGGTGGGCGCCTGAATGTGAACGGGGCATTGATGGAGATGTTGGATGATTGTGGAAGCAGTGGCTGTACTGAGCCCTTTTCCCTCAATGCTAGTAGTATTGGGCTTGACTCGGCAATATTAAGCTGGAGTGGGGGATTGGGAACAAACACTTATATCTTAGAATATAGGCGAGTGGGAGTAAGCTTATGGACTACGGTGGATTCGGCTAGCAGTCCTTATTTATTGGATGGATTGTTGGGATGCGCTGATTATGAGTTCCAGGTTTTGGCGAAGTGTGATACTGATACCTCTATGTTTTCAGATGTGTTTGAGTTCACAACTACTGGTTGTTGTGAGATGCCTGAAGGTTTCTCAGCTGGTGTGAGTGGTGTTGACGGAGGAAGTGCAGCCTGGAACCAGGTTACAAATGCTGTGTCTTATAACGTAAGGATAAGGCCTGTTGTTTCAGGAACGTGGGATGTTGAGAATACTACCGATGCTGTGATGGAGTACTTTGACCTGAACCATTGCACAGAGTATGAAATACAGGTTCAAACGGTGTGCGATACCAGTACATCAAATTATACAGAGAGTATTGTGTTTCAGACGGGTGATTGTGACTGTAATGAGGCCAATTATTGTGAGTCTGAAGGTGAAGATAGTGAAGATGAGTGGATAGCTTATGTAGGGCTGGGTAGTATTGACAATAGTAGCGGAAATGACGGAGGCTATGGTGACTATACTAACCTTTCAACCGATTTGAATAGGGAAGCTACTTATAGCATAAAGCTGGCTCCTGACTATTTAAGCCAATCTTACCAGGAGCGTTTTAGGGTGTGGATTGATTGGAATAGAAACGGAAGGTATGACGACCCATCAGAAAGGGTATATACCTCTGGTGCCGTAACGGATACTGTAACGGGTAACTTTATCATTCCTGATTCAGCTTCTTTGGGTACTACTGGTATGCGTGTGAGTATGAAGTATCAATCACTGCCCAGCGTTTGTGCAACGGGGGGCGATTTCGATTTTGGTGAAGTAGAAGATTACTGCGTGAACATTAAGGGAAAAATAGATGGTGTGGATGAACTGGCCTGGGAAAGCAGCGTGAGTGTTTATCCTAATCCATTTACAGAGCAAACGACCATTGTATTTAATAACGATCACGGAGCGACCATTAGTTTAAAACTGATTGATGCGTCAGGCAGGCTATTGAGGCAACAAAACACCAATGGGAGCCAAGTGATTGTGGAAAAAAGAGAATTGGGGGCTGGACTTTACATTTTTGAACTTACATCAGAAAAAGGACATACACACAGAGGTAAGCTGCTTATCAGATAATGAAAATAATGTGGGGTAATGGGTGTGGAAGAAAGATATTGACGGTCTTTCTTGTATTGCTTGGTTTAGTATCTAAATCCCAGGATTTTCCCAATACGGATATTTTTCTACTCAATATTAGTTGCGAGGGTGATAATGTGTTGGTGCAATCAAAACCTGTTAATATTACCAAGCGCTATGGATATGATAACCAGCCATCATTCACTCTTGATGGTAAGAAGATACTTTTCTCATCAGTAGGTGAAGATAACCAGAGTGATATTTTTGTTTACCACCTTGAAAAGAAGAAGACCGAGCAATTAACCTATACGCCAGAGAGTGAGTTTTCGCCTGAAGTGATGGATGACAAGAAGAGTTTCTCGGTAGTAATGGTTGAGGAAGATTCTACGCAACGTATCTGGAAATACCCCTTATATGGCCATAATACTCCAATGACGATGATGCAGCATGTTGATTCCATAGGGTACTATTCGTGGTTCTATAAGGAGCTATTGGCTTATTTTAAAATAACTGACCCACCAACATTGGAGATAGTTGTCACTGACCGACAGAAACCCCAGGTAGTGGCTGAAAACATTGGGCGTTGCATCAGGAAGATACCTAATGAGCTTGCGGTTTCTTTTCTTGATAAATCCAGGGAAGGAGATTGGAGAATCAAGAAGGTAGATACTGGATTGCAAGTACATGAAATAGCTAGGAATTGGTCGACCAGTGAAGATCACTGTTGGACACCTAATGGTATTTTATTGGCTACCTATTACGATAGGATATATGCATTAAAGCCTGGCGGGGAGTGGAAGGTAATAGCCGAGTTGGACAAATATGAGATGTGTGAAATGACACGCATAGCCGTGAGCCCTGACGGAACCAAGCTGGCCGTAGTAAACCTTATGAGCGAAAATGAGTAAATTAGGGCATAATCTCATTGAATGTCACTAAACCTACTTGCATTAGCACTTACGCCTGGTCTTGTAATAGCCATCTATATTTATCTGCAAGATAAGTATGAGAGAGAACCTATTCGACTGTTGCTTAGGTTTTTTGCATTTGGAATGCTGAGTACCATACCTGCCATAGTGATGGAAAACTATGGCATGAAGATATTTAATGACTCATCATCGGTGGTGTCACACCTTTTTCAGGCGTTTATAATAGTGGGTTTTAGTGAGGAACTTTGTAAGTTTTATTTTGTACGTATAGCATATAAGCGGCCAGAATTCAACGAACCCTTTGATGGAATCGTATACTCGGTTATGGTAGCTTTAGGTTTTGCTACGTTGGAAAATATCATGTATGTATATCAGTATGGTGAAGCGACAGGTTGGGTAAGGATGTTTACCGCTGTTCCTGCCCATGCTGCAAATGGTGTAATCATGGGATACTTTTTTGGTTTAGCCAAGTTTAGGAAAGAACATAAAACAAGACTGTTACTTACCGGATTGTTTTGGGCAACATTTTTCCATGGGGCGTATGATTTTTGCCTTTTTGTGAATGAGTTAGTACCCTTAGCAGCAGGGGCAACAATTACATTAATTGTTGCCGTATTCTTATCTCGTAAAGCCATTAGGTTGCATGCCAAGAATTCTCCTTTTCACCCTCAGAATTTCTTTAAACGCAATAAATTCAGGACATGAAAAAGGTTTTTTTACTCAGTTTTGTTCTTTTTACAATGGGCTCTATTCAGACCTATTCACAGACTTACAAGGTGTTGTTTTTAGGTAATAGTTACACAGGAGCTAATAACCTACCTAATATTATAGCCAGCATAGCTGATGCTAATGGGGACACTTTAGATTATACCGTCAATACTCCGGGTGGGTATACTTTTGAGGGGCATAGTGGCAACCAGACTACCATTAGCTACATAGCTTCTGAGGATTGGGATTTTGTAGTGTTACAAGAGCAAAGCCAAAGACCATCTTTTCATCCAGTGCAGGTGGCGCAAGAGGTTTATCCCTATGCAGCACAGTTGGATAGTATGATAAAGGAGAATAGCCCCTGCACAGAGACGGTATTTTACATGACTTGGGGGCGCAAATATGGGGATACCCAAAACTGTCAGTTTTACCCACCTATATGTACTTATGAGGGTATGCAGGAACGGTTAAGGACTAGTTATCTTGAGATGGCTAACACTCATGAGGCGACGTGCGCACCGGTAGGTATGGCTTGGGCTAATTCCATTCAAACAGACTCAACACTCAACCTGTATACTAGTGACAATAGCCACCCGAATTACTCAGGCTCATACTTGGCGGCATGTGTTTTTTATGCTACCCTTTATAGGGAAAGCCCAGTTGGAAATACCTTTCACGGCCCATTGAATGCAACTACAGCCGCCTATTTGCAAAACATAGCAGCCGAAACTGTATTGGATAGCATGAATACCTGGCGCATCGGTGCAAATGATGTGGTAGCAGACTTTACTCATACCCCCATGAATGATACCATGTTTTTGGATAGCATCTCAAGCAATGCTGATACATGGGAGTGGATTATTGATGGTAATACCGTTCAAACAGAGAATGCTTATTATGAGTTAGCGGGCCAGACAACTCACGAAGTAACGCTGATTGCGACTTCTGAATGCGGCTCGGATACCATTCAGAGAAGTATATTTTATGAGCCTTTGGGTATTGAGGTTAATGATTCGCAAAGCATAGGGATTTACCCTAATCCAAATGATGGTATCTTTAAGATTAATGATATGGGTGGTACCTCACCAGTAGATGTCCGGATAAGTGATGTTACTGGCAGGTTGGTTTATTCAAAGAGGATAAAGCCCACTGAGACTATTATAGTTGGTGACTTAAAAAGAGGAACCTATTTAGTGACAGTGGAAGAAGCAAGAGTAAAGCGTTTCAGCAGGATGGTTATTCATTAACCTTATTGGCTTTTCGCTCATTAAAAGCTTTGTCCAGATAATCGTGGTCTATTTTTCCCTGTTTATCCATTGTCTCAAATTTCTTTTTGAGCCGTTTTTGTAGTTTCTCAGAGTTTTTCTCACCCAGTCGATAGAGCTTCAATGTGAGCTTTGGGAAATATCTTTTGAGCCAATAGATGAACCTTGCGTTGGCGGGGAGTATGATATGAAACTTGTCTTTTCCTGATTTCTTGAGTACTGTTTGAGCTACTTTATCAGGTGTGAGTGGAGTGGTGGCAAATACCAGTTTTGATAGCTCAACACTTTTGCTGTCACCACGACTGTATTGCATTACTTGCGTTTTGAAGAATGTAGGCATTACAACCGAAACCCTGATGTTATGTGGGTAAAGCTCTGCATCAAGTGTTTCTGAAAAGGATAACACACCTGCTTTGCTTACGTTGTAGGCAGCCATTCTGGGTAGGCTGGAGAATGCAGCCGCACTGGCGATATTGATAATTTGCCCTGACTTTTGTTTTTTGAAAGTTGGTATAAAGTAGTGGCAACCGTTTATCACTCCCATCAGGTTAATGCCTATGAGCCACTCCCAATTCTTAAGGCTATATTCTTCGGTGTAGCCAGCATCGCCTACACCAGCATTATTCACTAATAGGTCAATTCCTTCAACTTGCTGAAGAAAATGTTCACACACTTCTTTGTACTTATCCCTATTGGATACATCTAGTGTGTAGGTGATGGTGCTGGCTCCCAGAGATTTTATCTCTTCAGCGGCAATTTCAAGGGCAGCCAGGTTAATATCGCTCATGCCTATTGTCCAGCTATCTTTAGCCAGTTCTTTGCATAGTGCCAAGCCCAGACCGCTGGCTGCTCCAGTTATAAATGCCCTTTTTTGTGGGTGTTTTTTTGATAATTGATAAACCATTATTGCTCTTTAACAATATTAGGCAATTTTATTGTTTTCAACTATTCAAGGTTTCCCAGTGTAATGTATTGAATTCAGAAAGATTTTTCAGCTTTATGTCTGCAATATCAAAACGGGTTTGAGGGTAGGATAGGGGTTCGGGAATAGCAATCACTTTCATGCGTGCTGCCTTGGCGGCTATTACCCCATTGAACGAGTCTTCAAAAACGAGGCATTCTAAGGGAGAAACTTCCAATTGATGGGCAGTATGA